>NZ_JCAKNG010000011.1:0-89203 GCF_059516005.1 Propioniciclava sp. LT294
TGTCGCTTGCCAGCGTGATGGGACCACCGTGTTGCCACGAGCATGGGACCACTTGGAAGTGTTATCGAGCATGGCGGACCTCGTTTCTGGGGTCAACGGTGACGCGCCCGCGTTGGCGGTAGGAGGGGCCTTCGACGACGAGGGTGTGCGCGCCTGAGGTGAGTCGATCGATGGCGGATTGGGCGAGGAGGGCGTCGGTGGTCAGGCCGAGCCATTCGGCGGGTTCTCGGTTCGACACCCAGATCGTGGCGGCGCGGCGGTGACGTTCGACGACGATCTCGTAGAAGTCGTTGGTTTGGGTGGCGTCGAGGGCCCGCAGCGCGAAGTCGTCCACGATGAGCAGGTCGATGCTGGTCAGGCGTCGGAGCTCGGCCTCGAGGGTGTTGTCGAGCCGGGCCGCCCGCAACCGGGTGAACAGTTTGTCGGCGCGGTGGAAGCCGACGGTCAGGCGGCGACGGATGGCGATGTGCCCGAGCGCGGTGGCGAGGTGGGTTTTGCCGACGCCGACGGGGCCGAGGATGAGGACGCCGGTGCCGGCTTCGGCGAACCGCAGGGTGGTCAGGTCGGACCACAGGTGCCGGTCGTAGGTGAGGTCGGGTTGGTCGTCGAAGGTGTCCAGCCGCATCGTGGGGTCCAGGCCGGCCTTGGCGGCGCGGAGGGTCGCGGAGCGGCCCTCGCGGCGGGTGACCTCGTCGGACAGGACGAGTTCGAGGAACGCGGCGTGGCCCAGCTGTTGCTGGCGGGCCAGGTGGAGCCGTTCGGGCAGGGTGTCGGCCATGCCGCCCAGCTTCAGGGCGCGCAGGGTGCGGGTCAGGTCGACGCCGACCGGGTCGACCGGCGCCGGGGGTCTGGTCATGGTGGTCATCGGTGCTCCTCCTCGAAGAGGGTGTCGGGTCCGTCGTCGCGGACCAGGGTCAACGTGGCGACCGGACCGCCGGCGGTGGGGGTCCGGTGACTGGCAGGGGTGGTCCCCTGGATGGCAGCGGGGCTGGTCCGGTCACTGGCGAAGGCCGTCGGCCGGGTGGCGAACTCGGCGGGTTGGCGGGCGAACCGGCCGCCGGGGATGGTGCCAGTCGGTAGCAGCGGCAGGGTGTCCTCGGTGGCCCGCTCCAGCATGGAGGCGATCTTGGTGACCGACACCACGTCGAGGTCCAGGGCGCGGGAGCAGGCGGCTTCGACCGGCCCGTTGCCGTAGCGGCGGACCAGCCCAAGGAGCCGGTACACCGCGCGCATCCGCGTCCACGGCAGCGGGTCGTCCAGGAGCCGCTCGGCGTAGATCCCGATACTCGACCCGTGGACCGCGCACGTGCTGATCAGGCGGGTCAGGTCCCGTAACGCGTAGCCGGACCTCTCTGCGGGCAGGTCGTCGCGGTCGGTGGATCGGCCCCCCGGCGCTTGGCGGGGGTGGGTCTTGACCAGCCGGCCCCGGTGGTACAGCTTGACCAGTTCCCGGTCGGCGCGCACGTCCAGCTGGTGGCCGAGGTAGGCGCCGGGCACCGAGTAGAGGGCGCGGGCGACCTCGACGTGGAAGTCGCGGTGCACCTTCACGGTCTTGAACACGGGCACGTCATACGCCGGCGGGACGGGCAACAGCACCCCGGCCTCGTGCTCGTCGAACACCTCCGCCGGGCGGGCCTGCAGGGTGCCGTGGATCCGCATCCCGGCCCGCTCGGCGCACCACACCGTGGCGCGTTGTTGGGCTTCCTCCAGGCTGGTGAACACCTCACCGGCCCAGAAGTTGCCGCGGACGTACTGCACCGCCCGCTCGACCTTCGGTTTGTCCTTCGGTGATCTGACGCGGGCCGGGTCGGTGCCGAACCCGGCGTGTTGGGCGTAATCGAGCCAGCCTTGGGACAGGCGCGGGTTCACCGGATCGGGGTCGGTGACGATGGCCTTCATGTTGTCGGGGATCAGCACCTTGAACACACCCTGGAAGAACGCCCACGCCGCTTCACAGCCGGCGATGACCGCCACCAACGTCTGCGAGTACGTCAACCAGACGAACAGGTGCCGCGAGTAGCAGGCGGTGAAGATCAGGGCGTGGACCTTCCGCCGGCGACCGTCTTCGCCGGTCAGGTAGCCCAGGTGTCCGAAGTCGACCTGCAGCTCGACGCCGGGCTCGCCGTCGGCGACCCGCACGGTGGTGTCCTTCACGCGGAACCCGCACCGTTCGGCGGCGAACCGGTGCAACGTCCGATACGGCACCACACACCCCTGCCGCGCCAACAGTTCGTGGACCTTCACCACCGACAACGGCTTGGCGTCCTTGCCGTCACCGGCCAACCACACCGCGATCTGCTCCTGGCGGGCTTCCAGGGCCTCCCACGCCGTCCCGTGCCCGTTCGGGCGGGCCGGACGCACCGCCGACACCACCTGAGCGACCAGGTCGTCATCGACCGCCGTGAACCCCGCGTCCCGCTGCAGACCGGCCTCCTGCGCGGCGGCCACATAGCGGCGGGCCGTCTTGCGGTCCACCCCCGCCCGCTCGGCGACTGTCCGCAGCCCGGCGCCCTCGAGCCAGCCGCGGAGTACTTCCCTGACCTCAACCACACTGACCTCCCTGAATCCCACGCCCGTAGACCTCCATGACGGCGACACCGACACGGCGATCCAACGAGCCGACCCAGGACCCACCGGCAAGACACGCCGGGTGGTCCCATGACTGGCAATCCAAGTGGTCCCATGAACCTGGCAGAAAACCCGCTACCCCGGTCCCATGCTCATGGCAGGCGACAGTCATGCCCTGACCTGCCACGGTCTGGAACCCCGACTGGATCCCGTCCTGCAGCCCCGATTCCTCGTACCCCCGCAACACCGAGCACGTCGCAACGCGCTCGGGATGGTGTCGGAGCGCACCCGCTCCATGCCGCGCGGCCTCCTCAAGAGCGGGATTCGGATCGCACCCGCGGACCGCGCCCTCGTTGACGCAGCACGACGTCGCGAGGTGGCGCCCACGTGTCGACGACGCTTGAAAACGAGGCCATAGCGACGGGGTGGTTTCCAGTGGTGGTTGCAATGGAGCTGACCAAGGGAGGTTCTGTTGTCGACTCGTCGGATCAAGAAGGGGCCGGGCCGGCGGCCATTGTCGTTGGCGCGTCGTCGGTTCATAGAGTTGCTGGCCCAGGGGTGGGCGTTGCGCGCCGCATGCCGTGAGGTCGGGGTCAGCCGCAGCACGGGGAACAACTGGAAGCACGGCAGCAAGGTGAAGTTGAAGGATGGCACGGTGAAGTTCGTGCCGCCCTTGGAGCCGTTGTCGACCCGGGTCATCTCGCCACGGTTCCTGTCGGAGGCGGAGCGGATCACGATCGCTGACCTGGCCAGCCAGGGTCTGGGGCCGACGGCGATCGCCGAGCTGATGGGACGCTCACCCTCGACGATCAGCCGGGAGTTGCGCCGCAACCTGCATCCCAGTGGCCAGTACCGGCCCTTCCATGCCCACGCGGCGGCAGCGAGCCGCCGCCGTCGGGTGCGGACCACGAAGCTGGAAGCAGACACCGAGCTGCACGCGTTCGTGTCGGACAAGCTCCACCAGAAGTGGAGTCCCCAGCAGATCAGCCGCGCGTTACGGCTCGCGCATCCCCACGATCCCGGACGGCGGATCAGCACCGAATCGATCTATCTGGCCTTGTACCGGCCCGGTGTCGGCTTGATGACCGCGCCCTCGCCGTTGCGGACCGGCCGGGACCAGCGTCGTGCCCACTGCCGTCAGGTCCGGTCCCGCCGCCGGTTCGCCCAGCCGATGATCAGCATCCACGAGCGCGGCTTCGACCCCACCGACAGGGGTGAGTCGGGCCACTGGGAGGGTGACCTGATCGTGGGCCCCCACCACCGCTCAGCGATCGGCACCCTAGTCGAGCGCCAGACCCGCTACGTCAAGCTGCTGCACCTCACGAGCCAGGACTCCCTCACCCTGTGCGCCTCACTGGCCGCGGCCCTGGGGCCGTTGCCCGCGGGACTGCGGAACAGCCTGACCTGGGACCAAGGCACCGAGATGGCCCGCCACCTTGAACTCACCCGAGACACCGGGATCCGGGTCTACTTCTGCGATGCCGCGAGCCCGTGGCAGCGTGGCAGCAACGAGAACACCAACGGACTCCTGCGCCAGTACTTCCCCAAGTCCACCGACCTGGCCCAGCACAGCGCCGGCGACCTCGCCCGCGTCGAAGCCGAACTCAACCAGCGCCCCCGACGGATCCTGGAAGACCGCACCCCAGCCGAGCTGTTCAACGCCCTGCTAGCCTCCCAGAATCACCATCCTCCATTGCGATGACTGCTGGAAACCACCGCGTCGGAACGGCCTCGTTTTCGAACGTCGTCGACACCACGAGGCTGCAGGCGCTGACGATGACGGTCCTGCAGCGCAGGATCACCACCTTCGACCGGCTCACCGCACAGATCGGAGCCTGCGGTGACGCCAACACCGGTCCCATCCAGGACGGGATGATCGCCTTCCGCGCGGGCGCTTGGTCTCCTCCGGAGGAAACACTGATCCGGGCAGTCGCAGCCGATCCGCGGCTCCCGGCCATGCACGCCAACATCCGTCTCGAGGACGCCGAAGGTCGTTTCATCGGTACTCCGGACGGCTACTTCACCGATGCCGGCGTCGTCGTCCAGGTGCACTCGCGTGAGTTCCACACGGGGGAGGACGAGAACGGGCAGGACCGGTGGGGCGTCACCGTGCGACGGGACACTGAGTACCAGACCCACGGCCTTGTGGTGGTACAGGTCATTCCCGAAGCGCTCGACGCGGACCTCCCTGGCTTCCTGGACAGGCTCGCGTTGGTCCTGGCAGCCCATCGCGGCCGCGGACCGCGTGGCGTCCGCGTGCGAGCGAGGAACTCCACGCCCGGCGCGGCCGCTCGCCTGCCTGCCTGAGTTCTGTTCGCAGCCCGAGGCGTCCGGTTGTGCCCTCGGGCTAGGCACGCCGTGGGACATTTCCGGGTGGAAGATCCCCAAGAATCCTCGGGGTTCTTCCACCCGGAAATGCATCACTCCTCCAGCGTGCGACGCAACTTGCGCCAGTCACGCCACGCGCCGATGCGTTCGATGGCGTAGCCGACGAGGAGGCCGAGGAGGACGCCGACGATGATGCCGAGCAGCGGTTGCTCCTGGAACAGTGAGCCGGCCGCCAGGCCGATGGAGACGGCGAAGACGGCCCACAGGAGTGTCGCGAACGCGTCGATGATCATGAAGCGCTTGTAAGGCAGGCGCACGTAGCCCGCGACCATGTTGATGGCGATGCGATAGCCGGGGATGAACCGCCCCGAGAGGAGCACCTCCGGCCCCTTGTGGTGGATGACGTGGTGCGCCCGCGCCAGGATCCGTCCCCCCCGCTCACCCCGGAAGATCTTCTCCAACGGGATACTGCGCCCGATCCAGTACGCCGTGTTGTCGCCCGCCCAGGCACCGCCCAGCGCCACCACCGCGAGGAGCCAGAGCTGCACCGGGCCGCCATGCGTGCTCGACAGCGCCGCCATCGCGATCACGATCGACTCGCTCGGCAAGGGCGGGAAGAACCCGTCCAGCCACGTCAGCAGCCCCGTGGCGAGGTACGTCCACCACTCCCCCGCGTGGTCGAGGATGGCGTTCTGAATGAGGTCATAGAACTCCACGGGTCAGGCGCTCATCCGATGGCGGGGATCCATGACTGCAGCATGCCAGAGCGCGCGAGACCCCCTGCGCTCGCGCGGGGGATCACCTACCGCTCCCACCCCCCAACCAACCTTTCCTGAGAGTTTCCCAGCCTTCCCTTTGCTTTTTCTCAGACTTTGCCTAGTCTGGAACGGCGGTCCGGGCCATCCGTCCGGACGTCCCGTGAAAGGAAGAACATGAAGCACAACCCCAAGCGGATGCTCGCCATCGCCGCGTCGACGGCAGTCGCCGTGGGCGGCTCCATCGCCTTCGCCCAGCCCGCGCACGCGGCCTCGGTGTGGGACGCCGTTGCCCAATGCGAGTCCGGCGGCAACTGGTCGATCAACACCGGCAACGGCTACTACGGCGGGCTGCAGTTCAGCTCCTCGACGTGGCGCGCCTTCGGCGGCGCGCAGTACGCACCCTATGCACACCAGGCCACCAAGGCCGAGCAGATCACGGTCGCGCAGCGCACCCTTGCGGTCCAAGGCCCCGGCGCCTGGCCGACCTGTTCCCAGATGGCCGGCCTGACGAAGGCAAACGGCGGCGCCACCGGCTACTCGGCACCTGCCCCCGCGAAGGCCGTGACTCCCACGGAGACGACGACCCAGAAGGCCGAACCGAAGAAGGCCGAGCCCAAGAAGGCCGAGCCCAAGAAGGCCGAGCCCAAGAAGGCCGAGCCCAAGAAGGCCGAGACGAAGAAGGCCACCGCGCCGAAGCGCGCCGCGACCGTCAAGAGCGTCGCCACGACGGGCAAGCGCTTCATCACGGTGAAGGCAGGCGACACGCTGAGCGAGCTCGCCGCCGAGCACGGCGTCAAGGGCGGCTGGCGCACGCTGTGGGAGCGGAACGCCTCCCAGATCAAGGACCCCAACCTGATCTTCGTGGGCCAGACCATCAACCTCTGACCCACGCACCAAGCGCACAGGAGGCCCCCACCGCACCCGGTGGGGGCCTCCTTGCCGTCTGGCGTGTCAGCCCACCGGACGCCGGTGGATCGACTTGTAGGTGAGGTAGGCCGCCAAGCCCTCGGGGCCGTACTCCACCCCCATCCCCGAGTCGTGGCGTCCTCCGAAGGGGGCCGCATGGTTGGACGCGAAGAAGTTGATGCCCACCGAACCCGAGTCCACACGCTCGGCGACCCGCTGGGCGTGCTCCGGATCAGACGAGAAGACGATCCCGCCCAGGCCGAACGGGGTGTTGTTGGCCAGTTCGACCGCCTCGTCCTCGTCGGTGTACTTCAGGATCGTGATGACCGGGCCGAAGATCTCCTCGCGCGCCACGCGCATCTCGGGGGTGACGTCGGCGAGCACGGTCGGCTCGATGAAGAACCCGGGCGAGCGCGTTCCGCCGCCGCTGGCGACCGTCGCGCCCTCCTCCCGTGCCGACGCGATGAAGCCGTTCACGATGTCGAACTGCGCCGCCGAGGCGACCGGGCCGAACACCGTGGCCTGATCGTTCGGGTCCCCCAGCGGACTGGCCTCGATCGTCCGCACGACCATGTCCACGACCTCGTCGTAGCGCTCGGCCGGAGCCAGGATGCGGGTGGAGATGTAGCAGGTCTGCCCGCTGTTGCGCAGGCACGAGCGGACCAGCACCGAGCTCATCGCGTCCAGGTCGGCGTCCGGCAGGACGATCGCGGACGACTTGCCCCCGAGCTCGAGCGTGACCGGACGCAGGAGTTCACCGCAGGCCGCGGCGATCCGGCGACCGACCGGTGTGGAGCCGGTGAAGGCGATCTTGTCGACGTCCGGGTGCCGGACGAGGGCGTCACCCGTCACGCCGTCGCCACTCACGAGGTTCACGACGCCGGCGGGCACACCCGCGGCGGTCGCGGCCTCGACGATGTAGCGGATGGACAGCGGTGTGGTCTGCGCCGGCTTGATCACGACGGTGCAGCCGGCCATCAGGGCGGGGGCCAGCTTGATCACGACGAGGTTGATCGGGAAGTTCCACGGCGCGATGAGGCCGCAGACCCCCACCGGGTCCCGGCGGACCACCGACTCGAAACCGCCCGCCGGGGCCGGTCGGACGTCGTCCGCCTCGAGCAGGGGGGCCAGGCCCGCGAAGTAACGCAGGATGGACGCCGCGTTCGCCGCGCCCCCCGCCGACTCACTGACCGGCTGGCCGTTCTCGCGCGTCACGGTCGCAGCGAGACCCTCGGCTCGCATCTCGACCTCGTCGGCCATGCGGCGCAGGATCTCGGCACGCTCGGCCGGACGCATCCGCGGCCAGGGCCCCGCGTCGAAGGCGTGGCGCGCGGCCGCGACGGCCGCGTCGACGTCCTCACGGCTGCCGTTGGGTGCGGTCCCCCACACCTCTTCCGTGGCCGGGTCGACCACCTCGAGCAGTTCGGTGCCGATGCTGGCGACCCAGCTGCCGTCGATGAAGTGGTCGTTCTCCCGCGTCCACTTCAGCGCATGCGCGCCGGCTGTGGTCATGCCAGCACCTCCGCGAGCAACAGGCGCCGGGAACGCTCCAGGTGGCCGGTACCCATGGCGATGCCGGCCTCGGTGAGCAGCTCGGGGATGATCTCGCTGCCCAGACGATCCATGTACGCCGACGGCGTCAGCTTGAACCAGGAGTGCGCCAGCGCGATGCCGGCATGGTCGAAGCGCCACAAGCGGTCGGCGTCCCGCATGAGCGCGTCCTCCAGGGACAGGGCCTCCGGACGGGTGTCGTGGCCGTCGATGATGGCGCACACGTCCTCGACGAACTCCTCGGGGTATCCGAGGCCGGGCAGGACCTCTCGGGCCACGTTGCAGCCCTGGCGCTCGTGTTCGAAGCGGATCTCGGCCTTGCGCCAGTCACCGCTGAAGCCCTCGGACAGGATCCGGTCCTCGTCGACAAGCGCCCAGCCGATGTCGTGCAGCAGCACGGAGACCCGGACGACGAGCGAGTCCGCCTCGGGGTGGGCTGCACAGAGCCGGTCGGCGAAGGCCATGGAGATGGGCAGGTGGATGTCGTTGTTGCGAGCCCTCACCAAGTGGTTGACCGCTCTCCAGATGGGGTCGAGGTCGTCCGGGATCGTGTCCACGACGATCGGGCTGGTGTCGATGGGGCCCGTCGCCTGGACGGGTGTGGGCGGCAGCGGCGTGCGCATGTCAGTCCTCCTCGACGGACGTGATCAGGGTCTTGAGTGCCACGGAGGCGTCCGCGGCAGCGTCGGCGGGGATGGTCGCCCGCTGGGTGAGTGCCGACTTCACGGCCATGAAGTCGAGCGGGGCGTTGATGCAGTCCGCGGCGATGAGCCGCCCCTGCCGGTAGTACAGGACGCTGTGGCGTCCCTTGGCCGGGTCCTCACGGACGACGGTGGCGTCCGCACCGTTGGACAGGCCGGCGATCTGCAGCTTGAGGTCACCCTGGTTCGACCAGAACCAGGGGATGAGCTCGTACTCCTCGGACCGTCCGGTCACGGAGTACGCCGCCACCTTGGCCTGCTCGACGGCGTTGTTCACGCTCTCGAACCGGATGCGGTCCCCCGCGGGTGCGCCCGGGACGGGGTTGGGCAGGTTGGCCACGTCGCCCAGGGCGATGGTGTGCCCGTCCGAGGCCACCGAGTGCTGGTCGACGCGGATGCCGTTGTCGCACTCCAGGCCGATCCGCTCCGCCAGCTCCGTGTTCGGGATGACGCCGATGCCGACGAGCACGAGGTCGGCCTCGAGCGTGGAGCCGTCGTCCAGTTCGACCGCGCTCACCCGGTCGCCGTGGCCGACGATGCGGGTGAGCTTGCAGCCCAACCGCACGTCGAGGCCCGCCGCCACGTGGTGCTGGTGAAGGTAGTGGGAGGTCTGCTCCCCCACCGCCCTGCCGACCAGGCGCGGGCCGGCCTCCAGGACGGTGACGTCCTTGCCCATCGACTGCAGGCTCAGCGCGGCCTCGAGGCCGATGAACCCGCCTCCGAGGACCACCACCCTCTGGACGTCCGGGACCCGGGCCCGCAACTCGAGGGCATCGTCGGCGTTGCGCAGGTAGAGGACGCCGGGTAGGTCGGCCCCCTCCACGAGGAGGCGGCGGGCACGGGCCCCGACGGCGAGCGCGAGCCGATCGAAGGGGAACGACCGACCCGACATCGAGTGGGCGACGCCGGAGCCGTCCTCGCCCTTCTCCACCCGCAGGATCCGCTCGTTGGGCACGACGGTGATGTTGTGCTCGTCCCAGTACTCCTGGCTGCGGAAGATGAGCGTCTCCTTGCCCACCTTGCCCTGCAGGTAGTCCTTCGACAGGGCGGGACGCTGGTACGGACGGTGGTTCTCCTCCCCCAGCAGGGTGATGGCACCCTCATGTCCCAACGCGCGCAGCGAAACGGCGAGCTGCACGCCCGCCTGTGACGCGCCGATGATCAGGAGCCCGTGCTCGTCGGCCATGTCAGACCTGCGTCTCGGGGGTGGTCACGTGCAGGTCCATGCCCTCGGTGACCTTGATCTGGCAGGACAGGCGCGAGTTCTCCCGGCGATCCACGGAGGTGCCGTAGAGCATCTCGTCCTCCATCTCCTCCACGGGAGGAAGGGAGGCGAACTCGGCCTCGTCCACGAAGACGTGGCAGGTGGCGCACGAGAGGGAACCGCCGCACTCGGCCACGATGCCGGGGACGCCGTTGCGCACGGCGGTCTCCATCACGGAGTCGCCCACGTTGGCCTCGATCGTGCGGCTGGTGCCCTCGGCATCGGTGTAGGTCACGGTTGACATGAGTGTTCTCCTAGATGAACTGGCGGCCACCGTCGACGACGATGGTCTGTCCGGTGATGAAGGTGCTGTCGGGGCCGGCCAGGAACAGGGCCGCGCCGACGATGTCCTCGGGTTCACTGGCCCGCTTGAGGGAACCGCGGTCCACGCCGTAGGAGGCAGCGGCCTCGCCCATGATCCCGTAGCTGGCCTCGGTGAGGGTGAAGCCGGGAGCGATGGTGTTGACGCGGACGCCGCGGCGTCCGAGCTCCTTCGCCAGGACGCGGCTGAGGCCGATGACGCCTGCCTTGGATGCGACGTAGTGGGCCCACTTCTCCGACCCGCTGTACACGGTCGCGGAGGCGAGGTTGACGATGCTGGAGCCGTCGACGAGGTAGGGGCTGCAGGCGCGGGCCATGAGCCACGGGCCCTTGAGGTTGACCGCCATGACGGCGTCCCACTCGGCGGGATCGATCTCCTCCATCGGAGTCCGGTTCAGGGTGGCGTAGATCGCGGCGTTGTTGATCAGGACGTCGATCCGTCCGCCGCCGAACTCCGCGACCCGGGCAGCCAGCGCCTCGGTCGACTCGGTCGAGGTGACGTCCACGCGGCCATGCCAGGCCGGGACGCCGTGCTCCTCGACGAGGCGGGCCGTCTCGGCGACGCCGGCCTCGTTGACGTCGGCGACCGCCACCCGGTGGCCGCGGGCGGCGAAGCCGAGCGCGAACGCCCGACCCAGCCCTCCCGCGGCCCCCGTGACCAGCACGGTGCGCTGATCAGACACCGGCGGGCTCCTCGTCGTGGTGAACCTCGAAGCGCGGCAGGTCGTCCAGGATCTCGACGGTGCCCTTGCCACCGTCGACCCGGAGCATCTGGCCGGTCCGGATGGTGGTGGACGCCGAGCCGGTGCCGGTGACGGCCGGCAGCGCGTACTCGCGGCAGACGATCGCGGCGTGGCTCATCATGCCGCCGATGTCGGTGACGGCCGCGGCGATCTTGCCGAAGATCGGACCCCAGGAAGGCGCCGTGACCGGGGCCACCAGGATCTCGCCGGGCTTGACGTCGGCCAGCTCGTCGGAGGTCATGATGACGCGGGCCGGCCCCTCGGCGATGCCCGGGGAGGCCGCCATGCCCTTCAGACCCGAGCCCTCCTCGTCGTCGGAGAGCCACTGCTCGACCTGCTCGGTGGTGATGCCCCAGAGCATGCGGGTGAACGGCTCGGTGATCGACTCCGGGGGCGTGTTCAGCGCGGGCTGCGGACGACGCGTCTTGAGCGCGTCCACGATCTTGGTGCGCTCCTCGATGATCGGTCGCCAGTGCACCTCACCCAGCGCGCGCGGGGCGCCGACGCCCCACCAGGTGATGTAGTCGAACAGGGCCTCGCGGACCTCGGTGCGGGTGAGGTACAGGATGTCGTCGTCCTCGTCCCAGAAGTTCGCCTCGACGAACAGCTTCGACAGCTCGCGGACCTTGCGCCAGAAGATGCCCATGGTCCAGTGCTCGATGTAGAAGTTGTGGTTCTCGACGTACGGGTACGCGGTGGCTGCGAGCTGGCGCTTGGCATCGAAGGCGTCGCGGGCGTCGTCATCCAGGAGGTCGCGGTACTCCTCGACGATGCGGTCCTTCTCGCGGATGAGCTCCTCGATCGGACGCATGATGTCCTGGCCCTCCTCGAGTCGGCGCAGGTAGTCCTTGATGTAGTCCAGCGGGATCTCGGGGTGGGCGTTCCAGTACTTGTCGTGCCCGTAGAAGCCGTTGCCGACGGTGAAGTTGAACCACGGGTCCTGGGCCTTCTCCCACATGGTCATCCAGACCGGGCCGGCGGCCGAGTGCGCGATGGCGCGCAGGGTGGCCTGGGCGTCCGAGACGTCCTCGAAGTGTTCGTGCAGCTCGAGCTTCTGGGCCAGCAGTGCGAGCTTCTTCAACTCGTCGTCCGGGCGGAAGAGCTCCATGTCGACGCCCTGGACCATCGTCGCGATCGACTGGTCGGGGATGTTGGGGAACACCTCCTTGCAGAAGTTGAAGAAGTCCAGGTAGGCGATGTAGCCGAGGTTGAGGAACTCGAAGTGGTACTGCCAGTTCTGGTAGGCCAGCGCGATGAGCTTCTCGAAGTTGCTCATGATGACCTCGGAGCCGTCCAGGCCCTTGCCGGTGTAGATGTCCTCGATCGGGACCTTCGTCGGCAGCGGCTTGAACTCGATGGCCTCCATCTCGTCGATCGTGGCCTTGACCTTGACGTGCCAGGCCGCCAGCAGGCGCTCCCAGTTCTGGAAGTAGTAGCCCACGCGCTCCTCGAAGTCGGGAACACGCTCGGCGATCTTGTCGGGATCCACCGACACCGGCGACATGTACAGGTAGCCGAGGTGGATGCGGAACTCGATGCCGTTGGCGTTGGGGATCATGAGGTGACGGGAGTTGACCTGGCCCAGGCACTTCACGGCGAACTCGCCGCCGATGGTCTCGAAGGGCTTGAAGACGGTCGGCCAGTGCTGGCTGTCACAGAACCAGAACTTGTCGTCCTCCTCCGCCTTCATCTCGTCCTGGAAGACCAGGTAGTACGGGTAGATCTTCTCCCAGCCTTCGGCGCCGGGCGGCGTCTCGAGGTCGGAAGGCTTCGGGAATGACTTCTTGGTTGCCATGTCGGGAGGTCCTTTCAGGAGTGGTGGAGGGGGCCGTTGACGTCAGGCCACGGGCCAGCGGGGCTCGGCCGGGGTCTTCTTGGTGCCCAGCATCGAAGCGGTGATGCTGCTCATGGAGTACTTCGGGGCCGGCGCTGCCGGAGCGTTCTCCGGCTTCGGCTTGTTGGAGTGGATGGTCTCGGGACGGGACTGCAGGAGGAGGAGGTTCTGGCCCTCGGGCAGGTCGTTGTCCAGTGCCCACTCGATGTCCTGCGGCGACTTGTAGTGCTTCTCGCACCGCTTGGCCATGAGCGCGATGGCCCGGAGCTCGTCGTCGGTGATGCAGCGGACGCTGCTGCGCTCCGGCTCGACCTCGCGCTCGACCAGGCTCTTGGTCTCCGGGTCGGGGACGAGTTCGGCGTGCTTGTCGCCGATGTGCTCGTAGACGGTGGCCAGGGTGACCTTGTCGAGCATGATGTTGTCCGGGGTGACCTGGCCCGAGACCACCATCTCACCGACGCCGTAGGAGGCATCGATGGTGATCTTCGACCGGTCACCGTTGGTCGGGTCCATCGTGATGGCGACGCCGGACCGGCCCGCGTTCACCATCTTCTGGATGGCCACCGCCATCCCGAGGCCCTCATCGGAGATGTTGTTCTTCAGGCGGTAGATGATGGCGCGCGACGTGTAGAGCGACGCCCAGCACTTGCGGACGTGGTGGGTGACGTTCTTCACCCCCGTCAGCCAGAGGTACGTGTCCTGCTGGCCGGCGAAGCTGGCGTCGGGGAGGTCCTCGGCCGTGGCCGACGAGCGGACCGCGACCGGCACCTCGCCCCCGCACTGCGCCATCAGCGCCTCGTACGCGGCGTAGGTGGCCTCGCGGATCTCCTGGGGCATCTCGTACTTCATGATCCCGTCCCGGATGCGGGCGGAGATCTCGTCGACGGTCTTGATGTCCTCGGGATCCACCCCCTTGAGCTCCTCCGCGATGGCCTCCGCGATGCCGGCGTCCTCGATGAACTTCTCGTACGAGGCGGTGGTCACGGCGAAGCCGGGAGGGACGGGCATGCCGGCGGTGGTCATGGAGACCAGCGAGCCGCACTTGCCGCCGAGCTGGGCATGGTCGGGCTCGATGCCGGCGTCGAACGGCCAGGTGTAGGTGGTGTCGATGGTCATGGGTCTCAGGACTCCCAAGTGACGGGCATGGACGTGGGGACGCGGAACGAGAGGTTCTCCAGGAAGTCGATGTCGGCCCCCTCGGCGAGGCGCAGGGTGGGGACCAAGCGGGTGATCTCCTCCGTCGCGATCTTGGCCTGCAGCTTGGCGAGCTGGTTGCCGAGGCAGACGTGGATGCCGTAGCCGAAGGACAGGTGCTCGCGGGCGTTGGGGCGCTCGATGTCGAAGGCCTCGGGATCGGTGAAGTGGCCCTCGTCCCGGTTGGCCGAGCCCATGACCAGCAGCAGCTCGGAGCCCTCGGGGATGGCGACGCCGCCCACCTCGGCGTCCTTCAGGGCCTTGCGGCGCCACGCGACGATCGAGCCGGAGTAGCGCAGGACCTCGTCGATCGCACCCGGGATCTTGCTCGGGTCCGCCACGACGGCCTCCCAGGCCTCTCGGTGCGACAACAGCACCCGGATGGTGTTGGTGATCAGGGTGGTGGTGGTCTCGTGTCCGGCGAACAGCAGGCTGTAGCAGACCGATGCGATCTCGTGGTCGGTGATGGGGTCACCCTCGGCCTGAGCGCGGACCAGGTCGTAGACCAGGCCGTCGCCGTCGGGGTGGGCGTGCGCGTTGGCCACCAGCGCCTGGCAGTCGTTCCAGTAGTCCACCAACTTGTGCGCGTAGGGGATCTGCTCGGAGTCGGTCAGGTTGCCCCACGTCATGGCGGCGCGAGCCTCGGACCACGACTTCAGCTGGTCGATGCGAGCCTGGTCCGTCGGCTCCCCGTAGAGGCTCAGGATGGTGATGGTGGGCAGGTCGTACGCGATGTCGCGGTAGACGTCGGCCGTGCGCTCCGGCTTGGCCAGCATCGTCTCGATCATCCCCACGACGTTCTCGCGGATCATCGGCTCCATGGCCTTGTAGCGACGCGGGGTGAAGGCGCGCTGCACGACCTTGCGCAGGCGGGTGTGGTCCGGTGGGACGCGCGCCGACAGGCCGGAGTAGGCGGTGAAGCCGCCCTCGGCCATGATCTTCTTCGCGGCCTCGCCGCGGTCGCGGACCGGCTTCTGCGCGTTCTCGCTGGAGAAGGTCTCCCAGTCGGTGAAGACGGCCTTCACGTCGTCGTACCGGCTGACGACGTAGAGGTTGGTCCGCTCGTCGAACATGACCGGCTCCTCGTGGCGCAACCGTGCGTAGGACGGGAAGGGATCCTTCATGTCGAACGGCTCGTACCCGTGGTGATCCACCGGGCATGCACCTGCGGGTGCGTTCTGGGTGTCGAGGTTCTGGCCCACGGTCACTCCTTCGTGTCGAGGTTTGCCTCAGCCTGTCTCCTCTTCGCCACGGCAGCAACGGTTGTCTTCCATTGAATGGAAGCGGGTGATTCGGTGAGCTCCTCGGCCAACCGGGCGACGGCCACCAGGCGCCCGGCCACGCCCAGCATCGTCGGCAGGTGACGCATCAGGAGATCTGCCTGGGTCGACTGGACGACCATCCCGATCGACACCCGGACGCGGCCGTCCTCGGAGAAGACCGGCACGGCCAGCGAGGCGGCGCCCACCCGGACCTCCTGGTTGGTGCGGGCGTACCCCTGCTTCCGCACCTCCGCCATCTCCGCGAGCAGGGCCCGGGGACGGATCCGCGTGTGCTGCGTGGGCGCCTCCAAGGGACCATTGACGTACGCCTGCTGGAACCACTCCTCCTGGTACGCGAGGATGACCTTCCCCACCGCCGTCGCGTGGAGCGGGAGCCTCCCGCCGACCCGGGACGCGCGCGGAACCCGGCGCGAGCCGTAGATCCGGTCGATGTAGAGCACTTGGCGCCCGTCGTGCAGCGCGAGGTGCACCGTCTCACCCGTCAGGGAGAAGAGGTCCTGCAGGTGCGGACGTGCCGCCTCACGCAGCGGACGGGAACTGTTCTGGGCGATCTCCCAGAGCCGGACGCCGATGGCGTACTGCCCGCTCGGATGCCGGACGAGGGCGCCGCCCTCGACCAGCTCGCCCACCAGGCGGTGGGCGGTGGGCAACGGCAGGTCGGCCTTCTCGGCGATCGTGGTCAGCGAGACGCTCGGGGCCCCCGAGCCGAACACCTCCAGGATGGCCAGCACCTTGGACGTGACCGACCGGCCCGCCTGAGCCTCTGAACGGCGCGCCATGGCTCACCCGGCCAGCGCGGCCAACCGATCGCTGACGTCGACGCGCGCGAGCGCCGCCAGCGCTCGTGCGATGCGGCGTCCGGCGTCGGTGAACAGGTGTTCGTGGACGCGCCCCTCGATCAGGGCCAGCGTCTCGTCGGCCGGGAGGCCGAACCAGCCCTGCACCGTCCGGACGCCGTGCGGGGTGAGGCGCCACAGCTTGTCCGCGTCCTTCACCAGCGCGTCCTCGAGCGAGAGCGCCTCGGTGCGGCTGTCATGGCCGTCGATGATCTGGACCACGCGCTCGACCAGCTCCGGCGGTGCCTCCAGTGATTCCAGCACCGCTCGTGCCATCGCGGCACCCTCGCGCTCGTGCAGCAGGACGAGGTCGGGGCGTCCACCGCCCGGCGCGATGGCGCTGAGCACCTCCGCCGGTGGGACACGCGACCAACCGATGTCGTGGAGCAGGATCGCGGTCTCCACCACGCGCGCGTCCGCCTCGGGGTGCTCCGCCAGCAGCGTGGTCGCCAGGGAGTGTGCGTACAGGGTGTGGACGTCGTTGTCCCTCACGTCCAGGTACGGGACAGCTGCGTCCCACACGCGTGCCGTCATGGCATCCATGACCCCATGTAACCGTGTGCGGGGGCAGGAACCAAGCGGCGGTGACCGGGTGACCGGTCACCGCCGCTCGGGCAGGGGGGCGCGACTCAGCGAGCCGCGGTGCCCTCGACGTAGTCGTCGTCGTGGCTCTTGACCCACGCCATCAGCTTGCGGAGCTCCCTGCCGGTGGCCTCGATCGGGTGCTTCTCACCGTCGGCGCGGAACTTCTTGAACTCCGGCGCGCCGGCGTCCTGGTCGTCGATGAAGCGCTTGGCGAACGCGCCGGACTGGATGTCACCGAGAACGGCCTTCATGTTCTCCTTGACGCGGGCGTCGATGACGCGCGGCCCCGACACGTAGTCACCGAACTCTGCGGTGTCGGAGACCGACCAGCGCTGCTTGGCGATGCCGCCCTCGTACATGAGGTCGACGATCAGCTTCAGCTCGTGCAGGCACTCGAAGTAGGCGACCTCGGGCTGGTAGCCCGCCTCGACGAGGGTCTCGAAGCCGGCCTGGACGAGGGCGGACGCCCCACCGCACAGGACGGCCTGCTCGCCGAACAGGTCGGTCTCGGTCTCCTCGGTGAAGGTCGTCTTGATGCCACCCGCGCGCAGGCCACCGATGGCCTTGGCGTAGGACAGCGTCAGCGGCCAGGCGTTGCCCGTGGCGTCCACCTCGACGGCCACGATGACCGGGACGCCGCGACCCTCCGAGTACTCGCGACGGACGAGGTGTCCCGGACCCTTCGGGGCGACCATGCACACGTCGACACCCTCGGGCGCCTTGATGTAGCCGAAGCGGATGTTGAAGCCGTGCGCGAAGAACAGCGCGTCGCCGGGCTGCAGGTTCGGCTCGATGTCCTCGGCGTAGATCGTCCGCTGGTGCTGGTCGGGGGCCAGGATCATGATCTGGTCGGCCTCGGCGGCGGCCTGGGCCACCGACACGACGCGGAGGCCCTCGGCCTCGGCCTTGGCGCGCGAGGACGAGCCTTCACGCAGGCCGACCCGGACGTCGACACCCGAGTCGCGCAGGCTCAGCGCGTGCGCGTGGCCCTGGGAGCCGTAGCCGATGACGGCGACCGTGCGACCCTGGATGATCGACAGGTCGGCGTCGGCGTCGTAGAACATCTCTGCCATGTGGGTTTCTTCCTTACTGGTTACTGGTCTGTGCGGGTCTGGGTTTCAGTGTGTCATCACCGGACGCCGGGACGCGCCCGGTCGACCTTGGCGGAACGGTCGGTCAGCGACTTGGAGCCGCGCCCGAGGGCCACGAGGCCGGACTGGACGAGCTCCCGGACGCCGTACGGGCGCAGCATCTCCAGCAGCGCTTCCAGCTTGTCGGGGCTGCCTGTCGCCTCGATGACCAGCGAGTCGTTGTGGACGTCCACGGTCCTGCCGCGGAACAGCTGGACGATCTCGATGATCTGGCTGCGAGCGACCGGGTCGGCCCTCAGCTTGACCAGGAGGAGCTCACGACGGACGGCCGAGTCCTCCAGCTCCACGATCTTGAGCACCTCGACCAGCTTGTTGAGCTGCTTGGTGATCTGCTCGAGGATCTCCGCGCGCTCCACGCCGACCTGCAGCGTGATGCGGCTGATCTCGGGGCGCTCGGTCGGGCCGACGGCGAGGCTCTCGATGTTGTAGCCGCGCCGGGCGAACAGGCCCGAGATGCGGGCCAGGACGCCGGGCTTGTTCTCGACGATGACGCTCAGGGTGTGCGTGTTCACAGGATCTCGTCCTCCCAGTCGGGCGCCATGTCCTTGGCGATCATGATGTCGTCGTTGCTCGTGCCGGCCGCGACCATCGGCCACACCATCGCGTCCTTGTGGACGACGAATTCGACCACGACCGGGCGGTCGTTGATCTCGAGCGCCTTCTTGATGACCTCGTCGACCTCGTCGACGGTCTCGGCCCGCAGGCCCACGGCGCCCATCGATTCCGCGAGCATCGGGAAGTCCGGCACGCGCCGGCTCTTCAGGTCGGTGTTGGAGTACCGCTCGCCGTAGAACAGGGTCTGCCACTGGCGCACCATGCCCAGCGACTCGTTGTTGATGACGGCGATCTTGATCGGGATGTCGTTCAGCGTGCAGGTGACCAGTTCCTGGTTGGTCATCTGGAAGCAGCCGTCCCCGTCGATGCCCCACACGGTGGCGTCCGGCTGGCCGACCTTGGCGCCCATCGCGGCCGGGACGCAGTAGCCCATCGTGCCGGCGCCGCCGGAGTTGAGCCAACGCCCGGGCTTGTCGAAGGGCAGCAGGTGGGCGGCCCACATCTGGTGCTGGCCGACACCCGAGGCGTAGATGGCGTCCCCGGACAGCTCGCCGATGCGCTTGATGACGTACTCGGGGCTGAGGACGCCGTCCTTGGTGGGCTCGGGGTCGAGCGCGTACTTCACCTTGAGGTTGGAGAGGTAGGCCCGCCACGCGGCGTAGTCACCGAGGTCCTCACCACGCAGCACCTGGTTGAGCTCGGCGATGGTCAGCTTCACGTCGCCCACGATCGGGACGTCGACCTTGCGGTTCTTGCCGATCTCGGCCGGGTCGATGTCGGCGTGGATGATCCTGGCGTCGGGCGCGAAGGTGTCGAGCTTGCCCGTGACCCGGTCGTCGAACCGGGCGCCGAGGGTGATCAGGAGGTCGGAGCGCTGCAGGGCGCCGACCGCCGAGACCGAGCCGTGCATGCCGGGCATCCCCATGTGGAGCGGGTGCTCGTCCGGGAACGCACCACGAGCCATCAGCGTGGTGACCAGCGGGATCTGGGTGATCTTGACGAGGTCGGCCAGCTCCTCGTAGGCCTGCGCCTTGACCACGCCGCCCCCGACGTACAGCACCGGGCGGGACGCCTGGGCGATCAGCTTGGCCGCCTCGCGGACCTGCTTGGAGTGGGGGGTCACGGTTGGCTTGTAGCCGGGCAGGTCGAGCTCGTGGGGCCACTCGAAGGGGGCCTTGCCGGTCAGGGCGTCCTTGGTGATGTCGACCAGCACGGGGCCGGGGCGTCCGGTGCCGGCGATGTGGAAGGCCTCCTTGATCGCGCCCGGGATGTCCTCGGCGCGGGTCACGAAGAAGGAGTGCTTCGTGATCGGCATCGTGATGCCGCGGATGTCGGCCTCCTGGAACGCGTCCGTGCCGACGGCCGTCGAGGCCACCTGCCCGGTGATCGCGACGATCGGGACCGAATCGAGGTAGGCATCGGCGATGCCGGTGACCAGGTTCGTCGCGCCGGGTCCGGACGTCGCCATGCAGACGCCGACGCGTCCCGTCGCCATCGCGTAGCCCTCGGCCGCGTGCGCGGCGCCCTGCTCGTGGCGCACGAGGATGTGGCGGATCAGCTCGCTCTGGCCGAGCGGGTCGTACGCCGGCAGGATCGCGCCGCCGGGAATGCCGAAGATGACGTCTACACCGACACGCTCGAGCGACTCGACGAGGGCCTGCGCCCCCGTGAGTGATTTGAGCTGGTGGTCATCAGTCATGTGATCATCCCCTTCGGTGTCGGTGTGCTGGCATGGGCGGGTAGCAACAAAAAACCCCCGCTGCCGACAAACTGGGCAGGCGAGGGAGCGCGTCGTCGAGAGTCGGGGACTCAGGCGACGCGCGTGGTAACTACGAGAGCGCTCATGTGCACGAAGGACACCCTAGCGCCAGTTCCCCATCACTTCACACCGGACGGGACGAAATGTCCGCGATCTGGGACCGGGCCGGCATCAGGGCGTGAGCGCGGCGAAGACCTCGTCCGTGTCGATGCCGTCGACCCTGTCCACCATCGCGGAGAAACCGGCGTCATCGGCGAAGCGGGGCATGAGGTGGACATGGAGGTGGAACACCGACTGTCCTGCGTCGGGGCCGACGTTCGACACGATGTTCAACCCCGAGGCCCCCAGCCGATCCATGAGGAGCCGTCCGACCGACGCGATGGTCGGGGCGAGTGAGGCGAGGACGTCGGCGTCCGTCAGGGCGTCGGGGACGTGCGTCCTGGACACCACCAGCGTGTGCCCACGCTTGAACGGTGCCACGTCGAGGAACGCGATGGCGTGCTCGTCGGCATGGACCTGCTTGCTGGGGATCTCTCCCGCGACGATCCGGCAGAAGATGCAGTCGGGGTTGGTCGTGCTGGTGGGAACCATGTCAGCGCACCTCGAATCCGGCCCCGGAGAGGCCTTCCTTGATCTGTCCCACGGTGAGTGTGCCGTAGTGGAAGACGGACGCCGCGAGCACGGCGTCCGCGCCGGCCCGGGCGGCGTCGACGAAGTGTCGCACGGTGCCCGCCCCACCGGAGGCGACGACCGGCACGTCGACGACGGCGCGGACGGCCTCGATCATCTCGAGGTCGAATCCGTCGGTGGTGCCGTCGGCGTCCATGGAGTTGAGCAGGATCTCCCCCGCCCCGCGCTCGACGGCCTCGCGGCACCAGTCGATGGCGTCCAGGCCCGCGGACCGGCGTCCGCCGTGGGTGGTCACGCCGAAGCCGGACGGTTGGGCCGCCTCACGGCGAGCGTCCAGGCTGAGGACGACGACCTGGCGGCCGAATCGCGACGCGATCTCGTTGATGGCCTCGGGACGCGCGATGGCGCCGGTGTTGATGCCCACCTTGTCCGCCCCGCTGCGCAGGAGTCGGTCCACGTCCTCGACACCGCGGACGCCTCCGCCGACGGTCAGCGGGATGAAGACGGTCTCGGCGGTGCGCGACACCATCTCGTAGGTGGTCTCACGCCCTTGCGACGAGGCGGAGATGTCGAGGAACGTCAGTTCGTCGGCACCCTGCTCGCCGTAGATGCGTGCGAGTTCGACCGGGTCGCCGGCGTCACGCAGGTTCAGGAAATTGACCCCCTTCACCACGCGGCCGTCGTGCACGTCGAGACACGGGATCACCCGGATTGCCACACCCATGGCGTCCAGCCTAACGACAAGGCCGAGGGCCGCGAGTGATCTCCCGGCCCCCGGCCGCTCGGGAGGGGGTGTGCTGCACGTGGGTGTGCGTGGCGGGGGCGGGCGGTCAGTCCTTCACCGCCCCACCGGTGGTGTTCATGATCTGGCGCTGGAAGATGAAGAACAGCACCGCGACGGGGATGGTCATGATGGCCGCCGCCGCCAGCTTCAGCGGGAACTGGTTGCCCTGACCCAGTCCACCGCCGGCGAGGCCGGCGACACCCTTGGTGAGTGTGGTCAGCTCCGGGCTCTGGGTGGCGACGATGAAGTGGCTGTACTCGTTCCATGACCCCTGGAAGCTCAGGATGACGATCGTGATCAGCGCCGGGCGCGCCATCGGCAGCACGATCGACCAGAACGTCCGGAAGGTGCCGGCACCATCGATGCGCGCCGCCTCCTCCACCGCCGAGGGGATCGACTCGAAGAAGTTCTTCATGATGAACACGCCCGCGGCGTCCACCAGCAGCGGCAGCACCATGCCCGCGTAGCTGTTGTAGATGCCCAGCTGGTTCAGCACCAGGAACTTCGGGATCAGCAGCACCACGCCCGGCACGCTCATCACGGCGATCAGCAGCACGAAGATCGCCTGCCGCCCGGTGAACCTCAGCCGCGCCAGCGCGTAGCCGGCCAGCGAGTTGAAGAACACCCGGCCCGCGGTGACGAGCACGGTCACGATGAAGGAGTTGGCCATCCACCGCGGGTAGTCGGAGTTGTTGAACAGCCGGTCGTAGGCGGCCACCGTCCACGTCGCCGGCAGCAGCGACATCGGGTTGGCGGTCGCGTCGTCGTCGGTCTTGAACGACGTCGCCACCTGCATCAGGAACGGGTAGATGTAGAACAGCGCCAACACGGCGAGCACGAGCAGTGCCACCCGGGCCGCTGAGCCCATCCGGTTCGAGCGGTGCTTCACCGACGTGGACGCCCCGGGCTCGGCCCGGCGCGGGGTTGCGGTGGTGGTCATCCGACACCTCCCCCGGTGGTCGTGGTGGTCTTCCGGGCGGCCAGCGCCGTCGCCGAGACGAGTTCGGCCCGCTTCCCGCGACGCATGTCGCCCCGGGTGGTCTTGGTGGCGTCCGCCTCGCCGAGGACGAGCCGCTGCAGCAGGGTCATCAGCACGATGATCCCGAACAGGATGAATGCGATCGCCGCGCCCTGGCCCCACTCGCCGTCGTTGAACGCCTTGGTGTAGCTCATGTACGCCGGCGTCATCGTGGTCTTCGCCGGACCACCCTTGGAGCCGATCGCGATCTGGTCGAACACCTGCCAGGTGCCGATCAGGCCCAGGGTGAGGACGGTGAAGATCGTCGGCCGCAGCAGCGGCACGGTGATGTGCCGGAACCGCTGCCAGGCGGTGGCGCCGTCCATGATGCCGGCCTCCTCGGTCTCGTCGCCGATGCTCTGCAGGGCGGCGATGAAGAGCAGCATGAAGGTGCCCGAGGTGGTGAAGATCGCCATCATGATGAAGGCGGTCATCGCCACCGAGGGTCCCTGCAGCCACTGGTAGGCCGAGATGCCCAGGAAGCCGGGTTGGGCGAGCGCGCCGGTCTCGGTGACGCCGAGCGGGGCGAGCAGCAGGCCGAGCACCCCGCGCGGGTCCTGGAACCAGTTCGGCCCGTTCACCGACAGCCAGCCCAGCGCCTTGTTGACGGTGCCGGAGGCGTTGAACAGGAACAGCCACAGGGTGGTGATCGCCACCGAGCTGGTCACCGACGGGAAGTAGAAGGCGGTGCGGAAGAAGCCCTTGCCCGTGAGGTTCTTGCGGGTCACCATGACCGCGAGGAACAGCGAGGCGACGGTCTGCAGCGGCACGACCAGCAACACGTAGTACAGGTTGTTGCGGATCGCGAGCCCGAAGTCGCGGCCGACCAGGCCGCGGCCGGAGACGATCGCCTCGTAGTTCTTGGTGCCGACGAAGTTCACCCCGCTCGACAGGGGGCTGCCGTTGCCACTCCAGTCGGAGACACTCACCCACAGCGCCATCAGCACCGGGACGGCCAGGAACAGCCCCAGGATGACGACGGTGGGTGAGACGAAGGACCAGCCGGCGAGGGGCTGGCTGTTCGCCTTCCCTCGCCGGCGCGGCGTCGCGTGGACGGTCATGGGACCTACCCGATGCCTCGATCAGCCCTCGACGACCGGCTGCAGGTTGGACTGCACCTGGTCGAGGATCGCCTTGGGGTCCTTGGTCTTCAACTGCGACAGCTCGCTGTTGAAGTCCTTGATGACGTCGGCGGCACCCACCTGCGCGGGCAGGTTCTGCGCGTACTCGGCGCCCTTGATGAAGGCGGCCATCTCGGGGTTGGCCTTGCTCCACTCGGCCTCGGCCGACTTGACCGACGGCATGACGCCGAAGCCCTTGGCGAAGGCGAGCTGCTGCTCGGGGGAGGTCAGGAAGGTGACCAGGTCGATGGCACCGGCGGTGTTGTCACCCTTGGCCGCGACGCCCCAGCAGTTGGTGTACTGCAGGGTGCCCTTGCTCTTGCCGGCGGGCAGCTCGACCGCGGCGTACTTGACGTCGGAGTAGTCCGACTTCATCGCACCGGTGATCCAGTTGCCCTCGATCACCATGGCGGCCATCTTCTTGCCCAGGGCCTCGCCGCCCCAGCCTGCGCCGAGGTCGGAGCTGTAGGCCATCCAGCCGTCCGTCATGCCCTGCTTGACGAAGGCGAGGGCCTCGACGTTGGCGTCCGAGTTCGCGGTCGCCTTGCCGTCGGTGACCAGACCGCCGCCGTTCTGGGCCAGGAAGACGCCGATGCGCTGGATCTCGGGGCCGAACGCGAGGCCGGTCACGCCGCCCTTGGTGAGCTTCTGGGAGACGGCCTTCAGGTCGTCCCAGGTCTTCGGGTAGTCGGCCTCGGTCAGGCCGGCCGCGGCCCACAGGTCGGTGTTGATGATCAGCTGCAGCGTCGAGAAGTCCTTCGGTGCGCACATCAGCTTGCCGTCGACGGTGAACGCGTCACGCAGCGCAGGGTAGAAGTCGTCCTTGTTGGCCAGGTCGTCGCCGTAGGCGAGCAGGTTGCCGGCCTTGGCATAGTTGCCCAGCCCGTCGGTGGAGACGTAGAGCACGTCAGCGGGCGAGCCGGATGCGAAGCCCTGTGCGGCCTCCTGCACCAGGTCGGTGGCCGCGATGACCTTGGCCGGGACGCCGGACTTGGTCGACCACGCCGCCACGGCCTCCTCGACGGCCTTCTTCTCGGCCTCGCCTGAGGCACCGATCAGGACCGACACCTCGTTCTTGTTCGCCTCGGCGGTCTGGCCGGCCGCGGGCGCGGACGCCGACGGGGCGGCCTTGTTGAAGCCGGAGCCGCCGCAGCCGGTCAGGGCGAGGCTGAGTCCGACCCCCACCGCGAGGGCCTGCGCGAGGCGCTTGGTGATCTTCATGGGTTCTCCTTGGTTTCCTTGGTCAGTGCTGCTCTGGGGGCAGCGCGGTGGTGTCAGAGCCGTCCGCGGCGCGGAGGATGACGGTGGGAGCGAGCAGGACGTGCTCGCCGTCGGTGGGCGCTCCCCCGCGCTCGAGTTGGGCGAGGAGGAGTCGGATGCAGTGGCGGGCGGCGTCCTCGATCGGCTGTTCGACCGAGGAGAAGCTGCGGAAGCGTGCGAGGGGGGTGTTGTCGAAACCGACCACGGGGGCCAGGGAATCGGTCGTCGGCTCGCCGTGGCGGTCGTGCCAGGCGAGCATCGCGCCGACCGCGAGGGAGTCGGACGAGCACACAACCGACCGGACGCCCCGCTCGAGCAGGTCCGTCATGGCCTGCCGGCCCAGCGCGATGTCGTCGACCCGCGCCTCCTCGTGCTGGACGCCATCGGTGCCGACGGTGGCCAACCACCCGGCGCGACGGTCGGCACCGACGCCGGAGGGGTCGGGCCAGCCGATCCACCCCACGGGGCCGTGGCCGGCCTCGAGCAGCGCCCGGGTGGCGGCCGCCGTGCCGTGGGCACCGTCGATGTCGACCCATGCGTGGGTCGCCTCGGCGTCCTCCCACGGGCGGCCGAAGGCGACGAACGGGACACCCGCGGCCTGGAGTGCGCGGGGCCGGGGGTCGCCGGCGACCGTGTCGGTGAGCACGCAACCGTCGACCACGCCGCGGTGGACCAGGTCGGTGACCGCCGCCACCTCGGACACGGGCGAGTCCGCGGTGAAGAGCAGGACGCGGTGGCCGACGGCCTGGGCGGCCGTGACCAGCTCGTGGAGGAACCGGTCGAGCACGGCGCCGTTGATGCCGTCACCGGCCGGGGACATGCGCAGCGCGACGGTCTCGGCGCGCTGGCGCCGCAGGGCGCGTGCGGCCGCCGAGGGCCGGTACCCGGCCTTCTCGATGGCCTTCTCGACCCTACGACGGGTGGCGGCGTTGACCCGCTCGGGTCGGTTGATCACGTTCGAGACCGTCTGGCGCGACACGCCACACGCCTCGGCGATCGACTCCAGCGTGGCCCTGGGCTGCTCGGGCACCTCCTTGTCACCTCCTTGTGAGGTTGATCGATCAAAATGCCTTTGACACCTAGATTTGATCGATCAAACTAGGGCAAGATTGCTCCCGGTGGACGACCGATGTCAAGAACCGCCACCGAATCGATACCAGACCTCGCAGAAGTGGGATCCATGAACCAGCCGTACCTCCACGACGCGTCCGTCGTGCTCGCCGCACCCGTCCAGTTCTGGGCCGACCGCGATGGCCAGGCCCGCAGCCACGGCATCAACGGGTTGTACGTCGGCGACGAAAGGATCGCCTCGGCGGTCACCGTGTCGGTGGCGGGCCGCGACCTCGAGCACGTCGGCACCCACGAGCCGGGCGGGGCCACGGCGTCCCACCGCTGGGTGGTGCGCACCCCCGAGCTCGGCGTGGACCCGGCGGTGACCCTCACCGTCACGCGGCAGGTGGACGCCGCCGGGTTGTCGGAGACGCTGACCCTCGCGACCGCCTCGACGCGCGCGGTGCCCCTGCAGGTGACGGTGGGCGTCACCCCGAGTGCTGCGAGCATGGAGACGGTCAAGCAGGGCGGGCGCTCGCGTCCGGTCGCGCTGGACGGGCTGACCTGGTCGTGGCGGGACGACGACACCGCGGCGACGCTGCTGCCGGGCACGGCGTCCACGACGGTCGGGCACGGCCGGATCGACCTCGCCTGGTCGCTCGTGGTGCCGCCGCGCGGGCAGACGTCGGTGACGTGGCGCATCGACGCCGCGGACACCGCGACGCCGTTCGGCGCCGCCCATCGAGAAGCGCTGGTGCCGCCCACGGTGGCCGACCCCGCGCTCGCGCGGCTGGTGCGCAAGTCGTGGGCCGACCTGAACGGGTTGATGATGGCACCGCGCGAGGCCCCCGGGGACGCGTTCCTGGCCGCGGGCGCGCCGTGGTTCTTCACGCTGTTCGGCCGGGACTCCCTGATCGCGGCGCGACTGCTCGCCGGCCACCACCCCGACCTCGCGCGCACGACGCTGCGCACGCTGGCCGGGCGGCAGGGCCGCGCCGTGGACCAGGCGACCGCCGAGCAGCCCGGCAAGATCCTGCACGAGGTGCGCCGGGCGACTCTCACACTGCACGAAGCGCACGAGGGCGCCGAGCACACGGTGCTGACGATCCCGCCGGTGTACTTCGGCACGATCGACGCCACCTGCCTGTGGGTCATGCTGCTGGGCGACCTGTTCGACGCCGGGCAGGACGTGTCGGAGTTCTTCCCGGCGCTGGACGCCGCGCTGGGGTGGCTGGCCGACTGGGCCGACTCGGACGGTGACGGCTTCCTGGAGTACCGCGACGAGACGGGCACCGGCCTGGCCAACCAGGGGTGGAAGGACTCCGGGGACTCGATCCGCTTCGCCGACGGCTCCCAGGCCGACGCCCCGATCGCGCTCGCCGAGGTGCAGGGCTACGCCCACGCCGCCGCGCTGGTCGGCGCACGGGTGCTCACGGCGCGGGGCGACGAGGAGGGCGCCGCGCGATGGCGGGCGTGGGCGGCGTCGATGGCGGAGCGTTTCCGGGCGGCGTTCTGGGTCGCGGACGCCGTGGGCCGTTACCCCGCGCTCGCGCTGGATGCGTCGAAGGTGCCCGTCGACGGCTGCGCGTCGAACATGGGCCACCTGCTCGGCACCGGGATCCTGTCGGCGGACGAGGAGGCGCTCGTCGTGGCGCGGCTGGTCTCGGACGACTTGTTCTCGGGCTACGGGATCCGCACGATGTCGACCACGAACGCCGGATTCTGGCCGCTGAGCTACCACGTCGGCTCGGTCTGGACCCACGACACCGCGCTGTGCATCGACGGCATGCTGCGTGCGGGACACCCCGACGAGGCACGCCGGGTGGCGGCCGGACTGGCGCGCGCGGCGTCCGGCTTCGACGACCGGCTGCCCGAGCTGTTCGGCGGCCACGCCGCCGGGGAGGCCTGGCCGCCGGTCCCCTACCCGGCGTCCTGTCGGCCGCAGGCCTGGGCCGCCGCCTCCGCGGCTGTGCTGGTGCGGGCGCTGGTCTAACCCCTTGCTGCATTTCCGGGTGGCAGAACCCCAAGGATTCTTGGGGTTCTGCCACCCGGAAATGCGTTCGGGATCAGTCGTCCTCCAGGTAAGCGGCATCGACGACGCCGCGACGGAGGCGTCCCATCGCCTCCCTGGCGTTCTCGCTGACGACCCCGGGCCCGGCGGCGTCGGCGACCTGCCCGAGCAGGTCGATGACCATACGCATCCAGCGGACGAAGTCGCCGGCGGTCAGTTCGGTCTCCTCGAGGATGTCCCCCAACGCCGCGCCGTTGGCCCACGCGTAGGTGGCCTCGGCGAAGCCGATGTCGGGATCGCGGCCCGCCTCCAGCTTGTGGTCGCGCTCGAGCAGGTGCACCTCGCGCCAGACGCGGCGCACCATCGTCTGGGCGATCTCGGTGGAGCGATTCGGCATCGTGGCCGGACGCCGTGCGTCGCCGCCCCGCGACTCGTAGGTCAGCGACGACAGGACCGCCGCGAGCTCGGCGGCGTCCAGCTCGTCGAAGATGCCGGCGCGGATGGCCTCGGCGGTGACGAGGTCCAGTTCGGAGTAGATGCGGGCCAGCATCCGGCCGGCCTCGGTCACCCGGTCGCCCGCCTCGTCGAGGTGGCCCAGCGCGGACAGCACGCCGCACACCTTGTCGAAGCGCTTCGCGATCGTGTTGGTGCGACGCTCGGTCTGGACGCGCAGGTCGGCGGTGTCCTTCTCCAGGCGCAGGGCCTTCTCGGCCGCACGGGCGTGCACCTCGCGATCCGCGCACGCGTGGCAGGGGTGCTCCTTGATGAGCCCGCGCAGCCGGGTGACCTCGGCGGCGATCTCGGCGTCCAGGGCGGCGGGCTGGTAGCGGGCCTGCCGCGTGTCGAGCGACCCCAGCTTGGTGTGGAACGCGGCGGCGAGGTTCCGGCGGTCCTTCGGCGAGGCGCCGTCGAAGTGCTTGGGCACCCGCATCCGCCCGGCCACGGCCGGCGGGGACGGGAAGTCGGTGAGTGACAACTTCTTGACCTGCCGCTGCTCGGTCATCACCAGCGGGGACGGGTTGGCGCGGTCGCGCCCCACTCCCGGGTCGATGACGACCGCCCACCCCTCGTGCCGTCCCGACGGCACCCCGATGATGTCGCCGGGGACCAGCGCCAGCAGCGCCGAGATCGACTCGGCGCGACGGTCCGACTTCCGCGACTTCGCCGCCTCGGCCTCCAGTCGGCCCACCTCGGCGCGCATCCGGGCGTACTCGGTGAAGTCGCCCCTGTCGCAGGCCGCGTCGGCCCAGAGCGCGGCGATCTTCTCGGTGTTGCGGGCGACCGCGCGGGCCAGGCCGACGACGGAACGGTCGGACTGGTACTGGGCGAAGCTCTGCTCCAGGAGCCCGCGCGCCTTCTCACGCCCCACCCGGGCGACCATGTTGACGGCCATGTTGTAGGTCGGGGAGAACGACGAGCGCAGTGGGTAGGTGCGTCGGGAGGCCAGGCCTGCGACGAACGCCGGATCGAAGTTGCGCTGCCACAGCACGATCGCGTGCCCCTCGACGTCGATGCCACGGCGACCGGCGCGGCCGGTGAGCTGGGTGTACTCCCCCGGCGTGATGTCGACGTGGGCCTCGCCGTTGTACTTGACCAGCCTCTCCAACACGACCGAGCGTGCGGGCATGTTGATGCCCAGTGCGAGGGTCTCGGTCGCGAACACGATCTTCACCAGCCCGCGGACGAAGGCCTCCTCGACGCACTCCTTGAACGCCGGGAGCATGCCCGCGTGGTGCGAGGCGATGCCACGGCGCAGGGCCTCGGCGAAGGTCGAGTAGTCGAGGGCTTCGAGGTCGTCGCGGCTCAGGCCGGTGGTGGCCGACTCGGCCAGGGCGACCAGTTCGGCGCGTTCGGCGGAGGTCGTGAGCCGGATACCGGAGCGCAGCAACTGCCCCACGGCCTGGTCGCAGCCGGCGCGGCTGAAGATGAAGTAGATGGCGGGGAGGAGTCCCTCGGCATCCAACTTCTCGATCGCACCGTCGCGGCGCGGGATGAGCTTGGGCGCCTCCTGGCCCCGGCCGGCGGCATTGCGGTCGATGCGGTCCAGGGTGCGCCGTCCGCGCGGGCGGCGGCTGTCGTCGCGGACGAACCGGGACTCCTCCTTGGCCAGCCTCAGCAGCTCGGGGTTCACGTCGCCGCGGGGCAGGCCGATCGCACGGTCCACCACTGCGGTGGGAGCCACGTCGTCGAACAGGTCGTAGAGGCGGCGTCCGGCCATGACGTGCTGGTACAGCGGCACCGGACGCCGTTCGCTCAGGACCACCTCGACCCCGCCGCGGACCTCGTCCAGCCAGTCCCCGAACTCCTCGGCGTTGGAGACCGTCGCCGACAGCGAGACCACCTGTACCGACGGGGCCAAGCCGATGATGACCTCCTCCCACACCGCTCCACGGAAGCGATCGGCGAGGTAGTGCACCTCGTCCATGACCACGAACCCGAGGTTCTTCAGCGTGGAGGAGTTGGCGTAGATCATGTTGCGCAGCACCTCGGTCGTCATCACGACGACGGGGGCGTCGCCGTTGATCGAGGTGTCCCCGGTCAGAAGACCCACGCGGTGGGAGCCGAACCGCTCGGCCAGGTCGTGGTACTTCTGGTTGCTCAGCGCCTTGATCGGCGTGGTGTAGAAGCACTTGCGTCCCTCGCGCAGGGCCAGGAACACCGCGAACTCCCCCACCACGGTCTTGCCGGCGCCCGTCGGTGCGGCCACGAGGACGCCGGAGCCCGCCTCCACGTGGGCGCAGCCGTCGCGCTGGTACGGGTCCAGCACGAATGGGAACGCGGCCGCGAACTCCGCGAAGGCAGGGCCGGGCTCGGGCACGGGACGGACCGGGACCATCTCAGAACTCCTTCGCGAAGATGCGCAGCGCCCCCGGGGCGGCCGTGACCGTGAAAGGGGGCAGGCCGAGGGGCTCGCCGTCGGCACTGCCGTGGAGGCCATCGCCGTCCACGACGATGGTGCGCGCGCGCAACCGCTCCAGGGCAGGGCTGGCGTAGGGCCCGCCCGTCATCAGGCGGGGGAAGAGCGCGAGCAGGGTCCGGCGCGGGACGGGGTGGACGATCACGACATCCAACAGGCCATCGGTGAGGTCGTAGTCGGGGGCGATGCGGACGCCGCCCCCGAAGATCCCGCTGTTGGCGACAGCGACGAGCATGGCGTCCAACTCGCGGGGTTCCCCGTCGATGACGAGGCGGTAGCGCAGGGGGCGGAACCTGCGCAGCTCGGCCAGCACGGCAAACGCGTAGGAGGGGGCGCCGAGGTCGATCGGAAGGGTGTTGGCACGCGCGGCGACCATCTCGTCGAAGCCCGTCGACACGACGCAGCCCACGTACGCGGAATCGCCGCGGTGGAGGTCGCCGGTCACCTTCGCCAGGTCGATGGTCCGCACGCTCCCGGCGACGACCGCGTCCACGGCGTCGCGCCATGTGGTGCCCATGCCGACACCCCGACTGAAGTCGTTGCCGGTGCCGGCCGGGATGACGCCCAAGGGCACCTCGCTGCCGGCGCAGGCGTTCAGGCCGGTGTGGGCCATGCCGTCCCCGCCCACGACGACGACGCCGTCGACGCCCGCCGCCACCGCCTCGGAACAGGCGGTGAGGGCGTGTTCGGGGGAGGACGCCATCGTGGTGCTGACCCGGAGGCCGGCCCCGCTGAGCCTGGCCTCGATGGCGGGGGTGAGGTGTCGCGCGCGACCGTGCCCCCCGGCCGGGTTGACCACCAGCGCCAGGTGGTTCATGCCCGCTCGAGTGCCTTGGCCTGCCGTGCGGCGCGGCGCTTGTCGTTGGCGTGGCAGATCGCCTCCGCGATGAGGAACAGCACCATCATCGGGATCGCCAGCCCCAGCATGGAGAAGGGGTCGCCACCGGGCGTCGCGGCCGCGGCGAACACCGCGCACCCGAAGAGGACGAAGCGGCGCGCCGACTTGAGCGCCGCACCGGAGATGATGCCGACGAAGTTGAGCGTGACCACGATCACCGGCAGCAGGAAGCCCGCTCCGAAGACCAGCATCAGCTGGATCATGAGCGTGAGAAAGGCGTCCACCGGCACGAGGTTGGAGATCTCGAACATGTCCGGGGTGAACCCGAGCATGATCGCGAAGGCCTGGGGTGCGATGAAGTACCCGAGCACGACGCCGGCCAGGAACAACGGCACCGCCGCCAGCAGGAAGAACACCGCATACCGCTTCTCCTTGGCCAACAACGCGGGCGCGATGTAGGCCCACACCTGGAACAACCAGATCGGGCTGGTCAGCACGAGCCCCCCGACGGCGCACACCATCAACGCCAGGATCAGGGGGGCGGTCACGCCGGACAGCACCGCCGTCACCTCGAGGTTGGGCCGGATGCCCTTGAGGATCTCAGTCGCCGTGCGCCATGGCTCCAGGAGGAACGTGAACAACGGGAGATAGAAGATCGCACACAGGATGGAACCCAGCACGATGACGACCACGGAGAACACCAAGCGGTAGCGCAGCTCGCGGAGGTGGTCGGCCAGCGACATCACCCCGTCGGCGGGGACCTTCGGGGGTTTGAGCCAGCCCGGGATGAGCCTGGCCACGAACGATCAGGCCTGGTCGCGCGTTTCGGGGTTGCGCTCGTCGACAACCTCCGCCTCGTGCACGTCGTCGGCGGCGATCGCACCACCGGCGGCGGAGCCACCTGCCGGGCCCTCCACGGAGCGCTCGCGCATCTCGAGGTCTTGCTCGCGCCGGCGGAGCTCCGCCTCACGCTGGGCGCGCTCCTCGTCGGCCTTGATCTGGCGCGTCTCGTCCTTGAACTCGCGCAGGGCACGGCCGGCGTTCTTGCCGGCGCCCGCCAGACGGCTCCCGCCGAAGATCAGGAGTGCGAGGATGATCAGGATGACCCACTCCCAGCCCTGCATGTTGAACGGCATTGTTACTCCTCGTTGATCGGTGTACGCGGCCCAGTGTAGGGGGCGTCGGTCAGGTGTTCCTGCCGAGTGTTCAGGGCGTCGCGGGCCGCCTCGACCGCGGACGCCGCCGCCTCGGGCGGCTCGACGCCGGCCACCGCCGGACCCAACCGCAACAGCAGGCGACGGAACCAGCCCGGGTCGGCCACGAGCATGCGCGCGCGGACGATGTCGCCCGGCAGCCGCTCGACGGACACCATCGGGTGGTACTCGGTGATCCAGTGCCCCGCCGGGTGCAGGTCGAGGGTGACCTCGGCCGCGTCGGCCCGCTGGTCGAGCCAACCGGACGCCAGCGCCGGGGCGGGTCCGTGGTCGCCCACCGGCTCGCCGGTCTCCTCCACGGCGACGATCCGGTCGAGCCGGTACGTCCGCCACGCGCCGCGGTCGCGCGCCCACGCCGTGAGGTACCCGTAACCGTCGCGGGTTCCGAGCCCCGCGGGATCGACGACCGGCTCCGTCGCCACGCCACGCGAGGCACCGTGGTACGTGAGCCTCACCGCACGTCCGGTGGTGATCGCGTCCGCCAGCTGGCCGCGGATCCCCTCCTGTCCGGCGGAGACGTCGATGGCCACCCGGTCGGCTCCCCCGCCCATGGCGGCCTCCAGCTTCGCGCGGGCCGATCGGACGGCCGGGCCCAGTTCCGCGTCCGCCATCTCCTCGATGGCGCGCAGCGCGACGATGAGGCTCAGGGCCTCCTCGGGGGTGAACCGCTGCGGCCGGGTGAGGAACTCCGCGTTCGTGAGTCGGATCCGGCCCGACTCCAGCGCGTCCATGTCGACCTCGATGAGATCGCCCGGCGCCCCGCCGGGGAGGCCGCAGAACCACAGCACCTTGAGGTCGGCGACGAGTTGCCTCTCGGTCACCTCGAACACGGACGCCGTGGCCGCGAGGTCGGCGTCCGGATGTGACTGCAGGTAGGGGACGAGCGCGAGCAGGCGCGGCACCTGGCTGGTCGACGTCATCGCCATGACGCCACCGCCGCCAAGTGGGCACGCACGGCGTCCGCCAGGGCCGGGGGGTCGAGCACGAACACGTCGGCACCGTGCCAGGCCAGGTCGCCCGCGGCGTCCGCCGACACGCGGACGCGCCACGCGCTGAAGCCGCCGGGCACGTCGACGTCCGCACGCTCGGCGTAGCGGACGAGGTCCGGCGCCGTCCCGTCGCGGACGGCCACCACCGCCTCGTTGTCCCGGCGGGCGTCCAGGGACGCGACGCGCGCCTCGACGACCGCGGGATCCGGCGCGACCACCTCTCCATCCCGGAGCACGGGGACCGACTCGATGCGGGACACCTTGAAGGCTCGACCTTCGCCTCGGGTGCGGTCGAGCCCGATCAGGTACCACGCGCCCCGGCGGTTGACCAGTCGCCAGGGCTCGACCACCCGGCGGACCCCGCGGTAGGTGAACGCCACGGGACGCGGGGCGACGACCGCCTCCCAGAGCACCTCGAACGCCGGTTCGCGTGCACCGACCGAGGGTGCGAAGGCGGCGGCGCGCTCGGCGTCGGGGTCAAGGCCGGACGCCCGGAGCTTGGCCAGCGCCCGGGCCGCCTCGCCACCCAGGCGTGCGTCATCCCAGACGGTGGAGGCCACGCCCAGCGCCGCGGTCTCGGCCGGGTCGAAATCGATCTCGGGCAGCTCGAAGTCGGATCGCCGGATCCGGTAGCCGACCTCATCGGGGAACAGCGACGAGTTGCTGCCGGTCTCGACGGGAACCCCCAGCGCGCGCAGATCGTCCTTGTCACGCTCGAAGGCACGCTCGAAGGCCGCATCCGACAGGCCGCGGTAACCCTCGACCAACTCGCGGATCTGCTCGCGTCCCAGGAACCGGCGCGCCATGAGCAGACAGATCGTGAGGTTCATGATCCGTTCGGACTTGCGCGCTGACACGCCCCTCAGGCTAGCGGCTGGAGCCCGGAATGCCGCGGAGGGGCGCGTGACCCACCCCACGATTGCGACCCTGTGGGTAACAATCTCGCCCGCAATGGTCCTGTACAGGTACCAATGTCGCCCCCTAGGGTCATGCCAACCGACGAACATGACCGGGAACGCACCCCTCGACGATGAGGATGGGAGGAACGATGGAGCTGCGCCACCTGCGGTACTTCCTCGCCGTCGCCGAGACCGAGCACTTCGGCCGAGCCGCCGAACGCCTGCACATGGCTGCGCCTCCCTTGTCCCGCGCGATCCGCCAGCTCGAGGCGGAGATCGGGGCCGACCTCTTCACCCGCGACACCCGCCAGGTGCGCCTGACCGATGCCGGACTGGTGCTGCGCCGCGAGGCCGAGCTGGCGCTGGTCGCGCTGGAGGACACGATGGACCGCGTCCGCCGCATCGGATCCGGCAAGGTCGGCGTCCTTCGGCTGGGGGTGACCGGGTCCGCGTCCTACGGTGTCCTGCCCCGGCTGGCGAGCGCGATCAAGGCGGAGCTGCCCGGGGTCGCCCTGCGCATCGAGACCGAGATGCTGACCCCCGCCCAGTCCGACGCCCTGCTCGGCAACCGCCTCGACCTCGGCGTTCTGCGGACCCCCCTGCGCGCCACCGGCATCACCACCCACGTGCTCACCGAGGAGGAGCTGGTCCTCGCGGTGCCGTCCACCCACCCGCTCGCGGCCCGCGCGGGCGTCACGGTCGCCGATCTGGCCGACGAGCCGTTCGTCACGTACGACCCCGCCGCGGGCTCCGTGGTCGACGAGGCGGTCCTCCGGACGTGCGCCGCGGCCGGCTTCTCCCCGCGGCGCGAGCACCTCGTGGGCGCGACGGCGACGGTCGTGGCGCTGGTGGCGGCCGGTCTGGGCGTCGCGCTGGTCCCCGCGAGCTCGAGCGCTCTCGCCCTCGACGGCGTGACCTACCGGCCCCTGCCGGGGACCGAGCGCGTGCCGCTCGCCCTGGCCTGGCGCACCGGTGACGACTCCCCCTTGTTGGCGAGCGTGCTCACCGTCCTGACCCGATCCCCCCTCCAGGAGACCGCATGAGCGACCTGACCATCACCGCCGTGGACGTGGTGCCGTACCGGATCCCGTACCGCAAGCCGCTTCGGTTCGCCTCGGGCGAGGTCACCCATGCCGACCACGTGCTGGTGCGCGTCCGCACCGGGGGCGGGATCGTGGGTCACGCCGAGGCGCCGCCACGCCCCTACACCTACGGTGAGACGCAGACCTCGATCGCCGCGGTCATCACGCAGCTCTTCGCCCCCGCCGTGATCGGGCTGGAGGTGACCGAGCGCGAGACGATGTGGCACCGGATGCACCGGACGATCGGCAACCCGACCGCCAAGGCCGCGATCGACATGGCCGTCTGGGACGTGCTGGGCAAGGCCTGGGGGCAACCCGTGCACCGCCTGCTCGGCGGGTTCACCGACCGGATGCGCGTCAGCCACATGCTCGGCTTCGACACCCCGGCGAAGATGGTCGACGAGGCGGCCCGGATGATCGACACCCACGGCATCCGCACGTTCAAGGTGAAGGTCGGCCGCAACCCCATCGACCCCGACATCGCGATCGTCCGCGCCCTGCGCGAGGCCTACGGCGACTCGATCGAGCTCTACATCGACGGCAACCGGGGCTGGAGCGCCACCGAGTCGGCCCGCGCCCTGCGCCTGCTGGACGACATGGGCCTGAGCTTCGCCGAGGAGCTCAACCCCGCCGACGACGTGCTCGGTCGCCGCTGGCTCGTCAGCCGGTGCCCGGTCCCCTACATCGCCGACGAGTCGGCGACCCGCCCCGCGGAGGTGACCCGCGAACTGCTCGGCGGGTCGGCGACCGCCGTCTCCATCAAGACCGCCCGGACCGGATTCACCGAGTCCGCGCGGGTCCTGCACCTGGCCGAGGGCCTGGGCGTGGAGGTCGTGATGGGGAACCAGATCGACGGCCAGCTGGGCACCGCCTGCACGCTCGCCTTCGGTGCCGCGCACCGGGCCACCAGCGCCCGGGCCGGCGAACTCTCGAACTTCCTCGACATCTCCGACGACCTGCTGGTCGAGCCGCTGACGATCAGCGGCGGTGAGATGGTCGTCTCGACCGAACCGGGCATCGGCGTCCGGATCGACGAGGACAAGGTCGACCGCTACCGCATCGATCGCTGAATCAGACAACCCACCACCAGATCAAGCACCGATCAAGGGAGATGACCACCATGACCGACACCCGCACCGAGTTCGACGCCAAGGCCGCGGAGTCCGGCGCCGGAGCCACCGCCGCCTTCCGCAACAAGCAGCAGACCACTCTGGAGGTGCCGAAGGAGCGCGTGTCGCTGCTGGCCACCGAGGTGCTCACGGCCATCCACGACACCATCCGCCGCCACAAGGTGACCTACGCCGAGTACGACGCCCTCAAGAGCTGGCTCATCTCGGTCGGTGAGGACGGCGAGTGGCCGCTCTTCCTCGACGTGTGGGTCGAGCACGTCGTCGAGGAGGTCGCCACGGAGCACCGCCAGGGCAACAAGGGCTCCATCGAGGGCCCCTACTTCGTGCCGAACGCACCCGAGTGTGGCGCCAAGGGCACCATCCCGATGCGCGAGGACGAGCCCGGCACCCCGCTGGTGTGGAAGGGCCAGATCCGCTCGACCGACGGCACCCCGCTCGCCGGCTCGGTCCAGCTGTGGCACGCGGACGGCAACGGCTTCTACAGCCAGTACGCCCCCGGCCTGCCCGAGTGGAACCTCCGCGGCACGTTCAGCACCGACGCCGACGGCAGGTTCGAGATCACCACGGTGCGCCCCGCGCCGTACCAGATCCCCACCGACGGCGCCTGCGGCAAGCTCATCTCGGCGGCCGGCTGGCACGCCTGGCGTCCCGCCCACCTGCACGTCAAGGTGAACGCCCCCGGCCATGAGGAGATCACCGCGCAGCTCTACTTCCCCGGCGACGAGCACAACGACGACGACATCGCGTCGGCCGTCAAGCCCGAGCTCGTGCTGGACATCCAGGCCGCCGACAACGGCGAGGTCTGCGAGTACGACTTCGTGCTCGATCCCGCACGCGCCTGATCGCACCGGCCGCGACCGAACCCGCCAGGGGTGTGGGTGGTGCCCCGTGCATCACCCACACCCCTGGCGCATGCCCCCGCGACGGCGCACGGTCTAGGGTGGACGCCGCAGCGGGAGAGGGAGGGACGCCATGGCCGGACGGTTCGCGCCGAGCCCCACGTCCGACCTCCACATCGGCAACCTGCGCACCGCGGTGGTCTCGTGGCTGGTCGCCCGACAGGCAGGGGTGCCCCACCTGATCCGCGTCGAGGACCTCGACGCGACCCGCGTGCGGGCAGCGCCGGAGGTGGCTGCGCGGCACCTCGCCGACCTCGCTGCGTTGGGCATCCTCCCCGACGGGGAGGTCGTGTGGCAGTCGGAGCGGTTGTCCTTATACGAGGAGGCCCTCGCCACTCTCCCCACCTACCCGTGCTTCTGCACCCGCCGCGAGATCGCGGAGGCGTCCTCGGCGCCGCACGACGGCGGGCACCGCCCCTACCCCGGCACCTGTCGGGACCTGACCGCCGGAGAGCGGGCCGCCAGGGCCGCGGTGCGGCCGCCCGCACTGCGCGTCGATGCCCGGGACGCCGTGGTGCCGGTCCGCGACCGCTGGGCGGGCGAGGTGACGGGACGCGTGGACGACTTCGTCGTGCGCCGCAACGACGGTGCCTTCGCCTACAACCTCGCGGTGGTGGTGGACGACCTCGCCCAGGGCGTGACGCAGGTGGTCCGCGGAGACGACCTGCTGGCGAGTTCCCCCCGGCAGGCATGGCTGGCGCGCGCCCTCGGCGGCGCCGAACCCGAGTACGCCCACGTCGGGCTGGTGGTCAACGGGTCCGGTCAGCGGCTGGCCAAGCGGGATGGCGCCGTCACCCTCGCCGACCTGACTGCGGCGGGGTGGACGCCCGCGCGCCTCCTGGCGGTACTGGGCCATTCCCTCGGCCTGTGCTCCGCCGGGGAGGACGTGGACCTCGGCGTCCTGGCGGAGCGTTTCGATCCCGCCGTTCGGCCGGACCGTTGGGTGTGGCACGGCCCCCGACAAGCGGGGCCGGGGCGCGTCGGCTAGGACGTCAGGCGCCTCAGGAGGCGGCCGACGGCCGTGGCCGGCACCTGCTCCCCGGTGGCGAGGTACTCCAGCACGTGGTCGTAGTGCTGCGCCTCGGCCATGACGTCGAAGGCGCGGGGGCTGCCGACGCTGAGCACGATGTCCCCCGATCGCAGCGCGGTGTCGTCGTCCGGCAGCAGGATGGTCTCGTCGCCGCGCAGCAGCATCACGGGCACCGCCGCCACCCTCCGCTCGCGGTCGTCCGGGTCGCGGTAGAGGTCGCCCAACGCCACCGCCACCCCGTGCAGGCGCCGCTCGACGGCGGGCGTGTCGTGTTCCCCCACCGCGAGGCGCTGGCTGTCGGGCGAGTGCCGGCCGACGGTCTCGACCAGGCGATCGAGGAGGGCCTCGGCGTCGTCGTCCGGCATGTCCCACACGTGCGTGATGAAGTCCCAGAAGGAGGGGGTGATGACGCGGGCGAGGGCTTCCTGCACCGTCAGGTGGGCCGGCACGAACACCGAGTCGGGGACGAAGGCGCGCAGGAGGGGGTCGTTGCGCTGCGAGCGCTGGCGCACCGCCAGGAAGAGGTCGGGGTCGACGAGGCGTGCATGGCCGGCCATGGCGAGGTTGATGGCGTCGTCCGAGCCGCCCGCGATCAGGCCGACCGCACCCGTGACGTCCGGGGCGCCGTCCACCGGCCACACGAGGCTCGCCGACAGGCCGGCGTCCTCGAGGTCCTGGACGATCTCAGGCCCGAAGTGGTCGTCCGAGGCGACGATCCACAACCCATCGGGGAACTCCTCCGCCTCGGCGCTGAGCAGGGCCCCGGGCGCGGCGATCAGCCACGTGAGGAGCCGGTAGGTGGACGGGCGTCGCAGGCGCATGACGAGGTAGTTGCCGTACCGCTCGAACGGGTTGACCACGGCGTTCGCGCCGAACTCGTGCATCGCCTTGCCGGTGTCGCGCCCGTTCGCCCGCGAGATCACCGGGACGTCGTGGCGCAGCAGCGTGACGGCCATCACGATCGAGAGGTTGACCCCGTCGTCGTCGGTGAGCGCGAGGACGCCGACGCAGTGCTTGCGGCCGAGTCCGGCCAGTCCCAGGACGGCGGGGTCGCGGGCGTCGCCCACCAGGCCGGGGATGTCGTGGGCCAACTGGGCACCGGCGAGCGCATCGATGGAGTCGGCGTCGGCGGCCACGACGACGCAACTGCGTCCCAGGGCGTCCAGCGACTCGGCGGCTGCCCGGCCCATCTGGCCGTAGCCGACCAGGATCAGGAAAGGACGCTGCAGCCGCTCCACGCGCCGGACGAACGCCTGCCTGTCCAGTGCCGAGCGGAAGGAGGGCTCCCGCAGCAGGCCGAGCAGGGTGGTGAGGGCGTAGGCCCACGTCACGACGGAGGCGAAGATGCACACGGTCACCCACAGCCGCTGCCCCCGGGTCAACGCGTACGGGACCTCGCCGAAACCGATCGTGGTGGCGGTGTAGGCCATGAAGTAGAACGCGTCGAACACCGACATGCGGAAGGGCTCGCCCTTGTCGTCGACACCCGGGATCGCGGCCAGCCCGGCGACGGACACCGTGAAGACCAGCACCACGACGATCAGAGGCGTGCGGAGACGGCGCAGCGCCAGGAACAGGGCATCGGTGGCCTGGGCCGGCGCGGGGACCCGCACGAAGCGGCGCCGCAGCGTCCGCGACCCACCCACGGGGTGTGGGGGTTCGGGCGACGTCGAGGGCAGCGTCATGGGCGCAGCTCAGTGGCGCCGGAAGTTCGCCGTCTCGATGACCATGAGCACCACCGAGACGACGTTGGCCAGCACGGCACCCAGTGCGAGCGACACCACGCTGGACATCGAGTGGGTGGAGATCGGCTCGGTGAGGATCTGGGTGTACCAGATCCACGCGACGGTGGCCGCGATCAACTGGATCGTGGCGACCAGGCTGGCCGCGAGGTGGATCGCCCCGATCTGCGTGCGGTCACCGAACTTGAGGATCGCGGCGATGACGTTCACCACGACTGCGGCATACAGCTCGAGCACGTTGTGGTGTTCGGGGTTGCCGATGTCCCCGGTCACGTAACCGAAGTTCAAGGTGGCGGCCAACAGCACGAAGAAGCCGAAGACGACCTTCTCCAAGTTCATGCCGCCACCCTAGCCCCACCGAGTTTCGCCGGCGGGCGGCGCGCGGTCAGGCCTTGGAGGCGAACAGGACGTCGATGACGTAGACGATCGTGTCCCCGGCCTCGATGGGCGGGTTCTGGCTGGCCTTGGCGTAGCCCAGTGCCGGCGGGGCGACGAGGACGACCCGGGAGCCGATGGGCTGACCGACGACGCCCTGCTGCCAGGCGGGGATCGTCTCGTCGATGTTCCCCGACACGGGGGCGTCGAACTTGTCCTCGACCATCTCGCCCGACTTCCACGACCACGCGCGGTAGCGGACCACGACCGTGTCGCCGGCCTCGACGGCGGGCTGGACGCCCCGGATGACCGGCTCGGCCACCAGCTCGGACGGCGGGGCGCTGCCGGTCGGGATCGTCAGGGTCGGCTTTCCGCCCTCATCACCGAGGGTGACGGGCAGCTGGGGCGTCTCGGTGGTACCGGACGGCTCCTGGGCCGACACGGCGATGACGTCGACGAGGAAGACGAGGGTGTCGCCCACCTCGATCGCCGGCGGGTTGCCACCCGCGGCGTCGTACCCGTCCGGCCCCGGCATGGCGATCAGGAGGCGCTGGCCGGCTCTCGCCCCGGTCAGGCCCTTGGTGAAACCGGGGACCACCTGGTTGAGCGGGAAGGGAGTGGGGGCGCCACGGTCCCACGAGGAGTCGAACTTCTCCCCGGTGCGGCCGTTGATGCCCACGTAGTGCACCGTGACGGTGCTGTCGGCCGCAGCCACCGGGGCGGCCGCATTCCCCTCGACGAGGGTCTTGGTGCGCGTCTCGTCGATCGCGAACGGCGCCGGGACGGTGACTTCGGGTGCCGCACCGGCGGCGCCGGTCACCTTGATGCCGTCCAGGTTGTCGGACGCCGGGATCGGCTCGCCCGTCGGGGTCGGGGTGGGCTCAGGCGTGACGCTGGCCGTCGCCGTGGGCGTCGCGTCCGGGGTCGGCGTCGACTGGGGCGCACCACCGCAAGCGGCGAGGGTGAGGGAGAGCGCCAGCGCCGAGGCGCCGAGGACGAAGCGGGACGGGCGTCGGGTCAGGTGCACCCGGCCATGCTAGCCGTCCGCCGGAGGCGGGACGAAGCCGCCCAGGGGGCGGAGGCGCGGCTCGGTCCGCATCCGCTCGGCCAGAGCGGACGCCGCGGGCGTGAGCGCGTCGAAGGGATCCTCCAGCGCCAGGCCGACCGGCTGTGGGTGTCGTCCGTCCGGACCGGGCAGGTCGTGCACCGCGAAGTGCGACCAGTCGACGGTGTGGTCGCGACGGGCGTCCCGGGCGGCTTCGAGCAGGGCCCCGCGCACCCGGGCGCGCGAGGCGCTGGGGGCGACCCGCGTGGCGGCGGCCACGGCGGCGTCCGTCGTGTGCCGGATCCCGTGGCGCTCCTCCCACCGGGCGGCCAGCCCGCGGGGACGGCCGTCCGGACCGGTGCCCTGCTCGTGCCAGCGCAGGTCGAGGGCGTCCAGTCGCGGGTCGGTGTCGGCCAACCCGTGGCGGTCGCGCCACGCCGCGATGGTGCGGCGCTTGGCGTCCCACTCCGCGCCACTGGGGCGTCCGGCGTCGAGGGCGTCGAGCATGTCCCGCCACGCGCGCCAGCCGGCGCCGGTCTCGTCGGCGTCCGAGGCCAGATCCTCGGTGGCGGCGAGGTAGGTGCGCTGCAGGCCGCGCGCCGTGACCCAGCCCCCGTCGGTGGCCGGGACCCCGGCGTCCGGGTCGCGGTTCCAGACGCGCAGCGCGGGCAGCGGCTCGGCCGGGCCGGCCGGGGGCGTCCCGCCGGCCTCGGCGCGGCGCAGCACGAGCTCCGTCGTCACGACGACGAGCCACATCGGGTGCTCCAGACAGTTGGTGTCCCCCGAGATGACGTGCAGGCGACGGTGTCGCCCGGGGTCGGCATGGGGCTCGTCGCGGGTGTTGATGAGAGGCCGCGACCGGGTGGTCTGGTTGGAGACCACGTCGGCCAGGACGTCGCCGCGCTGGGCGAGCGCGAAGCGTCCGCGGCGCCAGTGCCCCGCCCCGCCGACCAGCAGTCGCGACACCAGGAACGGCACCAGCCAGTCGCTGAGCACGCGGGGGTCGGTGGCGCGGTCGACGAGGTAGTTCTCGTGGCTCCCCCACGTGTTGCCGAAGGGGTCGACGTTGTTGCGCAGCAGCCGGAACGTCGTGTCCCGGCCCTCCTCGGCCTCCAGCGTGGCCGCGGCGTCGGCCAACTCCAGCAGGAGTGCGTCACCGGCCCGCTGCGCGGTGACGAGGTCGGACGCCGACGTGCACTCCGGCGTCGCGTACTCGGGGTGCGCGCCGATGTCGAGGTACAGGCGCCCGCCCGCTCGGTGGAAGAGGTTGGTCGTCGCGTGGTCGCGGGCGATCGGCGCGAACAGCCGGGCGCCGGCCTCGTCGGCCGGGAGGCGTCGTCCGCCCCCGGTCACGGCGAGGCCGTACTCGGTCTCGATCCCGTAGATGCGCCGGCGCGCCACTACAGCTTGACGGCGTCCAGCAGGGCGCCGAGCTCGTCGCGGGTCAGGTCGCGGATCTCGCCGGAGGCCAACTGCCCCATCTTGACCGGCCCGATCTGCGTCCGCGCGAGCGTCCTCACGGGGTGACCCACCGCGTCGAACAGGCGGCGGACGACCCGATTGCGGCCCTCGTGGATCGCCAACGTGATCATCGTGCGCTGATCGGTGCGGATGCCCAGCTTGACGTTGTCGGGATTGACCCACCCATCCTCGAGGCGGACGCCCTTCCCGATGCGCTTCAGCGTCGCGTTGTCGACGAAGCCCTCGACCTCGGCCACATAGGTCTTGGTGAGCTCGTAGCTGGGGTGCATCATCCGCTGGGCGAAGTCGCCGTCGTTGGTGAGCAGCAGCATGCCCTCGGTGTCGGTGTCGAGTCGTCCGACGTGGAACAGCCTCTCCCGGGAGTAGCGGCCCAGGAAGTCGGCGACCGTGGGGCGTCCCTCGGGGTCATCCATCGTCGAGACGACGCCGCGCGGCTTGTTCAGCACGGCGTAGATGTGCCGGCGTGGCGGCGGGATGCGGCTGCCGTCCACGCGGATGACGTCGTGCTCCGGATCCACCCGCCTGCCCTGCTCGGTGACCAGCTTGCCGTTCACCTCGATGCGGCCCTCGGCGATCATGATCTCGGCCGCCCGTCGCGAGGCGATGCCGGCTTGCGCAAGCGCCTTCTGCAGCCGGATCCCCTCCTCCTCAGCCCCCATCACGAGGGCTCGGAGAGGCGGTCGAGCTCCTCGTCGGCCGGAACCTCGTCGGCCGTGACCTCCTGGTGGTCACGCTGCTCGTGTTCGGCGGCCTCGGCGTCGGCCCACTCGGCCGCCTGCTCGGCGCTCGGGATCTCGGTGTTCTCGCTCATGGCTCCATCATCCCGCGACAGCGGCGTCTCGGCCAGCCCGGCCAGTTCGGCCTCGAGCAGGGACGCCTCGGGCAGGTGGGGCGCGATCGGGGGCAGTTCGTCCAGCGAGGTGAGGCCCATCTTCTCCAGGAACAGCGGGCTCGTGCGCCAGAGCATGGCCCCGGTCTCCTCCGAGTGACCCGCCTCCTCGATGAGCCCGCGGGTGGCCAGCGTGCGCATGACGCCGTCCACGTTCACGCCGCGGATCGACCCGACACGGCTGCGCGAGATCGGCTGCAGGTAGGCCACCACGGCCAGGGTCTCCAGCGCCGCCTGGGAGAGCTTCGCCTGCTGCCCCTCCAGCACCCACGCCGCGATGAGGTCGTGGTGCTCGGGCCGGGTGTAGAACCGCCAGCCGTCACCGACCTGCCGCAACTCGAACCCGCGTCCGGTCTCGTCATAGAAGGTCACGAGCTCCTCCAGCGCCTCCCAGACCACGGGTGTCGGGACGTCCAGGGCCTGCGCCAGTTCGGCGGCGCCCATCGGCTCGGTCGCCATCAGGAGCAGCGCCTCCAGCGGGGCGGTCACCGTCGTGTCACGCATGTTTCTCCTCCACCTCGTCGGACGCGGCGGGCGCGTCCCGCTCGGGTCCCTCGTCGAACTCGGCCGAGATCGCCAGTTCGCCCTCGGAGCTACCGGTCCACCGGACGGTGAGCTCCCCCAGCGGCGCCAGTTGCTCGAAGATCACCGCGCGCTCCCTGGCCAACTCCAGCAGCGCGAGGAAACGTGCCACCACCACGAGCCGTTCCCCGGCGTCCGCCACCAGCGCACGGAACGTGGCGGTGCCCGCCCTGCGGAGCCGGCCCACGATGATGTCGGCCTGCTCGCGCACGCTGACGGTCGGCGCGTGCAGGTGCGTCAGCGAGACGGCCGGTTCCTCCTTCGGCTGGAGCGCGCGGGCGGCCAGCCAGGCGAGTTGCTCGCCGCCGAGGGGGATCTCCACCTCGGGGAGGAGGCGGGTGTAGGCGTCCTCGAGCCCACCCGGCCGTGCATGGCGCAGTGCCTGGTCGGCGAGCCGCTCCCCCATCAGGCCCGCCACCACCTTGAAGGCGCGGTACTGCAGGAGCCGGGCGAACAACAGGTCGCGGGCCTCCAGCATGGCCAGGTCCTCGGCGTCCTCGACCTCGCCCTGCGGCAGCAGGCGCGCCGCCTTCAGGTCGAGCAGGGTCGCCGCCACGACGAGGAAGGAACTCGTCTGGTCCAGGTCCCAGGAGTCACCCAACGCCCGGATGTGGGCGATGAACTCGTCGGTGACCCGGCTGAGCGCGACATCGGTGACGTCCAGTTTGTGGCGGGTGATCAGCTGCAGGAGCAGGTCGAAGGGGCCCTCGAAGTTGTCCAGTCGGAGCGTGAAGGCCGCCGGCTCCGTCACTGGGCGAGCCGGCGGACGACGTCGGCGTCCGCGGCCTGGTCGGCGACGGACGCCAGAGCCGAGGCGATGGCCGCCCGAACGATCCGGCCACGGTCGACCGCGAGCCCGTGCTCCGCGCGCAGGTGGAGGCGCAGGTGTTCCAGCGCCAGCAGTTCTTCGCTGCTGACATAGACGGTGATCTTCTCGTCGTGACGGACGCGCCCGGTGTGCTCAACGTCCCCGGCGGCCGCCTTCGCCGGACGCCGACGCGGCGGCTTGGCCTCGGGGATGGGATCCGGCTTGGGCTCGAGTTGCCGGACGGCGTCCACCTCGCGCGCGAGGTCCGCGGTCGAGCGGAAGAGCTCGGACGCCCCGGGCAGGCCTACGCGTCGGGGCATCGGGCGAGCACCTCCCGGGCGAGGCTGCGGTAGGCGGCCGCTCCGGGGCTCGAGCTGGCATACGTGGTGATGGGCTCGCCCGCGACCGTGGTCTCGGGGAACTTCACCGTGCGCCGGATGACGGTGTGGAACACCTTCTCGCCGAACGCCTCGACCACGCGCTCGAGCACCTCGCGGCTGTGCAGGGTGCGACCGTCGTACATCGTGCCGACGATGCCGAGGATCTCCAGGTCGGGGTTCAGCCGCTCGGTGACCTTGGTGATCGTGTCGGTCAGGAGCGCGACCCCGCGCAGGGCGAAGAACTCGCACTCCAGCGGGATCAGCGCGTGATCGGCGGCCGTCAACGCGTTGACCGTGAGCAGCCCGAGGCTGGGCGCGCAGTCGATGATGATGACGTCGTAGCTGTCCTTGACCGGGCGCAGCACACGGCGCAGGGTCTGTTCGCGCGCGACCTCGGAGACCAACTGGACCTCGGCGGCCGACAGGTCGATGTTGGCCGGCAGCAGGTCGAGGCCGTCGACGTCCGTCTCGAGGATCACGTCCGCGATGTCGACGTCGCGCACCAGCAGCAGGTTGTAGATGCTGTTGTCGAGCGTGTGGGGGTTCACGCCGAGGCCCACCGAGGCGGAGCCCTGGGGGTCGAAGTCGACCAGCAACACCTTGCGCCCGGTCTCGGCCAGGGCCGCGCCGAGGTTGATCGTGGTGGTGGTCTTGCCGACACCACCCTTCTGGTTGGTCATCGCGATGACGACGGCCTTCTTCGGGCCCGCCTTGGGCGCGCGTGGCTCGGGGAGATCCGGCCAGGGGCGCCCGGTCGGGCCCCGATCACCGCTGTCGGTGTCGGCTTCGTCCTCGAAGAGCGCCGGGTTGTGGCTCACGATGGTCCTTCCGTGTGGTCGTCACCGGCGACCTTACGCCCAAAAGGCGACAAAGTGACTTCGGCACGCGGTTCGCGGAACCCGCGACCCCGGCGGACGCAGGACGGCCCGCCCCAGGGGCGGGCCGTCCGAGAGGAAAGCAGGTCAGGCGATGACGCCGAAGCCCTGGTCCCACCCGAACTTCTCGCCGGCGGCGAGGGAGATCTGCAGGAACCCCATGGCCTCGAGCTCACGAGCACGCTTCAGCGAACCGGCGTCGATCACCCGGACTCCGCTGCCCTCGACGGCCCGGGTGAACTCGGCCTTCGCCTCCGCGTCGTCACCGGCGACCAGGATGGTCGTGGTGAGCGGGCCGACGACGCCGGAGGCCAGGGTGCCGGCGAAGGTGGTGTTGAAGGCCTTGAGCACGCGCGAGCCGGGCAACTGGGCCTGGATCTCGGCGGCGGCGGAGCTGTCGGCGGGGACGACGAGGCCGTCGAAGGTGTCGAAGTCGACGGGGTTGGTGATGTCGACGACGATCTTGCCCGCGAGCTGCTCGGAACGGGCGGCCAGGATGCCGGCCACGGAGGGGTAGTAGACCGCGAGGACGACGATGTCGCCGTCGACCGCCTCGGCGGGGTCGTGACCGACGAAAGTCACGTCGTTGCCGGCCTTGGTGAGGACGGACGAGATGGCCTGGCCCATGTTTCCTGAGCCGATGATGCTGATGCGTGCCATGGCGGCACTCCCTTTCCTGAGATGGTGTGCAACAGCGTACGTCCGGCTTTGTTGAACCGTCAACCATTGGGTAGCATTGTTGCCATGACCGACGTGCGATGGCTGAACGAGACCGAGATCGAGACCTGGCTGAAGTTCCGGGCCGTGGTGGAGCTGTATCCGGGGCCGCTGGATTCCCAATTGCGCCGGGACTCCGGTTTGACCCACATGGAGTACCAGGTGCTGGCGATGCTGTCCGAACAGCCGAACTTCACGCTGCGGATGACCGGGCTGGCGAGCCGCTCGAACTCCTCGCTGACCCGCATGTCGCACGTGGTGACGCGCCTGGAGGGCCGTGGCATCGTCGCTCGCAGCGCCTGCAGGGACGACGGCCGTGCCACGAACGTCACCCTGACCGACGAGGGCCACGCCCTGCTCGTCGCCGCCGCCCCGGGCCATGTCACCCAGGTCCGCGAGTCCTTCCTGGACGCGCTGAGCCCTGAGCAGCTCCAGCAACTCGACACCATCTCGGACGCCATCCTCGATCGGATCGACCCCGACGGCCGGATGACCGCCCGCTGACGACGTGGTTCAGCCTCGCGCGCGCGGGTGTGAGCTGAGGAAGACCTCTCGCAGGTGCTCGACGGTCACGAGCGTGTAGATCTGCGTGGTGGTCACCGAGGCGTGGCCCAGGAGTTCCTGGACCACCCGGACGTCCGCACCGCCGTCGAGGAGGTGCGTGGCGAACGAGTGCCGCAGCGTGTGCGGGCTCACCGGCACCCCGAGGTGCGCGCCCTCCGCGCACGCGGTGAGGATGTTGAACGCCGACTGCCGCGAGAGCCGTCCGCCGCGCGCGTTCAGCAGGAGCGCCGGGCCGGGCCTCGCCGCCCTGGCGATGTAGGTCGGGCGCCCGCGCACCAGCCACTCGCCGATCGCCGTCCTGGCGTACGAGCCCAGCGGCACGATCCGCTCCTTGCGTCCCTTGCCGAACAGGCGCAGGCCGAGGTCGGGGTCGTCCAGCTGGGCTGACACGTCGTCCACGTCCAGCGCGCAGACCTCGGAGACACGGGCCCCGGTCCCGTAGAGCAGTTCGAGCACCAGGGCGTCACGCAGCCCGGCGGGCGTCGTGCGGTCCGGGACGTCCAGCAGGGCCTGCACCTGGTCGACCGACAACGCCTTGGGCAGGCGCTTGCCCTGCTGGGGCGGGGAGACCCCGGCGGCCGGGTTGTCGACCGCGTCGCCGTCCCGCACGGCGAACGCGTGGAACCCCCGCACCGCCGCCACCGCTCTCGCCACGCTGGACGCCGCCAGGGCCCGCCGATCCGCTCCCCCGGCCCGCAGCCACTCGGCGAAGGCCCGCACGTGGTCGGCGCGGACGTCGGGCACCGAGTCCACGCCCTCACTGCCCAGGAACGTCACGTACCGGGCGAGGTCGCGCCGGTAGCCGGACACGGTGTGCACGGACGCCCCCACCTCGGCCTCGAGGTGGTCCAGGTAGGCGGCCACGGCCCGCTCGAGTCCGCTCAACGCGGCCGCGTCTGTCCGCCGAGGGCGTGGATCCGGGCGTCGCGGGACTCCTTCGCCTCCCGTGCCGGCCACGGGCTGTCGGCGGGACGGAGCGCGTCCACCCTGCCGGTGCGCAGCGCGCCGTGGGCGGCGAGCGCGCCGACGACCATCGTCGGGTTCTGGATGCGGCCGTCGTAGATCGCCTCCACGAGCTCGTCCAGGGCGATCAGGCACACCTCCATGTCGGCCTCCTCGTGCTCCACGGTGAAGCCTTCCGGACGCCCCACGTGCGTGAGACCGCGGGCGAGGAAGACCCGCAGGGTCTCCTGCAGGCAACCGGGCGACGTCATGTAGTCGACCAGGATCCGCCAGTCGGACGCCGCCAGCTCGACCTCCTCGGCCAGTTCGCGCTGTGCGGTGGCCAGCCAGGACGCCTCTCCCGCGTCGATGAGCCCCGCCGGCGGCTCGATGAGACGGTACCCGACCGGGTGCCGGAGCTGCCGGACCACGACGACGCGCTCGGCATCGTCCAGGGCGATGATGCCGACCGCGCCCGGGTGCACCAGGTAGTCGCGCTTCATCAGCTCACCCGCCGGGGTCAGGACTTCGTCGCGGACGAAGTCGGAGACGATGCCGCCGCCCAGCAACGTGTGGGACCGTACCGGCCAGGACAGGGGCTCGTCGGTGACCTCGTCACCGGTCAGGACGCGCAGGGTGGACATCCTGCTCATCCCACCAGGCGCTGGCTGCGCCGGTACTCGATCGCGGCCGACACGAGCGCCGCGAACAGCGGGTGCGCCTTGGTCGGGCGCGACTTCAGCTCCGGGTGGGCTTGGGTGGCCACGTAGAAGGGGTGCCGCTCACGGTCGAGTTCGACGAACTCGACCAGCGTGCCGTCCGGCGACGTGCCGGTGATCGCCAGCCCCGCCTGCTCGATGCGGTCGCGATAGGCGTTGTTGACCTCGTAACGGTGGCGGTGACGCTCGGCGACCTCCGTGGTGCCGTACGCCTCGGCGACCAGCGACCCCTCGCGCAGCACGGCCGGGTAGGACCCCAGCCGCATCGTGCCGCCCAGGTCACCGCCCCCCTCCACGAACGCCTGCTGCTCCGCCATCGTGGAGATGACCGGGTGCTCGGTGCGGGGGTCGAACTCGGTGGAGGCCGCCCCCGGCAGGCCGGCCAGGTTGCGTGCGGCCTCCATCACCATGCACTGCAGGCCCAGGCACAGGCCCAGCGTGGGGATCCGGTTCTCGCGCGCGAACGTGAGCGCGCCGAGCTTGCCCTCCACCCCCCGGATACCGAACCCACCCGGCACGACGACGGCGTCCACGTCGCGCAGGTGTCGGGCCGCCCCCTCGGGGACGGCGCACTCGTCGGAGGGCACCCAGCGGATCTCGGCCTTGGCCCAGTTGTGGAACGCCCCGGCCCGGAGCGCCTCCGTGACGGACAGGTAGGCGTCCGGCAGCTCGACGTACTTGCCCACCAACGCGATCGTCACCTCCTCACGCGGGTGACGGACGCGCTGCAACAGGTCGTCCCAGCGGCGCCAGTCGACGTCGCGGAACTTCACCCCCAGGCGGCGGACGACGTAGGCGTCCAGCCCCTCGTTGAACAACACGGTCGGGATCTCGTAGATGGACGAGGCGTCCGGGCACGAGACGACCGCTTCCTCGTCCACGTCGCACATGAGGGCGATCTTGCGCTTGATGGGGGGCGGCACCTCGCGGACACAGCGGGCCACGACGGCGTCCGGGGTGATGCCGACCTGGCGCAGGGCCGCGACCGAGTGCTGGGTGGGCTTGGTCTTCAGCTCGCCGGACGGCCCGATGTACGGCACGAGGGAGACGTGCAGGAAGAAGCAGTTCTCCCGGCCCACCTCGCGGCGCACCTGACGCGCGGCCTCGAGGAACGGCAGCGACTCGATGTCGCCCACGGTGCCGCCGATCTCGTGGATGACCACGTCGGTGTCCTCACCGGCCATCGCCCGCATGTCGTCGCGGATCTGGTTGGTGATGTGCGGAATGACCTGGACGGTGTCACCGAGGTAGTCGCCGCGGCGCTCCTTGGCGATGACGAGCGAGTAGACCTTGCCGGTGGTGACGTTGGCGTCGCCGGTCAGGTCGACGTCGAGGAACCGTTCGTAGTGGCCGATGTCGAGGTCGGTCTCGGCACCGTCCTCGGTCACGAACACCTCGCCGTGCTGGAACGGGTTCATGGTGCCGGGATCGACGTTGAGGTACGGGTCGAGCTTCTGCATCGTGACGCGCAGCCCTCGCGCGACGAGCAGGGAGCCGAGGCTGGACGCCGTCAGGCCCTTGCCGAGCGAGGAGGCGACTCCTCCGGTGACGAAGATGTGCTTGGTTTGCTTCGCGTTGCCCACGGACCTCCAGCATACGTGCGCGCGGGGTGGATTTTTCACCCCACCTCCGGTTCGATCAGGTCATGGACGTCGAACTGGCCGAAATCCGGGACTTCCTGGCGGGGCACGAACCCTTCGACACGCTGCCGCCGGCGGTGCTCGATGAGCTGCCCGGGCAGCTGACGGTCAGGTACTACCGCCGCGGGACTCCCGTGGTGAGCCTGGGGCAGCGCAACGACCACCTGTTCATCCTCCGCTCGGGCGCGGTCGACATCATCGACGCCCAGGGCGCCCTCGTGGAACGCAACGACCCCGGTGGCAGCTTCGGCGTCTCGTCGGTTCTGTCGGGGGACCCCAGCCTCTACACGCTGCGCGCGCACGAGGACTCGCTCTGCCTGCTGCTCCCCAGTGACGTCTTCCACGCCCTCATGGGCGAGCACCGTGAGTTCGCCGACTTCTACCTGCGGCGGCAGGCGGGCCGCCTGCGTCATGCCGTCGAGGCCACCCACGCCGAGGGAGCCGGCTCGGCGATCCTGCGAACGCGGGCGAGCGAGATCATCCGCCGGGCCCCGGTCACCATCAGTCCGAACCACACGATCCGCGAGGCCGCCGAATCGATGACCGAGCACCGGGTCTCGGCGCTGCTGGTGACCGAACCCGCCGACGGTGACCCGCCCGGCCGGCTGGTCGGCATCCTCACCGACCGCGACCTGCGCGGGAAGGTCATCGCCCAGGGGCGTCCGATCGACGACCCGGTGGGCACGGTGATGACCCCCGACCCGGTCACCATCCACCCCGACACCCTCGCGTTCGAGGTCCTCGTCCTGCTGGCCCGCCGCGGCTGGCACCACCTGCCCGTCGTGGAGGGCGGACGGCTGCTGGGCATGGTCTCCTCCGGTGACCTCATGCGGCTCGAGCAGGCCAACCCGAGCTACCTCGTCGGGGAGGTCGAGAACAGGACGGACGTCGCGGGCCTCGTCAAGTGCGCCCGGCGCATCCCGCAGGTGGTGATGCACGCCGTCGGCCAGGACGCCACAGCCGAGGACGTCGCGCGCGTGGTGACCGCGATCACCGATGCCCTCACCCGCAAGCTCATCGAGATCACCGAGGCCGAACTCGGCCCGGCCCCGGTGGCGTACTGCTGGGTCGCCCTCGGTTCGCAGGGCCGCCTGGAGGCCGGCCTCCAGTCCGACCAGGACAACGCGATCATCATCGATGACTCCGCCACCGACGAGCAGATGGAGTGGTTCGCCCAGCTGGCCGACCGGGTCGTGGACGGGCTCGAGCAGTGTGGCTTCGAGCGGTGTCCCGGCGGGATGATGGCGACCAACCCGCAGTGGCGTGTGCGTCGCTCCACCTGGGGATCCCACTTCGCCGGGTGGATCAACGCTCCCCAGCCGGACGCCCTGCTCAACGCTCAGACCTTCTTCGACATGCGCCCGGTCCACGGGGACCAGCGGCTGTACGAAACGCTGCAGGCGGCGGTGGTGCAGCGCGCCCCCCAGGCGAGCCGCTTCCTGGCCCACCTGGCCAAGCAGGCGCAGCGCTTCGAGCCGCCGATCGGGTTCTTCCGCGACTTCGTCCTGGCCGACTCGGGTGAGCACGCCAACACCCTCGACATCAAGGCGGGCGGCATCGCGCCGATCGTCCAGATGGCGCGGCTGTTCGCCCTCGCCAAGGGCGACACCGACCTCAACACGCACGACCGCCTCCGGCAGGCCGCGAAGTCCGGCGCCCTCTCGGCGGACAAGGCGGACGACCTCGCCGACGCCTTCGAGTTCATCAACTACGTGCGCCTCCACCACCAGGTCCGCCAACTGAAGGACGGTGACGTCCCGGACAACCACGTGTTGCCGGCGGCGCTCAGCTCGTTCGAACGGCGTCACCTGCGGGAGGCCTTCACGATCATCCGATCGATGCAGAAGGCGCTCGCGTTCACGTACCGCACCGACGTCACCTCGTGATGTCCGGGCTGTTCAGCTTGTCGGTGGAGCGGCGCCGCGCCCGCGCCGCGGCACGGGCGTCCGGACCGCTGGCGGCGTTCTACCGCGTGCCGGTGCAGCCGCGGACGACGCCGGCGTCCCACCTGCGCCTCCTGGCGCTCGACGTCGAGACCACCGGCCTCGACCCCCGGAGGGACACGGTGCTCAGCGTCGGCTGGGTGCCGGTCGACGGGGACACGATCACGTTGGCGGGGGCGGGCCACCTCGTGCTGGCGGCGGGCGCCGAGGTCGGCCAGTCGGCGGTGTTCCATGGCATCACCGACGACCAGGTCGCGGCGGGGACCCCGGTCGCCGACGCCGTCGCGCAGGTGCTGGAGGCGCTGGCGGGCCGCGCCATGCTGGCCCACTTCGCCACGATCGAGACCCGATTCCTGTCCCTCCTGTGCGAGCGGCTGTACGGGGCACCGTTGGTCACCCCCGTCGTGGACACCCTCGTGCTGCACGACCGGTTCATCAACCGCGGCTTCGACGACGAGGCGCGCGCGGGAGAACTGCGCCTGTGGAACGCCCGCACGCGCTACGGGCTCCCCCGCTACCCGGCCCACAGCGCCCTCACGGACGCCATCGCGTGCGCAGAGCTGTACCTGGGGCACGTCGCCGAGGCGTCACTGGAGCGACCCCAGACCCTGGCCACCCTGAGTGCCTGACCGGGTGATCGAGCAGGGAACTGGTTCCCTGGCGTTCGCCGGCCCGTAACCCAACCCACGGACACCGGTCACACGCCCTGACTACCTTCGGCGCACGTGACCACATCCACGTCGACGGCGGACGCCATCGCCCCCACCCCCGGGCCGCCACGGCGCAAGCAGGGCTGGAGCTGGCGCGAGATCGCGCTGGCGCTGGCGCTGGTCGCCCCCAACCTTGCGCTGTTGGCGGTGTTCACCTACCGGCCGCTGCTCGACAACTTCCGGTTCTCCCTCTACGACTGGAACATCAGCTCGCCGAGTGCGCGCTTCATCGGCCTGGGCAACTACGTCGAGTGGTTCACCTCGTCCGACACCGGCACGATCGTGCTGAACACCGTCATCTTCACGGTGGCGGCGGTCGTCGGGTCGATGGTCCTGGGCCTGGCCCTGGCGCTGCTGCTCGACCAGAAGCTGTTCGGGCGGGGCACCGTCCGCTCGCTGGTGTTCATGCCGTACGTCATCTCCGGGGCTGCCATCGGTGTGGCGTTCCAGTTCGTGTTCGACCCGAGCTTCGGTCTGGTGCAGGACGTCCTGGACCGGTTCGGCCTCGCCGCCCCCAACTTCTACCAGGTCCCCGGCTGGGCACTGTTCATGGTGACGGTCACCTACATCTGGAAGAACCTCGGCTACGTCTTCGTCATCTACCTGGCAGCCCTCCAGGGCCGCCGCAAGGACCTCGACGAGGCCGCCGAGATCGACGGCACGTCGGCCGTGCGCCGCTTGTTCCGGGTGACGCTGCCGCAGCTGCGCCCGACGACGTTCTTCCTGTCGGTCACCGTGCTGCTCTCGAGCTTCCAGGTGTTCGACATCATCCAGGCCATGACCAACGGTGGCCCGCTCGGGATCGGGACGACGACGATGGTCTATCAGGTGTACCAGGAGACCTTCACCAACGCCCGGGCCGGGTACGGCGCCACGGTCGCCTCGATCATGTTCTTGGTCGTGCTCGTGGTCACGCTCGTCCAGGTCAAGTTCCAGGACAGGCAGGACTGAGGCCATGAGCACCGAGACCGCACCCGTGGCGACCCCCGTGACCCCACCGACCCCGGAGGCCGCCTCCGAGGGCCCGTCCCGCCGCATGAACCCCTCCCGGAAGTCGGCCGGGGCGCAGGTCGCCGGCTACCTCGCCCTGGCGGTGACCGTCGCCATCATCGCGGTGCCGATCTACTTCATCCTCGTGACGTCGGTGAAGACGCACCCGGACATCTACTCCGACCCGGTGACGTGGTGGCCGACCCCGTTCGCGCCCGAGAACTACGCGTACCTGATGGAGAAGGTGCCGTTCCTCACCTACCTGCGCAACTCGATCATCATCACCGGCGTGCTGACGCTGCTGGAGGTCGCGCTGGGCGTGCTCTCGGCCTACGCGTTCGCCTTCTTGCGCTTCCCGCTGCGCAACACGCTGTTCCTGGTCGTCATCGCCGCCCTCATGGTGCCGAACCAGATCACGATCATCAGCAACTACTCGCTGGTGGCGAACCTGGGCTGGCGCAACACCTTCCAGGGCATCATCGTGCCGCTGGCGGGCGTCGCGTTCGGCTGCTTCCTGATGCGCAACCACTTCCTGAGCCTGCCGAAGGAGATCATGGAGGCGGCCCGGCTCGACGGCACCAGCTTCTTCCGGACGCTGTTCCGGGTGGTGCTGCCCATGTCGTGGCCGACGGTCATCGCGTTCACCCTCATCACGATCGTGACCGAGTGGAACCAGTACCAATGGTCGTTCCTGATGTCCGACACGGACGCCGTCATGCCGCTCCCCGTCGGCCTGACCCGCCTGCAGCAGAACGAGGGCCTCACCAACTGGGGCCCCGTCATGGCCGGCACGGTCCTCACCGTCCTGCCCATCCTCGTCATCTTCCTGATCCTCCAGAAGCGGATGATCAAGGGCCTCACCGCCGGCGCCGTGAAGGGCTGACCGGCAGCACACCGAACCGGACGCCGTGGCGTCCGACCTGCACCACACCACCTCAGAAGGGAAACACCATGCTGAACCGACGCGCCTTCCTCGGCCTGACCGGGGCCGGGATCGCGGCCGCCGCCCTGGCCGGCTGCGCGGGCCCCGGCACCGCTCCCGCTGCCGCGCAGCAGGGCTCCACCGGCCCGCTGCAGTTCTGGTCCAACCACCCCGGCTCCTCCAAGGAGGTCGAGCAGACGATCATCGACGCCTGGAACGCGGCCAACCCCGACTCCCGGGTCGAGCTGATCGACGGCGGTGCGAACTACGAGGAACTCGGCCAGAAGTTCAACGCGGCCCTGGCCGGCGGCCAACTCCCCGATGTGATCGTCGCCTCCGACGTCACCTGGTTCAACTTCGCGCTCAACGGCGCCACCGCCGCCCTGGACGACCTCTGGAAGGAGGCCGGCGTCAAGGCCGACACGTATGTCGACACCCTCCGCGAGGACTACGCCTATGACGGCCAGCACTACGGCATGCCGTACGCCCGCTCGACCACCCTCATGTACTGGAACACCGACATGCTGGCGGCGGCCGGCCTGCCGACCGACCGCGGCCCCGAGTCGTGGGACGAGTTCGCCGAGTGGGCGACCAAGCTCAAGCCGGCCCTCGGCGACAAGCCGGTCCTGATGATCCCCGACGGCAGCAACTACCTGGACTGGTACTTCCAGGGCATGATCTGGACCTTCGGCGGGAGGTACTCCGACGGCTGGCAGCCCACGTTCACCGACCCCGGCTCGATCAAGGCCGGGGAGTTCCTCGCCGAGCAGTACGAACTGGGCCACATCGGCATCGCCAAGGACGCCAACAACACCTTCGGCATCGGTGGTTCCGCCGGCCTGCTGCAGTCGACCGGCTCCCTGGGCGGCTTGACCAAGGCGGCGACGTTCCCGTTCATCACCACCTACCTGCCCGGCCCCAGGCCCGGGGCCTGCACCGGCGGCGCGGGCCTGGCGATCCCCGCGGGCATCAGCAAGGAGCGGCAGCTCAAGGCGGTCAAGTTCGTCGACTTCCTCACCAACACGGCCAACACGATCACGTTCACGCAGGCGACCGGCTACATGCCCGTCCGCTCCGACGCCGTGGACGACCCGACCGAGAAGGCGTATCTGGAGAAGAACCCCAACGCCCTGACCGCGATCAAGCAACTGGACGAGAACACCGCGCCGCAGGACGCAGCCCGTGTGTTCGTGCCCGGCGGGGGCGCCCGCATCGGGGGCGCGCTGGACAAGATCACGGTCGGCGGCCAGGACGTGACCGCGGTGTTCACCGCACTGCAGGAGGAGACCCAGAAGGTCATCGACCGCGACATCACGCCCAAGTTGAAGAAGTGACCCCGGTCACCTGACCACCCACGCAGCTCAGGAGGAACACCATGGCGACCGTCGAGTTCCGGCAGGCCTCGCGCATCTACGACCCCAAGCGGCCTCCGGCGGTGAACCGCGTGTCGCTGACCATCGGCGACGGCGAGTTCCTCGTCCTCGTCGGTCCGTCGGGGTGCGGCAAGTCGACGACCCTGCGGATGCTCGCCGGCTTGGAGCCGGTGGATGAGGGCTCGATCCTCATCGACGGCGTCGACGTCAGCGACACGCCGGCCCGGTCACGCGACACCGCCATGGTGTTCCAGAGCTACGCCCTCTACCCGAACATGACGGCGCGCCAGAACATGGCGTTCGCCCTCGAGAACGCGAAGGTCGCCAAGGCGACCATCGCCGAGAAGGTCGCCAGGGCCGCGGCCATGCTCGAACTGGAGGACCTGCTCGACTCCAAGCCCGGCGCCATGTCGGGCGGCCAGCGCCAGCGCGTGGCCATGGGCCGGGCGATCGTCCGCGACCCGAAGGTGTTCTGCATGGACGAACCGCTGTCCAACCTGGACGCCAAGCTGCGCGTGTCGACCCGTTCACAGATCGCCCACCTGCAGCGCGAGCTCGGCGTCACCACGGTCTACGTCACCCACGACCAGACCGAGGCGATGACGATGGGCGACCGGGTCTGCGTGCTGAAGGACGGCGTCCTGCAGCAGGTGGACTCCCCCACCACGCTGTACGAGAAGCCGATCAACACGTTCGTCGCCGGCTTCATCGGCTCCCCCGCGATCTCGTTGCTGGACGGCATCTCGGTCGTGGACGGACACGCCGTCGTCGGCGAGGGGCACGCCACCGATCTGGGGCTGCCGCGCGAGCTGGCCTCCCGCGTCGGCGATCGGGTGGTGGTGGGCATCCGCCCCGAGAACTGGGAGATCGCCGGCTCGGGCGCGGCGCGTCCGGAGGGGACCCTGCCGCTGCAGGTCGAGCTGATCGAGAACCTCGGGGCGGAGCTGTTCCTGCACTGCGCTCCGGTGATGACCGCGGACTCGCCGGTGTCGGTCCGCGGCCGTCGCGTCGTGATCCGCACCGACAAGCGAACCCGCCACGAGACCGACGAGTTGCTCCACGTGCGCCCCCGCACGGGAGAGGCGAACTTCTTCCACCCCGAGTCGGAGGTCAACCTGGCCTACCTCGCCGGCTGACGCACCGCCGAGAGCTGCCCGAACGGCGATGGGCGCTCAGGCGTACGGGCGCGGCCCGAAGATCGTGGTCCCCAGCCGGACACACGTCGAGCCGCACTCCACGGCGAGCTCGTAGTCGCCCGACATGCCCATGCTGAGCGAGTCGAAGCCGCCACCGTGCTCGTCGCGCAGGCGGGATCGCAGATCTGTCATGGTCGTGAAACAAGCCCGGACGACGCCCTGGTCGTCGGTGTTCGCGGCCAGCGTCATCAGGCCACGCACGTCGAGGCCGTCCAGGGCGAGCAGCTCACGCACGGTACCGGGGACCTCGTCCGGGGTGAAACCGAACTTGGTCCCCTCCCCCGAGGAGTTCACCTGCACCAGGACGGGGAGCCTGCGCCCCAGCACCTGCATGCGGCGGTCGAGGACCTCGGCCAACTTCAGCGAATCCAGGGCTTGGAACTCGACGGCCAGGTCGGCGACGACCTTGGCCTTGTTGGATTGCAGGTGCCCGATGAAGACCCAGCCCACCCCGAGGTCGGCCAACGCGGACGCCTTGGCCTCCAGCTCCTGCGGGCGGCTCTCACCGAAGCGCACCGCCCCCCACGCGTGCGCCTCGCGGACGTCCTCACTCGGGTGCGTCTTGCTGACCGGCAGCAGTTCGACCTCGCCGGGATCACGCCCCACCCGCGCGCAGGCGGCATCGATCCGGGAACGGGCAGTGGTGAGGCGGTCGGCGATCGTCACCGTCCCATCTCACCACGCCCGGGCACGTCAGAAGGCCAGGGCAGCCATGAACGGCAACAGCGGGACCACCAGGCCCGTCGACATCCAGAACATGCCGAGGTTCATGGCGGCGTCGTGCAGCCTCCCCAGGCGCTGCTGGGGCGTCCCGACGACCCGCGGGGCGTGACACCCGGCGACCTCGACCGCGGGTTCCACCCGCACCGCGGGTCCGGCGCCCACGGCGATCGGGGCGGCGCTGCCGTCGCGAACGAGGACGGAAGCCCCAGCCGGGGCGATGGCCTCGGCCAGGGAGCGGATCCCCGCGTACAGCAGCCACAGCATGAAGGGCACGCCGACCAGCGCGAAGGTCCACAGGGCCCCGCCGACGGCGCTCTCCTGTGCGACCCAGGCCCTCATGTCGGGGCCCATGTGAGGCATCTTCACACCCATGGCGGCGAGGTGCCAGGTCATCGCGCCGAACATCGCGGCGTGGCCGAGGTGATGGCGCACCAGCGGGCGGTCGGCGCCCGCCCTCCGGGCCTGCCACAGGAACCACACCGCCGACAGCGCCTGGGTGGCGGTGAGGACCGGCAGGGGGATGACCTTGACGAACGGCTGCCAGAGGCCCCGGGAGACCATCAGGAGCATGACGACAGACATCCACAGGTGGAGGATGCCGGAGATGCGGGTCCGGCGCTCAGCCGGACGGGTGAGCTCCCACAGCCCCCAGGCCGTGGTGAACAGGAACATGATGAACAGGCCGACGAACTTCACCGGCGTCGAGTCGAAGGTGAACACGACGAATCCCTTCTTCAGACGAATGTCAGGGATCTCTCCCCCGCCCGATCGGGTCCGGAGCGCGTGTGGCGTGACACGGCCGGGCAGGGACGGGCGTCCGAGGGGACCTGACCGCTCGGGCATCGTGCACTGGCGGCCGGTGTCACCACGCTAGACCTTGGGGGGTGTCCGGCGGCAACCCCGCCGTCCCGTGGACGACCTACGGCCAGCGCGCGGCCAGCGACAGCACGGCGAACGAGGCGAGCACGGCGAAGCCCAGGGCGATGCCGGCGTACAGCTCGGTGACCTCCTGGTCGACCTTCTCGAAGCCGACCGAACGCGCGATCGAGGCGTAGACGCGCTCGAGCTCGTTGCGCGAGCCGGCCTGGAAGGCCTCCCCGCCCGACTCCCGGGCCACCGTGTTCAGCTCGACCGGATTGACGGGAACGGGTTCCCGTCGCCCGTTGCTGACCACGAACCCGTTCGGCGTGCCGTAGGCGATCGTGTAGACGGGGATGCCGGCCTCCTTGGCGTCGCGCGCGGCGACCATCGAGGACCGGCCGATGTTGGTGTAGCCGTCGGACAACAGGACGATGGCGCCCGGGGTCGGCTCGTCGGGCCTGAGCGGGTCCGGCGGTACCAGCTGCAGCGCGTCGAGCGAGGAGTAGATGCCCTCGCCGATGGCGGTGGACGGCGCCAGCTGGAGGTTCTCGATGGCGCGCTTGACCAGGCCCCGGTCCTGCGTCGGCGGGGTGATGATCGAGGACGACCCCGCGAAGGCGACCAGCGACGTGTTGAACCCGCGTGGCAAGAGGTCCACGAAACCGGATGCGGCCACCTTGGCCGCCTCCAGGCGGTTCGGGTCGACGTCGGTGGCCTCCATGGAGCGGGACACGTCGATCGCGAGCACCACGGTCGCGCGCTCGCGCGGCACGTCCACGGCGTCCTTCGGCTGGGCGAACGCGACGACCAGCGCGGCGAGACTGCCGACCGCCGCCACCACGGCGATGTGCCGCTTCCACGCGGCCTGCTTCGGCATCACCTTGGAGAGGTTGTCGATGCCGACCTGACGCGACCGTGAGCGGTTCCGCGCCAGCAGGCCGGCGTAGAGCAGCAGCAGGAGGGGCACCACCGCCAGCAGCCACAGGCGCTCCGGGTGGAAGAAGGCGATCAACGGGATCATCACGGCCACCTCGCCCCCAGGGAGACGGCGGCCAGGGCGGCCAGCACCGCGAAGACCAGGCCGTAGCCCGCCCAGGTCGCGGTGGTCTCCTTCGTGACCTCCTCGTAACCGACCTCCGACCCGATGTCCTGGTAGACCCGGCTGAGGTCGGCGGCCGACTCGGCGGAGAAGGTGCTCCCGCCCGACACCTTCGCGAGTTCGGCCATCAGCTCACGGTCCGGGGGCACGCGTTCGCGCTTGCCGTCGAGATCCACCGAACCGTTCTCCGTGCCGTAGGCGATCGTGTGGACGGGCACACCGGCGTCCCGAGCGGCCGCGGCGCCTTGGATGGGCGAGCGGCCGGTCGTGTTCATGCCGTCCGACAGCAGCACGATCGCGCCCGGGGCGGTCGACCCGTCGTCGCCCCGAGGCGCCATCTGGATCGCGCTCAGGGCCACGTGGAGGGCGTCGCCGATCGCGGTGAAGTCCTGCAGCGACAGGGCGTCGATGGCCCGATGGGCGAACACACGGTCCGTGGTCGGGCCCAAGCGGGTGGCGGGGTTGCCCGACAGGCTCACCACGGCGACGTTGTACTGCGCGGGCAACTCCGACAGGAACTCCTTCGAGAGCCGCTGGGCGGCCTCCAGCCGGGACGGCGCGACGTCCGTCGCGGCCATGGAGCGCGACACGTCGATGACGAGCACCACGGTCGCCCGCTCACGCGGCATCTTCTCGACGCCGTTGGGGCGCGACCAGGCGAGCACGAGCGTGACGAGGGACGCCAACGACAACGCGACCGCGAGGTGGCGTCGCCATTGCGACTGTTGGCGCACGACACGACCCAGCACGGCGGTGTTGGTGAACCGCATGCCCCGACGGCTCTTGCGCCGGGTCGCCCAGATGTAGGCGATGACCAGGACGGGCACGACGAGCAGCCACCACAGCCGCTCGGGCTGGAGGAACGTCTCCGACAGGTTCACCTGGTCACTCCCTGGGGCGGTCGGTGGAGTTGCGCGGCGACGCGCCGGTAGGCCAGGACGAACCGGGCGATGTCCTGCACCCAGTCACGATCGGTCCTGAGTTGGATGTGCCCGACGCCCGCCCGGCGCAGGGCGATGCGGATGCGCTCACGCTGGGCCGACGCGGCCGCGTTGAAGCGAGCGCGAGCCGCCGCGTCCGAGGTGTTGACGTAGCGGGCGAACTCCGACTCCGGATCGCGGATGAGGATGTCGCCCACGTCGGGGAACTCGAGCTCACGCCGATCGACGACCTCGACGCAGATGACCTGGTTGCGCACCGCGAGCCGGCGCAGGGCGCGCTCCCAGTCGGGCGCGACGTCGGGATCCAGCTCGGTGTCCCCCGGGGAGAGGAAGTCCGACACGACCACGCGGAGACCGCGCCTGCGCTGGGTGCGGGCGAGCTGGTCGATGCCCTTGGCCAGCGTGTAGGGACCCTCGCTGCGGTCGTGGACGATCGGCTCCGACAACATGCGGTTCAGCAGGGAGTACAGCGCCATGCGACCCGAGCGCGCGGGGATGCGCACCATTGTGTCGGGTCGCATGATGAGGCCACCGAAGCGGTCACCCTGCTGTTGGCCGAGGAAACCGATCGTCGCGATCGCGGCGATGCCGAGGTCGCGCTTGGTGACGCCCTCGGTGCCCCAGTTCATCGAAGGCGTCACGTCCAGCAACGTCCACACGTCGAGCTCGCGGTCGGCGATCGTGTCGCGGACGTGCGGCGTCCGGGTGCGGGCGGTGACCGCCCAGTCCATCTTCCGGACGTCGTCGCCGGGCACGTACACGCGGGCGTCGTTGGTCTCCGAGCCGGGGCCGGGCAACAGCCCGCGGTGGTCGCCCTGCAGGAACCCCTCCATGCGCCGGACGATCGTCAGCTCGAGGCGCCTGAGCGCCTGCTCGGGCGCGAGCTTGCCCAGTGGCAGCGTCGCGCTCGTCGGCTCGCGCAGCACGGACGCCACGGCCCCCAGGTCTTCGGGGGGTGGCGTGAAGCCGGGGGGCTCCCGCTGCCCGAGCTCGTTCGAGGCCATGGGATCCGCGCCTAGTGCGCCCCGGGCTCGGGGCGCGGCTCGTACCGATGCTCCTCGCGCGCCTGGGCGCGTTGCCGCTCGCTCCAGACGGGCGTCGGGGCCGGGACCATCGCGACGATCCGCTCCACGACCTGCGCCGGCGAGACGTTGTCCGCGATCGCATCGAAGCCGAGCACCAGGCGGTGCGCCATGACGTCGCGGGCCACGGCCTGCACGTCGGTGGGAAGCACGTAGTCGCGCCCGTGGATCATCGCCAGGGCGCGCGCGGCCGCCACGAGGCCCAGCGTCGCGCGCGAGGAGGCGCCGATCTGGATCACGTGCGCCAGGTCGGGCATGCCGAACTCGGCGGGCGTCCGGGTCGCGAGGACGAGGCGGACGACGTACTCGGCGACGAGGTTGTGGACGAAGACGTTGCTGGCCTGGTCCTGCAGCGCCTTGACGCGCGCCGGGTCCAGGATGTTGCGCGCCTCGGGCGGCCGCACCGACATGCGGCGCAGGATCTCGAACTCCTCGTTGCCCCGGGGATACGGCACGTCGACCTTGAGCAGGAAGCGGTCGCGCTGCGCCTCGGGCAGCGGGTACACACCCTCGGACTCGATGGGGTTCTGGGTGGCGATGACGATGAACGGCTGCGGCACCGGGAAGGTCTTGCCACCGATGGAGACCTGCTTCTCGGCCATCAACTCCAGCATCGCCGACTGCACCTTGGCGGGCGCGCGGTTGATCTCGTCGGCGAGCACGAAGTTCACGAAGACCGGGCCGAGGCTCACGTCGAACTTCTCCTGCTGGGCGGAGTAGATGCGCGTCCCGACGATGTCGGACGGCACGAGGTCGGGCGTGAACTGGATGCGGGCGAAGTCACCACCGACCACCTGCGCGAACGTGCGCACGGCGAGCGTCTTCGCGGTGCCGGGGACACCCTCGAGCAGGACGTGGCCCTTGGCCAGCAGTCCGACCATCAACTGCTCGACCATGTGCTCCTGGCCGACGATGACGGACTGGACCTCGGCGATGGCCTCGCCGAGGATGTCCGCGGCCTCGCGCGTGGCGGTGGTCTGGGCAGGGGTTGTCACGCGCGTTGTCTCCTCATGGTGTCGGACTCCGAAAACCTTACCCGGTCGAGGCTGGGGGCCCATCGGGGCGATCGGGCACAATGGGGGCGATGACCGAGCCACTGTTGTTCCCGCTCCTGGCGGTCGACCCGCCGCGCGTGGGTGACTGGTGGCTCGACGCGCGCCTGGTGGCCACGCCGTCCGGCGTCGCCTACACCGCCCACTCCGAGGCGGGCGGACACGCCATGCTCGTGATGCTCAGCGAGGGTGCGAGCGCGGACGCCGCGGCCGTCGACCGGCTCGCGGGCACCGTCGACAAGATGCACATCGACACCGTCCTGGCCCGCGGGGGGCGCGGCCAGTCCGAGGGACGCCTCGGGCACCGCCACGTCGAGCCGGGCGACTCCCCGCCGGTTCCCGATGCCACACCCCGGGCGCCCTGGGTCGCGTTGGCCTGGGACGGCAGCACGGCGGCCGTGGACGAGGCGCACCGGATCCTGGCCGAGGTGGACCTGAGCTGGCTGTCTCCCCAGGGGACCCCGTCCGGCCCCGACTACGAGCTTCCCTGGATCGACAAGGTCACTCCCGGGTCCACCCGGACGTGGCCGCTGCCCTGGCCCGGGCGGATGACCCGGACGGGGTGGCTGTCGATCCTCATCTCCTGGCTCATCATGATGCTGCTGATGGCCTTGGCGGTGCTGCTGGCGATCCTGATCTTCCAGGCCACGCCTCCCCAGTCGCCTCCACCGCCGGTCCCGACCTCGGCGTCCGGTTCGGCCTCCCCGCCGCCCGATTCGGCCTCGCCGTCCCCGGAGACGGGCTCGCCGTCGCCCGGGTCCACCCCCGGGGAGACGGCCCAGTCCTCCCCCACGCCGGACCGCCGCCTGTGATCGACATCCGCCTCATCGCCACCGACCTCGACGGCACGCTGCTCGACCCGTCCGGCCGCATCCCCGAGGCAGAGGCGGACGCCCTGCGGGAGGCCTCCGCCGCCGGCATCGTGCTCGTGGTCGCCACGGGGCGCCCGTTGCGCTGGCTGGACGTCCTCGACCCCATCGCCGACGCCGACCCCCTCGTGGTCGCCAGCAACGGCGCGGTCGTCTACGACCTGCACCGCGACGAGGTGGTGCTGAGCCACGCCCTGCCCCGCCCGCTCATCCGCACGCTGGGTGCCGACCTGCTCGGCGCCCTGCCCGACCTCCTCTTCGCCCTGGAGGAAGGGCACCGCTTCTCGGCCGAGGATCGGTGGACCCTCCATGTCCCCCACGGCGGTCGGGTGGCGGACGAGGCAGCCGTGACCCGACGCGGATCCTGGCCCGGCCTGCTGGACGGCGCCGGCGACGTCGTGAAGTTCCTCGCCCTGCACCCTGACGCCGACCCTGACGAACTGGTGGCCGCGGCGTCCGCGGTCGTGGCGGGACGCGCCGAGGTGACGCACGCGGTCACCGGCGGGCGGCGGGCGCTGCTCGAGATGAGCGCTGCCGGCATCTCGAAGGCGGCCACGATCGCCGAGCTGGCCGACGCCCGCGGCATCACCCCGGCCCAGGTGGCCGCCTTCGGCGACATGCCCAACGACCTGGCGATGCTCGAGTACGCGGGCCACCCCTTCGTCATGGCGAACGGTCATCCCCTGCTGAGGGAACGCTTCCCGGTCATCGGGTCCAACGCCGAGGGAGGCGTCGGCGCCCAGGTGCGCCGACTCCTGCGGGGGTAGGCCACGACGGGCAGGATGGGACCCATGACGGACCACATCCCGGACGATCTCGACCCCGCCGGCCGCGACCTCCGCGCCTACACGGACGAACTGCGCCCCCACCATCGCGTCGTCCGCAACACCCGCGGCGAGTGGGTGCTGCTGCGGCACGCCGACGTCACCGAGGCCGCCCTGGACGCGCAACGGTTCAGCAGTGCCGTGTCTCAGCACGTGCACGTCCCCAACGGTCTGGACGGCGACGCCCACCGCGCGGCGCGCCAGAGCCTGGACCGCTACTTCTCCGAGGGGGAACTGGCGCCGTACGCCGGTGCCTTCCGATCGATCGCCCGTGACCTCTTCGCCGGACTGCCGCGCGGCGAGTCCCTGGACGCGGTGCACGACATCGGCGCCGTGTTCGCCGTCCGCGCGCAGAGCGCCTGGCTGGGCTGGCCCGCCGACCACGAGCCGCACCTCCTGGCCTGGATGGCCCAGAACTACGACGCCACCCGCTCGGGCGACCGGTCACGCACGGCCGTGGTGGCCTCCGACTTCGATGCGATCATCCGCTCGATCCTGGCCCCCAGGAGGGCTGCCGGTGACGACGCGCCCGACGACCTCACCACGCGGTTGATGCGCGACACCGTCGACGGGCGTCCCTTCACCGACGAGGAGATCGTCTCGGTGCTGCGCAACTGGACGGGCGGCGACCTCGGCTCGATCGCCCTGTGCGTGGGGGTGCTCTTCGCCTTCCTCGCCGGGAACGAGGACCTCCAGCGTCACCTCCGTTCGGGCGTGTCGGAGGCCGAACTCGACGCCGCGATCGATGAGGTGCTGCGCATCGACGACCCGTTCCTGTCCAACCGCCGCGTGACCACCTGCCCGGTGCACATCGGCGGTGTCGACCTGCCCGCGGGGGCGCGGGTGAAGCTCCACTGGACGTCGGCCAACCGGGACGCCGAGGTCTTCACCGACCCCGACGCCTTCGCTCCCGACGCCAACGCGCAGCACAACCTCGTCTACGGGGTGGGTCCGCACGTGTGCCCGGGGCGTCCGTTGGCCACGATGGAGTTGCGCATCGCGGTCCAGGAGGCGCTGTCCGCCACCCGGTGGATCGGCTTCCCCGAGGGAGAGGAGCCGGTGCGCGAGGTGGCACCGGTCGGCGGCTACGCGCGGGTGCCGGTGGTGCTGATCGCCTACCCGTAGCCGAGGTCGTGGAGGCGGTCGTCGTCGATGCCGAAGTAGTGCGCGATCTCGTGGACGACCGTGATGTGCACCTCGTCCACGACGTCGTCCTCGGTGTCACAGATCGCCAGGGTGGGGTTGCGGAAGATGCGGATCTGGTCCGGCAGGACGCCGCTGTAGTGCGAGTCGCGCTCCGTCAACGGGATGCCCTCGTAGAGGCCGAGCAGCTCCGGGTCGTCCTCGGGCGCATCGTCCTCGATGACGATGATGCAGTTGTCCAGCAGCGCGAACAGTTCCTCGGGGACGGTGTCGAGCGCGTCGTTGACCAGTTCCTCGAACGCGTCCGCCGCCATCTCCATCGCCACGGGGGCCACCCTAGCCAGCACCGGCCGACTGGGAGGACAATGGCACCACGTCAACGAGGAGGAGGCCCATCATGAGCTCCGAGGACATCGACGACATGGATCCTCTGCGTCACCACGCTCAGGAGCCGGCCGAGGGTGACACCGATCCGGGTGTCGCGACGGCGAGCCTGCCGCACGCGGAGGAACCCGCCGAGGGTGACGTGAACCCGGGCGGGGTCACGCCCGGTCCCGCCGCGTAGTCAGCCCTCGCGCGAGGGCCGTGGGCGCGCTGGGGGCCAGCGGCAGTCGCTGCAACAGCACGGCGTGCACCGTGTGGTAGAGATCTGGACGCCCCGGCCACACCGTGTCGGCGGGCCGGTTCCCGCTGTCCAGTTCGTGCAACCAGGATCCGTCGGGCTGGACGAGACGGCGTTGGGCGTAGTCCCAGACGCGCCGGTACCAGTCCTCGTACACGCCCTCACCGGTCGCGGTGGCGAGGGCGGCCGCTGCCGAGATCGCCTCGGCCGCAACCCAGTGCATGCGCTGGCCGACGACCGGCTTCCCCGACCAGTCGGTCGTGTAGACGAACCCGTCGGCACCGTCGGCGTGCCAACCGTCCGTGACCGCGCGATCGAACAGGTGGCGTGCCCCCTCGAGCAGGGCACTCGGCGCGCCGTCCCCCAGTGCCGCCCGCACGTGGAGGACCAGCCGCGCCCACTCCAGGCCGTGTCCCACGGTCGCCCCGTAGGGTTCGAACGGATGGTCCGGCCGTTCGCGGTGGTGCTCCAGCAGGGGCCGCCAGTCGGGGTCGAAGTGTTCGGGGATGCGCCAGTCGTTGTCCGCGGCCCAGCCGAGCACCGTCTCGGTGATGCGGCGGGCCCGGTCGAGCCACTCCCGCTCGCCCGTGGTGTCGGACGCCGACAGCAGCGCCTCGACCGCGTGCATGTTCGCGTTCACACCGCGATAGTCCGAGAACGACGCCCAGTCCGCCGGGGCCGAATCCTTGTGCAGGCCCGGGCCCGCCTCCCAGAAGCGCCGGTCGAGGACGTCCAGGGCATCGGTCAGGAGCGCCCGCGCGCCGGGAAGGCCCGCGACCGTCGCCGACGAGGCGCCGAACACCACGAAGGCGTGCGCGTAGGCGGCTTTGGTGCCGTCCCGCAGCCCCGCGGCGGGACCGACGGAGGCGTACCAACCACCGTGCTCGCTGTCGTGGAGCGGTCCCGTGAGTCCGGCCAGGGCCGCCTCCGCCAGGGGTGCGCAGCCCGGGACACCCGCCAGATGCCCCAGCGAGTAGACGTGCAGCATCCGGGCCGTGATCCACGTCTGGACAGGGCGCGAGCGGTCCGGCCGACCGTCCGCCCCCAGGTACCAGGCGCCGCCGCCGGGGTGGGGGAAGTGCCGGCCGAAGGCCAGCTGCCGGGCGAACTGGTCCTGCAACCAGCGGACGTGGTCCGGCTGGTCGACCCACCGGGCTGACATGGGCGGTCAGGCCAGTCGGTTCGTCTTGTCGAGGAAGGCCACCCGATAGGCCGTGACCTCGACGTGGGCGAAGAGGCCCGCCGTGGCGTAGGGGTCGGCCGCCGCGAAGGCCTCGGCCTCCTCGCGGGTCTCGACGTCCACGACGAGGACGCTGCCGAGGCACGTCTGGCCGTCGTCGCTCCACCGGGCCCCGGCGAGCACCAGCTTGTCGGCGTTCGCCTCGAGGTGGGCGAGGTGGTCGGGGCGGACCTGCTGGCGCAGGGCCATGCTGTCGGGACGGTCGGTGGCAACGATCAGGAAGGGCATGCTCCGATCCTAGGGTGAGGAGGGCCCCCGCCGGCGGTCCCCCGGCCAAGGACCGTCGGCGCCCCTAGGCTTGCCGACATGGACACCAGCAGCGCCGAACCCCTCGAGATCCACCTCCTCGCCGACTCGACGGGCGAGTCGGGGGCACGGCTCGCCCGTGCCGCTGTGGCGCAGTTCCCCGACGTGCGCTTCCGTCTGGTCCGCCACCGCCGGATCACGACCACCGCGGCGCTCATGACCGCCCTCGACCGGGTCAAGGAGCGCGCGGACCGTCCGATCGCGGTCCTGTTCACCATGGTGGACTCCGAGCTCGCCGGGATCGTCAAGACCGCCTGCGCCGAACTCGACCTCCCGTGTGCGGACCTGATGACGGACGCCATGCGCGCACTGGCCACGATCAGCGGCACCAGCCCGGACGAGGTACCCCTGCGCCCGGTCGGCGTGGAGGCCGACTACTTCTCACGCATCGCCGCCATCGACTTCGCCGTCCGCCATGACGACGGCGCCGTTCCGGCCGCCCTCGCCGACTGCGACATCTGCCTCGTCGGTCCCTCCCGCTCGGGGAAGACCCCCCTGTCGATCTTCCTGGGCTACATGGGCTTCAAGGTGGTCAACGTGCCCCTCATCCCGGGCATCGCCCCGCCCGAGGAGCTGTACGCGGTCGACAAGTGGCGGATCGTCGGGCTGACGCTGGACGCCGACAAGCTCCAGCAGATCCGCTCGGAGCGCGTCAAGGGCTTGGGCGTGAGCCACATGAAGGACGGCTACTCCAACATCGCCAAGATCTACGACGAACTGGACGCGGTGCACGCCATCCTGCGCAAGCTCGGGTGTCCGATGCTCAACACCACCGGCATGGCCATCGAGGAATCCGCGGCCCGTGTGGCCGACCTCGTCGAGTTGAGGGCAGCCAAGTTCGGTGGCCACCTGCGCAAGGTGAACGTGACCAGTGACCTGCCGGCCCGCTGACCCGGCCGACAGGGGACGTGGGTCCGTGGTCTTCGGGGCGCGGATCCCGCAGGCTTGAGGAGGACCAGCCGAACGACGTTCCTCCACCCCAGCACTTCGGCCCACCCCCACCGTCAGCGAGGAGGCTGGGTCGAGGAAGAGGTGCGGGGATGCCCGTGAAGCCGGCAGCTCGGGCCCGACTTCACGGGTGGGCGAAGCGATGGCCCCGGCCAGACACCACGGTCCGGCCGGGGCAGTCGGCGTCCCGCACGATCAGGTCGCGGAGATCACCACCTTGAGCGCCTTGTTCTTCGCCGCGGCGCCGAACACCTCGTAGGCCTCCATGATCTGGTCCAGCGTGAACCGGTGCGTGGCGAGCTTGTCGGCGGGCAGCTTGCCCTCGGACACCATGCGCAGCAGCATGTCGCCGGTCACCGCATTGACCAGCCCCATCGAGATCCGGATGTTCTGGATCCACCTGTTGTTGATGTCGAGCGTGATCGGCGCACCGTGGACGCCGATGTTCGCCACCTGCCCGCCGGGCCGGATCACGTCGAGGCACGCCTGGAGCGTCTCGGGGATTCCCACGGCTTCGATGGCCACGTCCACGCCGAGGCCGTCCGGCGTGAGTGCCATCACCTGGTCGCGCCAGTCTTCCGCCGCTGAATCGATGGAGTGCGTCGCGCCGAAGTCGCGCTTGGCGGCGTCGAGTCGGTTGGCGTCACGGTCGATCGCGATGACCCGGGAGGCCCCGTGCAGCCCGGCTGTCATGATCGCAGCGAGCCCCACCGGGCCCGCGCCGACCACAGCGACGACGTCCCCGGGCTTGACCCCGCCGTCACGAACGCCGATCTCGTAGCCCGTCGGCAGGATGTCGCTGATGAACACGGCCTGCTCGTCACTCACTCCCTCGGGGAGGCGATAGAGGCTCGAGTCGGCGAACGGTACCCGGACGTACTCGGCTTGGGTGCCGTCGATGAGGTGCCCGAAGATCCAGCCGATGCCGCCGACCGTCTGGCAGTGGCTGGGCAGCCCCTTGCGGCAGTAGGAACAGGCCCCGCAGTTCGTGATGCACGAGATGATGGCGCGGTCGCCCACCTGCCATTGCTTCACCATGTCGCCGACCGCCGTGATCGTGCCGACACCTTCATGGCCGAGGATGCGCCCGTCGGTGACGGCCGGCACATCGCCCTTCATGATGTGCAGGTCCGTGCCGCAGATGGTGGTCATCTCCACCTTGATGATGACGTCCGTCGGCTCCTTGATGACCGGATCGGGGACGTCCTCCCAGGCCTTGTTGCCCGGGCCGTGATACACGAGTGCCTTCATGCCGCCTCCTTGAGGGACTGGCCGCGTCACGGAGCGCGACGGGCCTGCATGTAGGCTGCCACCGCCAACTCCCGGGATCCATCTACCCGATGATGCACATTGGGTGGAAGAAGCGCCGCCGTCACTGGCCGATGAAATCCAGCACAGCGCGCCCAACACCGAGGACCAGGAAGTGATCCCCGTGCTCGAGCCGGACTCCCCTGGGGGTGAGGCGCACGGTCCACCCGTGTAGGTCCAAGCCGTCGGTGATGACCCGCAAGAGCCCCTCCCGATGCTCATCGTTGGTTCGGGGTTCTCTCCCGGTGTCCAGCGCGACCTTGAACAACAAGTCGTCCACCGAGAGGCCGGCCAACTGTTCGAGCCGATCGTCCAGTTCCAACGCGAGCGGGGCGAGGTACAGGTCCGTGATGTCCCGCGGTGCTGTCATGTCGTTGCCTTTCTCCGGTCTGTTCCGCTGTCAGAAGGGGTACGTGGGAGGCGTGCCGCGCATGGTGATCCAGCGGGTTTCCGTAAAGGCCTCGATGTTGGCAGCCGCCCCGCCGAATCGCGATCCGGTCCCCGACGCGTGGACGCCACCGAAGGGAGCAACAGCCTCGTCGTTGACGGTCTGGTCGTTGATGTGGACGATCCCCGTGGGAATCTGTCGTGCCAGCTCGTATCCCCGCATGACGTCTTGGGTGACGATCCCCAACGACAACCCGTACTCGCTCATGCGCGCCAAGCTCACAGCGTCCTCCACCGAGTCGACCTTGGTCACCGGCGCAACGGGCCCGAACACCTCCTCAGCGAAGGCAGGTGCGTCGATCGGCGAGTCCGCCAGCACCGTCGGGCGGTAGAAGAGGTCCTCGTAGGTCCCGCCCGCTGCCAGCCTCGCCCCTTGCACCTGGCTGGCGGTGACAAGGCCATGGATCTTGTCGCGCTGACCGGCGTCGATCACGGGTCCCAGTGCGACGTTTTCCCGGGCCGGGTCACCGACCGGGAGTGCTTTGGCCTTGGCGCTCAAGGCGTCGACGAAGTCGTCGTAGATGCGGCTCGCCACCAGATGCCGGCCGGTCGTCATGCAGATCTGGCCCTGGTGGAAGAACGATCCCCAGGCAGCGAGGTTGACGGCTTGCTCAACGTCCGCGTCCTCCAGGACCAACAGGGCGGAGTTTCCACCCAACTCGAGGTGGGCCCGCTTGAGGTGCTCACCGGCCAGCGCGCCGATCCGGCGGCCCACCGGGGTCGACCCCGTGAACGAGATGACCGGAACCAGTGGATCCACGACCAACGCCTCGCCCGCCTCCCGGCCTCCCGGGAGCATCTCGAGCACGCCATCAGGCAGCCCTGCTTCCTGGAAGATGCGAGCGAGCACCACTCCGCCCGTGACCGCGGTGCGCGGATCCGGCTTCAAGATGACGGCGTTGCCCAGGGCCAGCGCCGGTGCCACCGAGCGGATACCGAGGATGATCGGCACGTTGAAGGGGGAGATCACTCCGACCACGCCCACCGGCACGCGCTGCGACATCGATAGGCGGGGCTGCTCGCTGGTCAGGAGGCTCCCGTTGGGTTGGCCGGTCAGCGCGGCCGCCTCGTAGCACTCCTCGGCGGCGACGTGGAGGGCGAACCCGGCCATGCCCCGGACCGCACCGACCTCGCGCACGTTCCACGAACTGATCTCATCCGCGTGCTCCTGCCACAGGTCACCGGCCCTCCGCATCACAGCGGCCCGCTGGGTGAAGGGCAGCGCGGCCCACGAGCGCTGGGCCTCCGCCGCTGCCTCTGCGGCCTCCGTGACGTCGACGGCGTCGGCCGAGCCCATCGTCGCCAGCCGCTGCCCGGTGGCGGGCTCGATCACGTCGAACTCGCCCCCATGGGCCAACTGCCACTGGCCCGCCTTGAAGATCTTGCCCTGCCAATCGATTGAGTCCAGAAGAGACATGGTGAGCGCCTTTCGCGAGTTGTTGGGGAGAGCAGCGGGGCCCCAGGGGCACCGCCGGGGGTCAGGGGGCGGTGGGCATCCGGAGGACGGGCTTGAGGACCCCGCCGGCAAGGGCGTCGTCAAGGGCCCGCTGGATGTCGTCCAGCTCGTAGAACGTGATGAGTTCGTGGAAGGGGAACCGACCTTGGGCATTGAGTTCGACCAAGGTCCCGATGAGTTCCTGGCCGGTGCCGCTGCCCCCCAGCGTTCCGACGATGCGCTTGCCCCACAGCGTCGTCAGGTGATCCACGGTGAACTCAGCGCCGGCGGGGGCACCGCCGATCAGGGCGCACGTCCCGAGCATGCCCACACTGTCGACCGCTTGGCGCACCACGGAGATGACGCCGGTGCACTCCACGGCGAAGTCAGCGGGACCGCCACAGATGTCGTGGACGGCCGCGACGGCGTCCTGATCAGCGACATTGATGACGTGGGTCGCCCCGAACCGTTCTGCCAAGGCCAGCCGATTCGGGTGCCGGTCGACGGCGATGATGCGCGTCGCGGGAGTGAGTCGCGCCGCCATCACGGCCGAGAGCCCGACGGCGCCTGACCCGTACACGACGATGCTGCTGTCGAGACCCGGCTTCAGTGTGTTGAAGACCGCGCCCGCCCCCGTCGCTATTCCGCACGCGAGGGGCCCGAGCAGGGCCAGGTCAGCGCTGGAAGGCACCACGACGAGCGAGTCAGCCCACGTCAGGGCGTGCGTCGCGAACGACGACTGTCCGAAGAAGTGGCTGTGGACGAGACCACCATCCGAGCGCCGCAGCGCTGTCTCGCCGGCACGCGGCCCCAACAGGCGGGCCCCGCCGCAGAGGGCTTCACCCAACCGTTGGCAGTAGCGTGGCTCGCCCTGCCGACAGGCCCTGCAGCTCCCACACGAAGGCCAGCCCAGCACGACGTGGTCGCCAACCGCCACGCGGGTGACTCCGTCGCCCACCGCCTCGACGATGCCCGCACCCTCGTGCCCCAGCACGCCGGGGAAGGGCATGGGCAGATCCCCGTGCCGTGTGATCTCGTCGGTGTGACAGATGCCCGTGGCAACGATCCGCACGAGCGCCTCGCCCGGACCAGGGCCGTCCAGGTCAAGCTCGGTGACCGTGAACGGGCCGCCCACTTCCTCGACGACCGCAGCCGTGATCCTCATGCTGACTCCTTCTTGTGGTGGCTGTTTCGATGACGCCTGCGATGGCCAAGGCCAGGTCGTCGTCCTGGGGCCGGCCCACGATCTGGACGCCCACGGGGAGCAGACCCGCGGTGACCGGCACACTCACGACCGGGATGCCCATGGCATTGAAGATGCTTGTCAGCCGGGTGAGGACGAACTCGATCGGCAGGACGGTGTCCCCGAAGGTCACCTCCCGACCGAACGGCGTCCGCCGCTTCGACCAGGGAAAGGCGGATGAGCCGCAGGGCCTCGTCAGACATCGTTCACCGCCTCGTCCGGGATGGTCACGCGGTGCCCGATCGGGAACAGGCTGATCCGGGTGCGGTCCTCCACCCAGCCCCACAGGCCGAGCGGTAGCCACAACGCAGCGAGCACGCCGAGGACGCCGAGGACGATGAGGTAGATCGTGCCGTAGTCCGCCAGCAGTTGCTGAAGGGCGAAGAAGACGATCGCGCCCACGAGGGGCCCCTCGATCCGGCCGATGCCACCGATCACGACGATGAAGATCATGTACGCCGACCACTGGACCGAGTACACGGCGTCCGGGTTGACGCTCAGGGAGGCCACCAGCAGTACCCCACCGGCCATGGCACTGCCCGCTGCCGCGATCAGGTAGACCCATCGCTTGGCCCGCACCACGTCGATGCCCACGGCGTTGGCGGCCGTCTCCTCGTCGCGGACCGCCATCAGGGACAGACCGAGCCTGCTGCGCAACAGCAGGTAGCAGACGATCACAGCTGCGACGACAAGGGCGAGGGACGCCCAGTACGTGAGCGCGTTGCGGAGGACGGGGTCGATCCCGGACAGGGTCGTCAGTGACTTGCCGCTCGCACCCCCCACTGCGCCGATGCGCTGCGTGACCAATCGATAGACCTCAGCGATGACCCACGTGCCGATGGCGAAGTAGTCTCCGCGAAGTCGGAACGCCAACCATGAGGTGGGCAGGGCGAAGACAACGGCGACCAAGGCCGCCAGCGGGATGGCGATGTAGGCCTGGACCCCCGACTCGGCGAGGACGAGCACCGAGTAGGCCCCAAGCCCGAGGTAGGCCTGCTGACCCACGGACACCAGGCCGGCGAAGCCCGCCAGCAGGTTCCACATGCTGGCCAGGGCCACCAGGATGAAGAGGTTGACGAGCGGGTCGGTGACACTCACCTCGACCAGGAAGGGAAGAGAGGCCAGCAGGCCGACCAGGAGAACGAGCGCAACGGCTCCGATCAGCGTCGACCGGGAGGACCGCCGCACCTGCACCGGAGGGGTGTGGCGTGCCAGCAGCGCATCGGTGACGGTCACAGCTTCCTCCTGGGGATCAGGCCCTCGGGGCGGAAGGCCAGAACGGCGAGGAACACGAGGTGACCGCCCAGGATCGTGAGTGCGGGATCGATCTGGCTCCCGAGCGCCTGGGTCAGGCCCAGCAGCATGCCACCGAGCAGCGTTCCCCACAGTGATCCGAGACCGCCGATCACCACCGCCTCGAAGGCGAAGAGGAGCCGCACCTGCCCAGCCGATGGGTCGACGGACGAGCGCATCGCCATGAGCATGCCGGCCAGGGCCACCGTGGCGAACGCGATCGCGGTCGCGACCCCGTAGACATGGCGGGAGTCCGCACCCACCAACGTCGCCGTGTCACGGTCGTCCGACGTTGCGCGCATGATGCGTCCGAGGCTGGTGCGGGACAGGAAGGCCTGAAGTGCCACCATGACGAGCAGCGCCAGGCCGAAGGTGAGGAGCGCGAGCCAAGGGACGGCGACGTACTCGTTCACCCGCAGCGACGTCAGGGCCAGGTTGCCTGCATCCAAGGTACGGGTGTCAGCCGAGAACACCTCCAACAGGACGTTCTGGATGATGATGGAGAGACCGAAGGTTGCCACGAGCGTGGACATCGGGCCGGCGGCCAACCCGCGTTGGAGCAGCACGCGTTGGGTCAGGTAGCCCAGCAGTCCGAACAGTGGCGCCACGACCACGACGGCGACCCAGAGCGGGATCCCCGTCCCCATCACGGTGGCCAACGTCAGGAAGGCTGCGAGCACCGCGAGGTCTCCGTGTGCGAGGTTCACGATCCGCATGACCCCGAACATCATCGAGAGCCCCGTGGCGAAGAGGGCATACAGCCCGCCCAGCAGGATGCCTTGGACCAAGGCGTTCACCCACTCCACGTCATGCTCCCTTCGCTGGTTCGTCGGGCGCCGAGATCCCGAAGTAGGCGTTGGCGACCTGTTCGGCCGACAGGTCGGCTGGGCGGCCCTCGAGGACGACACGCCCCTCGAGGAGGCAGTACACGTGGCGGGCCACCCGCATGGCTTGCGAGACGTCCTGCTCGACCAGCAGGACGCTGGTGCCCGACTCGGTGATCTCAGGCAACACCTCATAGATCCGCCGCACCACGACGGGTGCGAGCCCAAGGGACAGCTCGTCGATGAGGAGCACGCCGGGATTGGTCATGAGCGCGCGCCCGATGGCGACGGCCTGCTGCTCCCCCCCGGAGAGTTGGGCAGCATTCTGCTTGCGGCGGCCAACCATCCACGGGAAGAGTTCGAGCACGCGGGTCAGCGTCCAGTGCCCCGGACGCCTGAGGAAGGCCCCCGTCAAGAGGTTCTCCTCAACCGTCAAGCTGGGGAAGAGGCGTCTGCCCTCAGGAACCAGGGCAATCCCCTCAGCCACCCTGCGGTGAGCGGGCAGTCTCGTGATGTCACGCCCAGCCAGACGAATCTCGCCGGCCGTGGGTTGATAGCTGCCGGCGACCGCACGCATGAGCGTGGACTTGCCCGCTCCGTTGGCGCCGATCACAGCAACCACGTCGCCCTCGGCCACGGTCAAGGTCAAGCCGCGCACCGCGTGCAGCTGTCCATGGTGGACGTCCACGTTGCGAACCTCCAGGAGCGTCACGTCGGCACCTCCATGTCTTCGCCCTCGGGCCCGCCACCCAGGTACAGCTCGCGGACCTGGTCGTCAGCGAGCACCTCGTGCGGCGTCCCGTCCGCCACGATCCGCCCTCCCGCCAGGCAGATCATGCGGGGCACCGCCTTGGCCAAGGCGTGAACCACGTGTTCGATCCACACCACGGTGAGACCCTCGCGCTGCATGTCACCCACGATCTCGACCAGTTCCGCGACCTCCGGCTCGGTCAGCCCACCGGCGACCTCGTCGAGGAGCACCAGCTTGGGTCGTGTCGCCAGCGCACGTGCCATCTCGAGCCGCTTGCGTTGGAGGAGACCCAACCGCCCAGCGGGGTCGTTCGCCTGCGACACCAAGCCCGTTCTTCGCAGCACCTCACCAGCCCACTCGGACGCCTCCCGCCCACGCAGCCCACCCCCTTGGTGGCAGCACACGAGGACGTTCTCGAACACCGTCAGGTGCGTGAAGGGCCGAGGGATCTGGTACGAGCGCCCGATACCCGCCCGCGTCCGCCGGTAGGCCGGGCTGGCGGTCACGTCGACACCATCCAGGAGGACAGCACCCGCGTCGGGCCGCAGGTCCCCGGAGATCATGGCGAAGAGGGAACTCTTTCCCGCACCGTTGGGCCCCACGATCCCCAAGGCCTCCCCCTGGGGGACCTCGAGATCCAAGGCGCTCGCGACGACGACCTTCCCGAACTGCTTCGTGACCTGTCGGAGGCTCAGGAGTGGAGTGGCGGAGGTCACGCGTTCGTCAACTGCAGGTCGCCACCGATCGGCACGGCCGGGTTCGGTGTGTTGTCGACGATGACGATGTCCCAGGGGAACTTCGTGCCGGGCCGCCACTGGCCGCCCACCGGGTGCTGGATGGCGATGCCCGGCTCGGGACCCTTCGTGAAGTCGAGCACACCGCTCATGCAGTCGAGCTGCATCTCGCGGAGGTTCCTGGCGACCTCCTTCTTGTCCTTGGGATCGCTGGCCTTCTTGAGCGCCTCGATGGCGATCTCGAACAGCGAGTAGATGGAACCCAGGGCCTGGGTCCACTGCTTGCCCGTGGACTCCGCGTACTTGTCGGCCAACTGCTGCGCAGTGGTGCCGTCGAGGGCCGACTTGTACGGGTGGGCAGGGCTCCACCAGATGTCAGTGGCGATGTTGTTACTGAGTTCACCGAGAGCTTCCGCCTCCGTGGGGAACAGCATCACCTTGGCGACCGTGGCCAGCTTCGGCTGGAACCCCTGCTGACGTGACTGCCGCCAGAACGTCTGGAAGTCCGGAGGAATCGGGGTGCAGGTGAACAGCTCAGCTTCCGACTGACGGAACTTGGTGATCTGGGCGGTGAAGTCCGTCGTGCCGTTCTGGTACGCGCCACCGTCGATGGTCGTCCAGCCCCGTGCACCCGCCAACTTGGACAGGCCGTTGCGGAACGCGTTCGCGTCGGTGTCGTTCGGCCACAACGCGGCCACGTTCTTCGTGGAAGCACCAGCGCGCTCCCACATGGGGACGAAGCAGTCGGCGAACTCCTGCATGCCGAAGAAGAACAGGGTGGTGTACTCAAAGCCCTCGCCGGACTTGCCGCCGCGTCCATGGAACCACGCCTCCCAAGGGGCGATGGTGGTGACGTTGGGGGTGCCGTTGGACTCGCACTGGTCGGCCACCGGGTTGGTGGTGTCCGGCGTCGACGACCCCACAATCAAGTCGACACCTTCGCTGATGAGCTGTCGGGTGGCCTCGGTCGCCCGGTTCGGGCTGGACTGGGTGTCCTTGACCACGATCTCGATCGACCTCTTGCGTCCGCCGATGGTGAGGCCGCTGCGCATGGCCTCATTGATCTGGGAGACGACGAAGTTGTCGGCAGCGGCGAATCCCGCCAGCGGGCCGGTCTGCGGGCTGACGTAACCGATCTTCAGCACGTCGCCACCGACGCCAGAACTGCTGCCGCGCAAGCCACCACACGCACTGAGGAGCGGCATCGCGCCCAGCGCCGCGGCTCCGATTCCCGCGCCCCTGATGAGCTGCCGGCGGCTGATTGCCGAGGGGATTGCATTGCTCACGTCGACTCCCTTGTTCGATCGGTCCGTGACCCGGCGGACCCGTTGGGGCGAGATCTTGCGCGGATGCGCGCGGCACGGTCAACGAAATGTTCCAGCTGCCAGAACTTGATTCCATTTTTGGTACGATGCAGTCGTGGACGACGTGGTTCGGGACATTCCGCCGCCCGGCGCCAGCACCCAAGCGCTCGAACGGGGGTTGACCGTCCTCTCGGCCCTGGCCGGTCGGTCCGGGGCCCTGGGGCTGGTCGAGATCAGCAAGGCCAGCGGGCTGAGCAAAAGCACCTGCCACCGCTATCTCACGGCGCTGGTACGCCTCGACTACGTGGAACAAGACCGAGAGACCCGTCGGTACCGACTTGGCCCCGCTGCGGCAGCCCTGTCCGCCGCCGCGCACGGCTCACGGGAGGTGGTCCAGGTCGCCGGCAGGATGCTCCAGGAGTTGTCGGAAGAGACCAACCAGACGGCGAGTCTGGCCGTCTTGGACGGCACGGACATCGTCTACGTCGACCGCCGACGCCCGACCCGGGCGGGCTTCCAGATCCAGCTCGACCTGCACGTAGGAAGCAGGCTTCCTGCCTACTGCACGGCGTTGGGCAAGGTGTTGTTGGCACACCGAGATCCCGTGGCCACTCGTCGCGCGCTGGACAGGATGGACCTGATCCGGCGAGGCCCCGGCACCATCACCTCGCGCGAGGAACTACTCACCACGCTCCAGACGATCGAGCGGGTCGGGCTGGCCGTGGCGAACGAGGAGTTGGCCCCCGGCGTCCGGGCCCTGGCGGTGCCGGTCAGGGATCGTTTCGGCGAGACGATCGCCGCAGTCGGGCTCGCGGTCCACCTCGGCGCATGGAATGCCACCCTGGCTGCGGTGACCGATCGCTTCGAGTTGCCCCTGCGACGAACCGGACGGGACATCTCGCAGCGCATGGGCTACCTTCCGTGACCGAAGAGCAGAACAGAGTTCCGTCTACTGGAACACGAGTACGGCTGCGTCGTGGAATGCGATGCACTCACTCTCACCAATCCCGCCCGATGCGCACCCGAGAGGAACAGCCGTGACAGCAGTCCCCCACCAGAGGATGTTCATCGGCGGCGAATGGGTCGACTCGCGACTGGGCGCCACGTTCGAGACCACGAACCCTTGGACCGGCGAGGTACTCGCCACGGTGGCCGCAGGCGATCCGGAGGACACGCGCGAAGCGATCCGCCTCGCGCACGAGGCGTTCGCCCCGTGGGCCGATTCCGCGCCACGCGTGCGCCAGGACGTCTTCCTGGCCGCTGGGACGATCCTGGAGAGTCGGCGGGAGGAGTTGCGGGCCCTGCTGGCCAACGAGACCGGGTGCACGCGACACTTCGCAGACATCCAAGTGGACTTCGCCGTGTCCCTGTTCCGCCAGTGTGCAGCTCTCCCCTACCAGCCAGTTGGCCAGCTCCTGCCCTCCGACGTCCCCGGGACGCGCGCCATGGCGATCAGGAAGCCTGTCGGTGTGGTGGGTGCCATTGCCCCTTGGAATGCCGCATTGACCCTCACCGCACGGACGATCGCCGCGCCTCTGGCCCTCGGCAACTCCGTGGTGCTGAAGCCCTCGGAAGAGGCCCCCCTGACGGGGCTCCTCCTGGGCGCAGTCATGTCGGAGGCGGGACTGCCGAGCGGCGTCCTCAACATCATCACGCACGGTTCGGGGGACGCGGGCCTCGTGGGAGACGAGCTCGTGGCCAATCCCCTCGTTCGCCGCATCACCTTCACCGGTTCCACGGCGACGGGACGCCGCCTGGCCGAGAACGCCGGACGACACCTCAAGCGCCTCCTCCTGCAGTTGGGTGGCCAGAACCCACTCATCGTGCTGGAGGGCGTCGATCTGGACTATGCGGTCGAAGCCGCCGCCTTCGGTGCCTTCGTACACCAGGGCCAGGTGTGCATGTGCGCCCGACGCATCTACGTCGAGGCTGCCATCGCCGACGAGTTCACCCGACGTTTCGCTGACAAAGTCGCCAGCCTTCCGATGGGCGACCCCCGCGACCCTCGGACGGTCATCGGTCCCGTGATCAATCCCTGGGCCTTGTCCAAGATCAGCCGCCGCGTTCGTGAAGCGGTCGCGGGTGGAGCGCGGGTCATCGCCGGTGGAACCGCCGCCCCTCCCTGCTATCCAGCGACCGTGCTCACGAACGTTCCGAAGGACATCGAGCTTGCCTTCGACGAGACGTTCGGCCCCGTGGTCGTCCTTGAAGTGGTCAAGGACCGGGAGGAGGCCATCAGCCGGGCGAACGCCTCGGCATTCGGGTTGACCGCAGCCGTGCTCGCCGGCGACAGCGTGCAGGGCCTGGAGGTGGCCAGTCGACTACAAGCCGGCATCATCCACGTCAACGACCAGCCTGTGAACGATGAACCCCAAATGCCGTTCGGCGGCACCAAGGACAGTGGCTGGGGCAGGTTCAGCACCGGCTTCGCCGTGGACGACCTCACCGAGTTGCAGTGGGTGACGACACGGGACTCGCCTCGGGCGTTCCCCTTCTGACCCTGGATCCCCCTGCGTCGTCGCAGCGCCTGGCCTGATGCACGCATTGGGGATGCTGTGCGAGCCAGTTCGAGGTGACATGCCTGATCACAGACTGGAAGTGAGGCCATTGCCCACGAAACCCAGTGCGATTCACCGAAGCGCCCGCTGTGGCGCGATCAGCCAGGTTGGGAGAAGAGTGCCGGGGTCTCGGGAGGTGGGCGGCGGAGGGAACCGGAACCGCCTGCTTCGAACGCGGCAGCGAATCGCAGCAGCTCCAGGTCGTCGTACGCGTGGCCCGCGAACGTCAGGCCAACCGGCATGCCGATGTCGGACATGATGCCCATCGCCACCGTGACGGTGGGGATGCCGAGGCGACGGAATGCGGAGTTGCCGTTGGAGAAGTAGACCCCGTTCGACCAGGCATGGTCGGCCGCGCCGCGGTCGACGTCGGCGTTTGCGGCACCCACGTCACCGTTCGCCGGAAACACGATGGCGTCCAAGGCGTGCTCGGCCAGCCAATCCTCGAACAGGGACTTGCGCAACAAGTGCAGGGCGGTCAGTCCTGCCCGGAAGTCCCTGCGCCGGCGGGGGTCGGGGATGCCCCCGCGTGCGAATGCCACGGCATGGGTGAACCGGTCAGCCTCGTCGTCGAAGCGGTCCGGCAGCGTGCCAGGCGGGCGGGGTGCGATCCTGTCGGGATCGACGGCGGCGAGCGTGTCGCACGTGGGATCCCCGTTGGCGCGCAGGAAGTCGTCCCAGCCGAAGGGCAGGAAGTGCTCCTCCTCGGCGGACCGCCACGTGGCCGGCAGGTGCTCGAGAACGTGCGGCACCCCTGCGCGCCTGGGCTGCTCGTACCGCTCGACGAGGGGGAAGTCGGTGACGAGGATCTCCGCGCCCAAGGACTCGAGTCGCCGCCTGGCCGCATTCCACAACTCGAGCACGGACGGGCGGAGGACGATCGGCATGCCCGGGTCCTCGTTCAAGAACACCGCGGGCACACCAAGTCGCTTGCCCTCCAACGCCCGCGGATCGAGCAGCTCCAGGTACGAGTGCGGCCGGTGCTCGCTGGGCCGCGGAAGCGTGATGACCTGCTGGTGGCGCCAGAAGTCTCCCCGGGATTCCGGGTCGTCACGGACAAGGACGTCGAGGACCCGGAGCATGTCGGGCATCGAGCGGGTGTGGGGCACGACGACGTCACGCGCAGGATGCAGCGGCCAGTTGCCGCGGATGGAGATGAGGCCCCAGGAAGGGGTGTACGCGCACAGGGAGTTGTTCGAGGCCGGGCTGCGTCCCGAAGACACGGTCTCCTCTCCCATGCCGAACGCGGCCAGGTTCGCTGTCGTGGCCACAGCGGATCCACTTGAGGATCCGGACGCGTACGCCGCAGCGAGGAACTCCCGGTTGTACGGGCTCTCGGGCCGTCCATACAGGCCGCGCTGCATTCCGCCGTCGGCCATCGGCGGCATGTTGGTCTTCCCGATCAGCACAGCGCCGGCTTCACGCAGTTTCTCGACGCAGAAGGCATCCTGCAGGGCATTCAGGTGCTCAAACGCCGGCGACCCTGCCGCCACTGTGAGCCCCGCGACGCTGTAGGAATCCTTGACCGTGTACGGCACACCTTCCAGTGCCCGCGGGATCCCTGCCCGCCAACGCCGGTCGGATTCAGCGGCCTCGGCCAAGGCCTCCGGGTTGAGCACCGGGATGGAGTTCAGGCCCCCAGCTCCGCGATCGAAAGCGGCGATGCGATCCAGGTAGCACTGCGTGAGCCAAACGCTCGTGATCTCGCCGCGGCGGAGCGCCGCAAGGATGTCCTCGATGCTGGCGTCGACCAACTCGAATCGGGGTGCACGGTCGGCCATCCAGGATCCCTTCCTTGAATGCGAGGCGCGCTGAGGATCAGCGTCGGATCTCAGGCAACGAGTGTGCCATCGGGATCGGCAGGCAACCGGACCGAGGCTCGGTCACGGCTGCACATTCGATCGATGCATCGCCCCTGCCCTCATGGTCGACGCACCACGCGGGCCGGGTTTGCCGGCCAACACCATGTATCGGTTGACGAGTCAGGGTGACTAGTTTACTGTTCAACCAATATCCTTGAAAGGCACACCCATGGACCTCGGTCTCCTGATCCTCCGTCTCCTGCTCGGCCTGCTCATCGCCGGCCATGGCGCCCAGAAGCTATTCGGCCTGTTCGGCGGCCACGGCCTCGAGGGAACCGGCGCCTTCTTCGATCAACTGGGCTTTCGTCCCGGACGGACGATGGCCCTGCTCGCCGGAGCGACCGAGCTCGGCGCCGGCCTACTCCTGGCGCTTGGCCTGCTCACCCCGCTCGCCGGCGCGGGTGTCATCGGGACGCTCCTCGTCGCGGCCGCCGTCCACGGCGGCAAGGGACTGTGGGCCACCGACGGCGGCTACGAACTGCCCCTCGTCTACGCGGTCCTCGGTGCCGTCCTCGCCCTGACCGGCCCCGGCGTCTACTCCCTCGACGCGGCGCTGGGCCTGTCCTGGTCCACGCTGGCCTCCTACGGTGCCATCGCCCTCGGCGTCCTCTCGGGCATCGGTGTGACGGCCGCCCGCCGCAAGACAGCCGCCGTCGCGGCCTGACGAGCAAGGACGCAACGCCCCCGAGTCGATCACGACTCGGGGGCGTTGCGCTGCGTCCGACGACACCCAATCGGAGATGTGCGCACGCCTCAAGGTCCGGGCCTGAGACGGGCCACCCGTGCTGACTGTGAGACGGCCTCGGTTCTGCCATGCGTGTGCTCGGCGGCAGAAGCGGATCTCTTGCGCCAGGTATCAGCGTTTCTGCGGTGACGGCGACCAGCGTGAGCGCTCATCGCCTGCGCGGGTGGCGGGCAGCCGTGGCGGCAGGCGGATCATGGTCGCAGGTACGCCCCGGTCGAACTGGGGCGGGCCAATGGGCGGTGACGCGCGAAGCAGGCACAACGCCAAAAGGGCCCGGCATGTGTTAGCCGGGCCCGTTCAGATTGGGTCAGATGACGGTGATGTTCGCCGCCTGCAGACCCTTGGGGCCCTGCTGGGACTCGAAGGAGACCTTGTCGCCCTCGTTCAGGGAGCGGAACCCGCCCGAGTTGATCGCCGAGAAATGGGCGAAGACGTCGGCGGAACCATCATCAGGGCTGATGAAGCCGAAGCCCTTGTCGCCGTTGAACCACTTGACGGTACCGGTGGCCATATTGTTCTCCTCATGTGGAAAGCGGAGCATCCGCGGTCGCGCACGCTCGGGTGATGGAGCTGCAAAGGGACGCTTCCCGACAGGACAACCAACGCCAGAGACCCGGCGCTCGAACCAACGTGCAAACGAACATCTCAAACACCAACCAACGCGAACGACGGTACCAACCGGAGTCACCGGAAGCGAATCGCCCGCCAACAGCCGCACCCCGAACTGGCCAACACGGCAGTGCTCATCATGTGTGGCGCGGCGCCGTGGAGGTTGTGCAGGCCGGCCGGACCAGACGGCCGGACCTGGAGGGCCAGCCGCAGGGGGCTTGACCCGACCTCCTCATGATCTGCCGCCAGACACCCGGTGGGCCACGCAGCGCCTCGGAAGCGAGCCACACCGCATGGCCATTCCGCCCTCCCCACAGCCCGCGCGCCCGTCCCCGGGGGCGTTGACGTCGTAGGACGCACCCATGCTGCTCTTCACGTACGGACGCCCGACCATCGGCAGATCGACCGCGCGACCGACGGCAGATCCGGTAAAGCTACCGTGGTAGGAACCCGAGTAGTATGCTGGTCGCATGAGTCAGGTGAAGTTGAGTGTGAGCCTCTCCGAGAGCGAGGTGGCAGCGCTGGACAAGTACGCCCACGCGGCAGGGCTGAAGTCCCGGTCCGCGGCCATCCAGCAGGCGATAAGGCTGCTCGGCGACGCAGAGCTCCAGTCCGCCTACGAAGCAGCATGGCAGGAGTGGGAAGGCTCGGGTGACGCCGGCGCGTGGGAGTCCGCCACGGCCGATGGGATGCCTGATGCTCCGCGGTGAGATCCGGCTGGTCGATCTGGAACCGGCCCGCGGAGCAGAGGCCAACAAGCGGAGGCCAGCTGTCATCGTGAGCAACGACAACGCCAACGCCACCGCAGCCCGGCTGGGGCGGGGCGTTGTCACCGTGGTCCCCCTCACCAGCAACATCACGCGGGTCTTCCCCTTCCAGGTCCTCCTCTCCGCTGCCGAGACGGGGATCCCTGTGGATTCGAAGGCCCAAGCAGAACAAGTTCGTTCGGTTTCGGTGGAACGCCTGGGTCCGGTCATTGGCCGACTTCCCACCCACCTGATGACCAAACTCGACGACGTCCTCCGCCTGCACCTCCAACTCTGAGGACACGCGACCGGCGGCAGATGGGGATGTTCGGCTCGGACGTTGACCCCGCCGGGCCGACAAGTTACCTTGGACTCGTGACGGAGGATCCCATCGTCGCGCCGTCCGCGCTCAAGCACGGACTCGACGAACCCGAGATTCTCCACGCGTACCGAAATCCCGTCAGGATCTGGGATCTGGGCGACGGGTTCACGATGATCGTCGGCCCGAACCAGTCCGCGATCTTCCTGGAGATCGGTTATGTCGATGGCGACCATGTGCACGTCATCGTCCATGCAATGAGAGCCCGCGAGAAGTTCCTGAGGTGATGACCATGCCGCGCACTGTTGACGAGATCCTGCAACACGCCGACGAACTCGCGGCGCGCTTCGAGTCCTACGAACCGGACCCTGCCGACGAGCTCGACCCCGGCGCCGTCACACTACTGCGCGCCGCTGTCGCTGAGCGCTCCGAAGCCGAACGCCACTTGATCGAGGCAGTGCGCAAGGCGCGCGAGGCTGGGATGCCCTGGTCGGCCATCGGCTCCTTCGTCGGCACCAGCGGCGAGGCCGCCCGCCAGCGCTACAGCAAGAAGGTCGCTTGAGCTGGCAACTGTCCCACCGCCAGCAAACACACCCGGCCGCCCAGCGGCAGATCCGGTAAACGCCTCGGCCCGAACTTCTAGTTGCGTCGCGCTTGAGTGACGACGAGCGTGCCGCCCAGCCTGTCGTGGAGGGCGCGCCCGGCACCCAGCAACCCCATCAGCGTCGTGGCCAACAACAAACGCGTAGAGCAACCTGGCGACCGTCACCGTTAACTTCGGCCGCGTGAAGGCGGTTCCCGGGATCGTGTTGTCAGCCAGCCAACTGACCATGATGAATCGCCCCGGGTTTCGTGGAGGCTCGGTTAGGTGGATCCGACCTCGGTGAGGACCGGGTTCTTACGGTAGTGCTCGACGGGCTGGCTCGCCCAGTGGTTGGTCTCGTACTCGGCGGGCGGGACGAGCCCGATCTCGCCGTGGAGGCGCCGGTGGTTGTACCAGTCGACGTACTCGGCGACGGCGATCTCGACATCGACCACGGACTTCCAGCCGCCTTGGGGTCGCATCACGGGGTTGCGGATGCACTCGGCCTTGAACAACGAGTTGAGTGCCTCGGCCATGGCATTGTCATAGCTGTCACCCTTGGACCCGACCGATGCGACGGCCTCGGCCTCGGCGAGCCGCTCGGTGTAGCGAATCGCTCGGTACTGGACGCCGCGGTCGCTGTGGTGGACCAGACCAGTGACATCTTGGCCGGCGCGCCGGCGGGCCCACAGCCCCATGTCGAGGGCATCCAGGGCCAGATCGGTGCGCAGGCTGGTCGACACCTGCCAGCCCACGACCATCCGGCTGAACACGTCCAGCACGAACGCCACGTAGGCCCACCCGACGTGCGTCCGGACGTAGGTCAGATCAGCCACCCACAACTGGTTCGGGGCGCCGGCGACGAACTCGCGCTTGACCAGGTCCTCGGGACGCTCGGTCTGCGCGCCCTGACCGATCGTGGTCTTGCGAATCTTTTCCCGCGGGATGCCGCGCAGGCCGTCGTTCTTCATCAGCCGCTCGACGGTGCACCGGGCGACCTTGGTGCCCGTCCGGTTGAGCTCGGCATGGACCTTGCGGGCACCGTAGACGCCCAGGTTGGCCTGGTGCGCGGCCCGGATCTGGCCGACGAGTTCGGCATCGCGGAGCGCGCGGGCCGACGGCGGACGATCCCGGGCGGCGTAGTAGGTGCTCGGGGCGATCTGCACACCAGCTGCCTTCAACACCGTGCAGATCGGCTCGACCCCGAACCGGTCGCGGTACTGGTCGATGTAGTCGACCAGCACCCCGACGGGCACCGCTACCTGATCTTGCGGTCGAGCTCCGCGGCCGCGAAAAAAGCCGCGGACGTCTTCAGGATCTCGTTGGCCCGACGCAGCTCGCGGACCTCGCGCTCGAGCTCGGCCAGCCGAGCCCCGTCATCGGTCGTCGTGCCGGGCCGCACCCCGCCGTCGACCTCGGCCTGACGCACCCAGTTCCGCAACGCCTCCGGGTGCACCCCCAGTTGGTCGGCGACCCGCTTGATCGCCCCACGCGCCGACTCCGGGTCCCTCCGCGCATCCAACGCCATCCTCGTCGCCCGCTGCTGCAACTCAACGCTGTACTTCCTCGCTGCTGCCATGACTCTCATCATCCCTTCCCAGGACTGAGAGCCTCCATCAGACCCGGGGC
>NZ_JCAKNG010000012.1:0-66233 GCF_059516005.1 Propioniciclava sp. LT294
ATCCAACGAGCCGACCCAGGACCCACCGGCAAGACACGCCGGGTGGTCCCATGACTGGCAATCCAAGTGGTCCCATGAACCTGGCAGAAAACCCGCTACCCCGGTCCCATGCTCATGGCAGGCGACACCGCACGGTCTCGTCCGAAACAGATGACTGCTCGGGCCGATGAGAGACTGACCTCATGGCGGAGACCTTCGAAGAACTGCGCGAGCGCTACCGCACGTTCAACGCTGATCGTGACTGGGACCAGTTCCACGACCCGAAGTCGCTCATCCTCGCCTTGGTCGGCGAGGTGGGTGAGTTGGCCGAGCTGTTCCAGTGGGTGCCCGCTGACCTTGCCGTGCAGGCGTTCAGCGAGCCCGCCCGCCAGCAACGTGCCGCCGAGGAGATGTCGGACATCCTCATCTACTTGATGGGCCTGGCGGACGCATTGGACATCGACCTGGTCGGGGCAGCGCACTCGAAGCTGACGGGGGCTGAGACTCGGTTTCCTCCCGACCAAGTGCGGGGCGTGGCCCCGTTCAAGGCCTGATCACCAGTGGGCAAGACGGAGATCATTGAGCTCGCCTTCACGACAACCGAACTCACCTCGTTCGTCGAGGAACTGTCAGCGGCCCAAGGGATGGCCGCAGAGCGCAGGAACAAGCTTCTCCGGGAGTACCCCACGGTCTACGTGGTGCATGAGCCGGCCGACGGCCAGTACGAGGTCTACGTGGGCGAGACCACTGACATCGTCCGCCGCACCCAAACGCACCTCACAGCGGACCCCCTCACCCGCGGTGACTGGAAGAAGTTCGCCGACTCGCCGACCTCCCGCATGCTCGTCATAGGAAATGAGTACTTCAACAAGTCACTCACCTTGGACGTCGAGAATCGATTGATGCTGTATCTATCCGGCGTGGCCTCGGTGAAGACGCTCAACAACCGCCGGGCAAACCCCCAGCGCAGGTACTTCTCCCAGCAGTACTTCGACGCCGTGTTCTCGGAGATCTGGCGCAGCCTGCGCACCCATGACAAGAAGCTCTTCCCGGCCGAAGCGATCATTCGCGACTCCGCGCTCTTCAAGGCGTCGCCGTTCCACAAGCTCACCGACGAACAGGTGCAAGCGAAGGACGCGATCTATGAGGAGATCCGCAAGGCACTCCAGTCACCGCAAGAGCCCCCTTCGGAGATGGGCCACCTGATCCTCGTGGAGGGGGCGGCTGGCACCGGGAAGACCGTGCTCCTCAGTGCGCTGTTCTACGAGCTCTTCCAAGGTGGGGACTCGGAGGCCGACCCGTTCGCCTTCCAGGACCTCGACGCCCACCTGCTGGTGAACCACGACGAACAGCTGACCGTCTACACCCAGATCGCGCAGAAGTTGGGCTTGTTGCAGGGCGGGGTTGAGCGGGTCGGCAAGCCGACGCGGTTCATCAACGGCCGCCAACCCTCATTGGATGCCGATGTGCTCCTCGTCGACGAGGCGCACTTGCTGTGGACCCAAGGCAAGCAGTCCTACCGCGGCACCAACCAGCTTGAGGATCTGCTGCGGCGCGCGAAGGTGGTCGTCGCCGTGTTCGATCCCCAGCAGACCATCGCTGCCAACCAGTACTGGGAGTCCTCCCAGCGCGCTTGGCTGCGGGATCAGACGACCATCAAGCTGAACCAACAGATGCGGATCCACGCCGACCCCCAGACGTGGCAGTGGATTCGGCGGTTCGTCGACGAAGGCCAGATCGAAGCCCTGCCCACCGACGAGCGCTACGACCTCCGGGTCTTCGATTCGGCCCCCGCGCTTCACGCAGCGATCAAGCAGCGCAATGCTCAGCAGTCCCACGGGCTGTCGAGGCTCACCGCGACATTCGACTGGGCCTACGTGAGCGGCCGCGAAGCTCCGGACGGAGGAAAGTGGGAGGTCACGGTCGACGAGTGGCGCCTCCCGTGGAACCGACAGCACCGTGGCGCCCGGAGGGACCAGCGCCAACTGCGTGGCCTCTCCTGGGCCGAGCAGCCTCACACCATCGACGAGGTCGGGTCCATCTTCACTGTCCAAGGGTTCGACCTGAACTACGTCGGCGTGATCATCGGCCCGTCCGTCAAGTACCGCGACGGCCACATCGTGTTCGACAGTGAAGCCAGTGCCAATCGACACGCCACCCACAAGCGCTCCTTGCTGGACGGCAGCAAGCACGACGCTTCTGAGGAGTTGCTGCGCAACCAGCTCAACATCCTCCTGACACGGGGCGTCCACGGGCTCTACATCTTCGCCGTCGACGACGAGCTTCAGTCCGCGTTGCTCCAGGCTCAGGAACGGCGAAGCCCTCGCTAGCCGGCGGTCCGTCTGCGAGCCGTCTCACCAGCCTGCCCAGGCCACACCAAGGGCCGTGTTGCATTTTGTGTCGGCAAAGTAACCCGATGATGACCAGTTGTGCCGACACAAAATGCAACACAGGGCCAGGTCAGCCCACCCGCACAGGTGTGAACGAGGCCAACTCGGCTCCGGCGAGGGCGATCCGCTCGGCCAGCGCACCCGACGGACGCGGACCGTCCCACTCGTCCGCCGTCACGTACAGGCAGCTCGGCAGGACGATCGCGCGCTGGTAACCCAGCATCGGGCGGACCGCCTGGTCGAGGACCAGCGTGTGCCGCTGGGTCCCACCGGTCGCCGCGATCGTCACCGGGACCGAGCGCAGGGCGTCCACGGGCAGCACGTCGAGGAACGACTTCAGCAGCCCCGAGAACGACGCGTTGATGGTCGGCGTCACGACGACCAGCGCGTCCGCCGCCTGCACGGACGCCACCGCCGCGGCGAGCGCGGGCGTCCGGTCGCCCCCCAGCAGGGTGGCGGTGACGTCCAGCGCCACGCGCCGCAGCTCCACGTGATCGACGGAACCGACCCGTCCGGCCGCCCTCAACGCCGCGAGCGCGGAATCCCCCAGCAGCCCCGCGAGCCGGGCCGTGCTGGACGCGGGCGCGTGCCCGGCGCTCAGCACCACGATCCGCGCGGGCGCGACGACCACCGCGGCAGCTCCCGCGTCGACGGCCATGGCACTCACGGCCCTCCCCGCTCGTCCCGGCGCTGCCTCGGCGTGGCCAGCACCCACCGGGCGACGACGTCCAGCGCGAAACCGATGGTGCCGATCACGATGATGAGCGCCGTGACGTGGTGGAAGGCCAACTGGTCCTTCGCGTTGAGCACGGCGTAGCCCAGACCCGACGTGACACCGAGCATCTCGGCGGGGACGAGCACGACCCAGCCCAGCCCGAGCGCCAGGCGCAGCCCGGCGAGCACGTTCGGCCGGATCGCCGGGACCACCACGTGGCGGACCACCTCCCACGAGGTGGCCCCGAGGTTGCGGGCCACCTGCCGGTGGGCGGGCCGGACGCCGCGCACCCCGTCGGCCGTCGCGGTCAGGATCGGCCACACCGCGGCCGCGGCGACGAGGGCGACGACGGGGAGGGTGCCCACGCCGAAGGCGATGATCACCACCGGCGCCCACGACAGCGGCGACACCATCTTCAGGAACAGCTGCACCGGCCTCGTGGCACTCTCCAACCAGGCGAGCTGGCCCAGCGCCACTCCCCCCACGACGCCGAGGACGAACGCGACGGCCAGCCCGGCCAGCAGCCGGAGCACCGACGCGGCCGCGGCGTCCACGAGCGTGCCGGACGCCGCGAGCTCGGCCAGCCCGCGCACCGCCAGTGTCGGGGAGAACCCCGCGACCAACGGCCGCGAGGCGAACGCCACGTCGGTGAGGAGCCACCAGAATCCGGTGGCGGCGACGACCCCGGTGAGCGGGAGCCACGCGGCGGTGGCGGCGGACGGGCGCACCGACCGCCGTGAACGCAGGGCGGCGGCCCAGCGGAGGTCAAGGATCGAGGCACTCATGCGATCTGCTCCTGACGAGGGGCGATGGGGATGTTGGCCGCGGCGAGCGAGTTCCGGACGAACCGGTCGTCGACCAGCTCGGCGTGGGCCCTGGCGGCGTCTGTGGCGAGGAACGAGGTGTCCCCGTCGATGGCGGTGCCGCGCAACAGCTCGACCAGCGACGCGGTGTAGCCGGCCTGCGGGAACGCGGAGAAACCGAGCCGTTCGGGGCGCCAGTCGGGGTGCCGGTTGATGGTCGTGTACGCCTCCGGCCCGCGGGTGAAGACCTTGCTGATGGCCGGCTCCGGCTGGGGCAGGTAACCCGCCGTCGACAGCAGCGGGCCGGCGCCCGCGCGGTTGGCGTCGAGCCAGGCCTGCGCCGCGACGACCCCGTCGGTGAGGGCCTGCACCGCGCGCGGGCGGGCCTCGATGAGGTCGGCGCGGACGGTGATCGCGCAGCAGGCATGGTCGTGCCAGACATCCCCGAGGAACCGGTGGACGTGGCCCGCCCCCTTCGCCTCCGCGACCGCGCTGAAGGGGTCGGCCACCGTGAACCCGGCGATCGCCCCCGACGCCAGCGCCGGCACCATGTCCGACGGCGGCATGACGACGAGCTCGACGGTCCCCGAGGAGGCGGGACGCCCCAGCACCGGGCGCAGGCCCACCTCGGCCAGGATCCGCTGGACCAGCACCGAGTGAACGGACCACCAGGCGGGGACGGCGATCTTGGTGCCCGAGAGCTCCTCGGTGCGGGTGATGTGGCGGGCGACGGTCAGGGTCGAGCCGTTCGTGTGGCCCCACGCGACGACCTTGAGCGGCACCCGGAGTCCCAGGCGCAGCTGGAGGGCGAACGGCATGAGCAGGTGGACGGCGTCCACCTCGCCGACGACGAGTGCCTGGGCCAGGGCGTCCCAGGAGCGGAACAGGATGGGCTTGGCGGACGGCAGCCCCGCAGCGGCGAGGAATCCGCGCTCGTGGGCGACGAGCAGGGCCGAGGCGTCCGTGATGGGCAGGTAGCCGATGCGGACCTCGCGCTCCAGCGCGGGGGTGAGGGCGGCGACGGCCGGTTCGGCCGCCAGCCACGCCCCGCGGCCGGCCAGGGCGGTGAGCCCCACCGCCGCGCCGGCGCGCCCGGCGGTGCGGAGCAGGGTCCGGCGATTGAGGTCAGCCACGGCGTCCTCCGATCGGTGCGAAACCCGAGAACTCCTCGTCGCCCGTTTCGAGGGGGGCGTCGTCCGCGTCGTACCCCCGGCGCAGGACCGACCGCAGCGGGTGGACCAGCGCGGCCGTGGCGTCCGCGGCCGGGCGCGCGTTGGACCACGTGTGGCGCAGGCGTCCGTGCCGGTCGACGAGCACGATCGTGTCGCCGACGACGAGGGCCTCGTCGAGGTCGTGGGTGACGAGCACGGTGGTGAGCCCGTGCTGGGTCGCGGCGCGGCGGAGCCAGACCTGGAGCTCGTGGCGGGTCGCCGGGTCGAGCGCGCTGAACGGCTCGTCCAGGAGCAGGAGGTCCGGGTCGATGGCGAGCGCCCGGGCCAGCGACGCCCGCTGGGCCTGCCCGCCGGAGACCTCGTCCGGATAGCGGTCGACGACCCCGGTCAGGCCGAGCAGGTCGACCAACTCGTCCACCCGGGCAGGACCGGACAGGCTCCGCGAGCGGTTGGCCGCGAACCGCAGCCCGAGCGCGATGTTCTCGGCGAGGGTGAGCCAGCCGAACAGCTCCGGATCCTGGGTGACCACGCCCTCGACCACCGGCGCGGACGTGCCCGCCTCGGGGTCGATGTCGCGCCCGTCGAACGAGACCGTGCCGCGCTGGGGCTCGATCTCACGGGTCAGCAGCCGGAGCAGCGTCGACTTGCCCGCACCCGACGGGCCGAGGACCACGAGCCGCCGGCCCCGGACCACGTCGAGCGTGAGGCCGGTCAGGACCGCGCGTCCGCCGTAGCCGGCGTCGACGTCGGTCAGGCGGGCGAGGAGAGTTCCCACCGCAGGTGTCCTTCCGAGGGTGACTGGACGGGGAGGAACGCCGCCTCGCGGAACCGCCGGTTGGCGGCGTTGGCGGCGAGGTAGCCGCGCCCGCCGGCCAGCGTCAGTTCGAGGCGGGTCACGCGCTGGGCCAGGTGGCTGGCGTCCAGCCGCACCTGCAGGAAGTCGCGCACCGGATGACCGACCACGTCGGACGCCAGGGTCTGCCACCGCTCGAGGAAGTCCTCGACCTCGGCGCCCAGCACCCGCGCCTCCGCGCCGAAGACCGCGTTGTCGGCGCGGTCCAGGGCCCGCTCGATCTCGCTCCAGCTGCGGCGGATCAACCCCGCCGCGAACGAGGTCTGCAGGATGAGGAACGACGGCTTCACGGCGTGGACGAACGCGCCGAGACCGGTGCTCACCACGTGGGTGGCCGGGACGTGCACCCGGTCGAGCTTGAGCGTCCCGGACGCCGTGGCGTCGAGCGCGAGCAGCCCGGTGATGGGGCGGGCGGACAGTCCCGGGGTGCCGTGCCGGACCCAGACCACGATGCCGTCATCCACACCGCTCCCCGGGCCGGTGGAGGCCGGCAGTACCAGCACCGCCCCGTCGGTGAGGTTGCTGACCCACGCGACGAACCCGTCCAGGTACCAGCCGCCCTGGCCGTCCGGGGTGGCGTGGATGCCCAACTCACCGACACCGGCGTCCGCCTTGAGTGCCTGCGCCATGCCGGTCGCGCCGACGACCTCGCCGGTACGGAGCTGCGCGAGGGCCGCGACGGTGGCGTCCGTGCGCGGGGCGCGGGCGAGGTAGCCCTCCACGACCCGGTGGGCCCACAGTCCGAATGCGGTCGGGAGGCACTCCTCGGCCAGCGCGGCGATGGTCTCGGCGGCCGCCCGGACGTCGCGGGCCTCAGTGCGCCCGGCGAGGAGGTCCTCGACGCCCTGGTCGAGCAGGCCCGCCGCGGCGAGCGCGGGGAAGTGTGCGGTGGCCGGGGCCCCGGCGTCCACCGAGGCCGCGGCAGCGGCGACCTCGCGGGCCACGGCGTCCAGCGCGAGCGTGGCGGGCCCGGCGGTCATCGCGTGAACCCCGCGAGCGGAACCTGGACGTTCACCAGCGCGTGCAGTCGGTCGACGGGGGTGCTGACGACGTCGCGCGCGTGCTTGATGGCGGCCTCGTCCGGGCCGTTGTAGAAGCAGAGGCACTTGGCCATGTCTTCGCGGACGTAGGTGCGCAGGAACTCGACCTCGGGGACGTCCGCGTACAGCGGGGTCTTGGCCGCCTTGCGCGCGAGGTAGGTGTTCATGTCGATGTGGGCGGGGATGTCCCACTCGACGAGGTAACCGGCCTCGGGCCGGGCTGCCTTGATCTCCTCGAGGTCGGCGCCGACGAGGCGCACCTTGGCGGGCTCGGAGACCTCCGCGGCGTCGAGGCCCTCGGTGGCCTCGGTGATCTGGCCCGAGTGCTCGGCCTCGATGATCGCGAAGATCCGCGCGCCACCCTCGGCGACCTGGGCCTCGATGAGCTGGGCGCCGGCGTCCCGGACGCGGGTGTCGAGCTGGGCGAGGGTGTTCAGCGCGTTGGTGGCGTCCTGGGCGGTGGGGACGACCTCGACGAGGAAGAGCGTGGACATGGTTTCTCCTGGGTGTGGGTTGATCGTGGTTGCCGAGAGGGCAGGGGGCGCGCATCGGGGCGCGCTGAACCGGACGCCTGGGTGGCGCCGGCAATCCGGGGGTGGGTACGCGAAAGGACCGGCCCGTCAGGGCGCGGTCACGTCAGCGCAAAAAAGGGGATTGAGCGACGCGTCAGGCGTCACAACAGCCGCAGGAACGCTTCATCGCGGCGAGACCGATGCTCGCGGCGGACAGGGCCAGGGTCGCGTTGCGCGACTCGGAGACCTGCATCATGGAAGTGTCCTCACGTGGGGCCGGGCAGTTCCCCGGGCCGTGCAGTGAAGTTAATACGGCCCTGGAAGATCCTGCAAATCCGTCCTCCGGGTGACCCGGCCGCGAGACGTCGTCCTCAGCGGCGGGAGCAGGGGTCAGGCGTTCCCAACCAGGCCCCGTGCTGCATTTTGTGTCGGCAAAGTACTCCCACGATGACCAGTTCTGTCAGCACACAATGCAGCACACCCAGCGAGGACACCCTCAGCACCGGCTGGTCGGGCGTCCTGCGTCGCGCCACTGGGGATAGCCACCCTCGAGGCGAAGGGCGTGGCGGCCGGCCGCGCGGATGCGAGTGACGGCGGTGGCGGCCATCACGCAGTAGGGCCCGCGGCAGTACGCCACGACGGTGGCGTCATCCGGCAGCGCGGAGAGCCGGGTGGAGAGCTCGGCCAGCGGGATGTTCAGCGCACCATCGACGTGTCCGGTGGCGAATTCGGACGCCGGGCGCACGTCCACCAGGACCACGTCGCCCGAACGGCTGAGGGCGTCGAGTTCGTCGAACGTGATGGGACGGGTGCCGTCCGCGTGGGCGAAGAACGCCTCGCTCAGTGCCGCGACTTCAGCCACACGGGTCTCGGCGAGCCCCACCAGGGTGCGGTAGGCCGCCTCGACGCCGGGGTCGGACAGCCGGTACACCCGTGCGGTCCCCTCGATCCGGCGGTTGACCAGCCCGGCGGCGGAGAGGATCTGCAGGTGGCGGGACGTGTTCGCCATGCTCGCGGAGATCTGCTCGGCCAAGGACTCGACGTTGCGTTCCCCCTGGGCCAGGACGTCGATGATCTCGACGCGTTTGGCATGGCCGAAGGCAGCCCCCATCCGGGCGAAGTGAGAGAACACCTCGTCCTTGAACTCGCGGCCGTCCACCCCAACACCTTCCTCAACGATTCGCGTGAATAGTAGGGCCTTCCGCGCGACCCGCTGCTACCCTCCTGCTCAATGAACTCCTTGAATAGGGGGATGAGACTGAACAACCTCGACATCGATGCCCTGGGCGGCGCGGTCGAACGCGGCCGTGACGACGCGTCGGTGTTCCGGCTCCAGAAGCTCCACCGGCCCTCCACGCGCTTGTTGCACCAGGAGGGGCTGCGGTCACGGCTTCGGTGGCCCACGGGGGCACCAGCACCGACCTGCATGTCGACATCGCACCCGGGTTCGGCGGGCAGGGCGTGGCCCCCGACCCGCTGCAGTACCTGCTGGCCGGCCTGGGCGCCGGCTACGCCTCCACGGTCGTGACCGTCGCCGACGTGGACGACGCCACGCTGGCCCGCTGGCAGGAGACCGCGCGTGCCCCTTCGCCTACACGATCCCCAACCCGATCCCCCCTGTCCACCACCGTCGAACGCGCCTGAAACCTCGAAAGGACCCACCATGAAGGCCCTCATGATCATCAACGGTTCCGCCTACGGGCTGGACTCCACCTACAACGCCATTCGTCTCGCGGCGTCCATGGCCAAGCGCGACGGTGTCGACATGACCGTCTTCCTGATGGGCGACGGCGTCACCACCGCGATGGCCGGCCAGAAGACGGCGGACGGCTACTACAAGCTCGACCGCATGCTGGGCTCGGTGGTCCGCAGCGGCGGGGAGATCCTGTGCTGCGGCACCTGCATGGACGCCCGCGGCATCACCGCGGAGATGCTCGTCGACGGCGCCCGTCGCTCGACGATGGAGGAGCTCACCGACCGCACCCTCGACTCCGAGAAGGTGCTGGTCTTCTGAACGGACGCCCCGTGTTGCATTTTGTGTAGACGAACTACCCCCACGATGACCAGCTCTGTCTACACAAAATGCAGCACGGCTACCGTGGACGTATGGACCAGATCCAGACGCTCGTCATCCTCGGCGCCTCGGGCGACCTGACATCGCGACTGCTGCTGCCCGGGATCGCGACGTACCTCACCGGAGAGCCCGACCGCCGCGTGCAGGTGGTGGGCTCCTCACACAAGGACTTCCCCGGCTGGGACGCAACCGTGGCGCATGCCTTCGCCGCGGCGTCCGGGCCCGCCGCGGAGCACACCCGCTCGACCACGCGCTGGATCACCGCGGACGCCACCTCCGCCGACGACCTCGCCACGTTGCTCGCCGAGGTGGACGGCCCGACCTGCCTCTACTTCGCGCTGCCGCCGTCGGTCACCATCAAGGCCGTGGAGGCGCTGACGACCATCGACGTCCCGGACGACCTGGCGCTCGCCCTGGAGAAGCCGGTTGGCACCGACCTCGAGACCGCCCGCGCGGTCAACCGGCTGGCCGCGCGGGTCGTCCCCGAGGAGCGGACCTTCCGGGTCGATCACTTCCCCGGCATGCCGGGCGTGTTGAGCTTCGTCGGCCTGCGGTTCGCGAACCGCCTCCTCGCCCCCCTGTGGAGCGCCGAACACATCGAGAAGATCGAGATCACCTTCGATGAGACCCTCGGCCTCGAGGGCCGAGCGGCGTTCTACGACAACACCGGCGCCCTGCGGGACATGTTCCAGAGCCACCTGCTGCAGGTGATGGCGCTGGTGATGATGGATCCGCCGAGCCGCTTGGACGAGGTCGAGGTGCCGGCGGGGACCGCCCACATCCTGCGCAACGCCCACCTGTGGCGCAGCGACCCGACACAGGCCGTCCGCGGCCGGTACACCGCGGGCCATGTCGGTGGGAAGGCCCTCCCCGACTACGTCGATGAAGAGGGCGTGGACGCGTCCAAGAACACCGAGACGTTCTTCCGGGTGACCCTCGAGGTCGACTCGTGGCGGTGGGCGGGCGTGCCGGTGACACTGCGCTCCGGCAAGGCCATCGGCGACCCGCGCCAGGAGATCCTCGTCACGTTCAAGCAGCCGCCGCACACGTACGCAGGCCTGTCCCGCGACCTGCCACCCAACACGATCTGCATGGGCTTCGAGGACGAACACCTCCGGTTCGGCCTGAACGTCGGTGGCCCGTTCGACAGCCGCGGGCGCTCCCGCGTCACCGTGAGCTCGGAGATGCCGGAGGCCGCGCTCACAGCGTACGGCTCGGTGATCCGGTGGATCCTCGAGGGCGACCCCACCTTCACCGTCCGGGGCGACGGCGTCGAGGAGGGCTGGCGCATCACCGAGGAGGTCATGGACGCCTGGGCCGATCAGCCCCTGCACGACTACGCGGCGGGGTCGTCCGGGCCCGCCTGAGTCGACGGTCCGCTGCGGCCCGAGGTGGCTGAACGCCCGTCTCCGGCCGGTGGTGACGGACGGGGCCGGACGGGCCCGGAAGGTCCGGCTCGATGGCGTCGCCCGTGGGTCGGCGAGCAGGGCGTGGTCCTCGCGGACGTGCCGATGCGCCCATGACCGCCACCCTGTTGCATCGCGACCTCGGCTTGTCGCCGACGAACGACCGGGGTTAGCGTGAAACGGTCGAACGAAGGAGACGGCGATGGGGATCCCCAAGAACACGATCTGCCTGTGGTACGACAAGGACGCTGAGGGTGCGGCGAGGTTCTACGCCTCGGTGTTCCCCGACAGTCGGGTGGACGCCGTGCGCGCCGCACCCGGCGACTATCCGGACGGCAAGCAGGGCGACGTACTGACGGTCGAGTTCACGGTGTGCGGGATCCCGTGCATCGGGCTCAACGGTGGTCCGGAGTTCCGGCAGAGCGAGGCCTTCTCGTTCCAGATCCTGACCGAGGACCAGGCCGAGACCGACCGCTACTGGAATGCGATCGTCGAGAATGGCGGCCAGGAGAGCCAGTGCGGCTGGTGCAAGGACCGCTGGGGCGTCTCGTGGCAGATCACGCCGCGCGTGCTGTCCGAGGCAATGATCTCGGACGACCCCGGCGTCGCCCAGCGCGCCTTCGCGGCGATGCTGCCGATGCAGAAGATCGATGTCGACACCATCGAGAGAGCCGTCGCCGGGGTGTAGCTGGGCAGCGGCGGCCAGACCCCGTGTTGCATTTTGTGTCGGCAAAACACCCCGATGATGACCAACTTCGCCGACACAAAATGCAGCACGGCCTCAGGATTCGGCGATCAGTCGCTTCAGGGCGTCCACATCATGGGGCAGCGCCAGTACGCGCCGCGGCAGGTCCTCGATGCCGGCGAACCGCTCCGGACGCGGCACGTCGTGGCCGAGCGCCTCGACGATCGTCGCGGAGAACTTCACCGGCAGCGCCGTCTCGAGCACGATGACCGGCTGGGTCAGTCCCTCGGACACCAGCAGCTCGCGGGCCACCTTCACTCCGTCCGCGGTGTGCGGGTCGACCACGTAGCCATGGCGTCCGGCCTCGGCGGCGATCGTCGCGACCCGGTCGGCGTGCGAGCTCGAGCCGGCCACGAACCCGAACCGTTCCCGCAGCCCGGCGAACTCTGGGGTGTCGGTCAGGACGAACGATCCGGTGGCCGGCACCTCCTGTCCGAACAGTCGACGGGTCTCGTCGGCGTCCCTGCCCAGCAGGTCGAAGATGAACCGCTCGAAGTTGGACGCCTTGGAGATGTCCATGCTCGGCGAGGACGTCTCGTGCGTCTCGGCGGTCCCCCGCACGCGGTAGACGCCCGTGTGGAAGAACTCCGCGAGCACGTCGTTCTCGTTGGTGGCGAGCACGAGCGTGTCGATCGGCAGCCCCATCTCACGGGCGATGTGCCCGGCGCAGATGTTCCCGAAGTTGCCGGACGGGACGGCGAAGGTGACCCGCTGGTCGTTCGCCGTGGTCGCGTGCAGGTACAGCCCCACGTAGTAGACGACCTGCGCGACGAGGCGGGCCCAGTTGATCGAGTTGACCGCACCGATCGAGTGCTCGGCCTTGAACGCCAGGTCGGCGTTGACCTCCTTGACGAGATCCTGGCAGTCGTCGAAGACGCCGTCGAGGGCGATGTTCACGACGGCGGGGTCGTCGATGCTGAACATCTGCGCCTGCTGGAACGGGCTCATCCGTCCGGCGGGTGTCAGCATGAAGACGCGGACGCGGGCCTTGCCGAGCATCGCGTACTCGGCCGCCGAACCGGTGTCCCCCGAGGTCGCTCCGAGGATCGTCAGGGTCTGGTCGCGGCGCTCGAGCTCATACTCGAACAACTCGCCGAGCAGTTGCATCGCCATGTCCTTGAACGCGGCGGTCGGGCCGTTGCTCAGGTGGCCCAGCAGGACGCCACCGCCCAGGTCGGTCAGGCCGACGATCGCGTCCGTGCCGAACTTCTCCGCGGTGTAGGCGCGCTCACAGATGCCACGGAGGTCCTCGGTCGGGATGTCGTCCACGTACAGGCGGAGCACGGCCGCGGCCAGCGCGGCGTACCCCTCCTCGGCGAGCAGGGTCCGCCACGAGGCCAGCTGGTCGGCGTCGACGTGCGGGTAGGCGTCCGGCAGGTACAGCCCACCGTCGGGGGCGAGGCCCTCCAGCAGGATGTCGCAGAACGGGAGGCCGGGGCGTCCACTGCTGTCACGGGTCGAGAGGTACTTCACCGTGACAGCCTATCCGCAGCACCCCTCATCCCCGGTCGTTGTGCGCATCGAGGAACGCGTACACCTCGGTCTCGTCCACGCCGGGGAACGCCCCGGGCGGCAGCGCGGCCAGCAGGTGCGAGTGCGCGCGGGCGGACGGCCAGGCGCGGCCGGCCCACGTGTCCATGAGGTGCTGGGACGGCACCCGGCAGCAGTCCGGAGCCGGGCACGTCGACTTGTGCCGGTTGCGCGTCTCCCGGCCGCGGAACCACTTGGCCGAATTGAACCCCACGCCGACGGTGATGGCGTACAGCCCGCTCGACTCGTTCTCGATGTGCGCGGTGCACCAGAAGGTTCCGGCCGGCGTGTCGGTGTACTGGCGGTAGGCACTGAAGGCGTCGACCTGTTCGAAGACCTGCCGGGACGTCCAGTAGCGGCAGGCCACCTGACCCTCGATGGCGCCCGTGTGGTCGGACGGGAACGGGACGCCGTCGTTCTCGTAGGCCTTGTAGTACGTCCCGGACTGGTGGACCTTCGAGAAGTGCACCCGCAGCCCCAGGTGCTGGGTGGCCAGGTTCGTGAAGCGGTGCGCCGCCGCCTCGTACGAGACGCCGTAGGCGTCGCGGATGTCCTCGATCGAGAGGTCCTTGGCCTGCTTGGCACGCTGCAGCATCTCGACGGTCTGCCGCTCCGGCATGCTCAACGCGCCGGCGAAGTAGTTGGTCTCGACCCGCTGGCGCAGGAACTCGCCGAAGGATCGCGGGCGCGAGTGGCCGAGCACCTGGTGGCCCAGCGCCTGCAGCAGGACAGCCTTGGGGCTGTGGTCCGGCCGGCTCGAGCGGGGCAGGTAGACGCGCCGGTTCACCAGGTCGGTCACCGACCGGGTGGACGGCGGCAGGTCCGACACGTGCGCCATCGAGAAGCCGAGGTGGTCGGTGATCGCGCCGATCATCCGCTCGGACAGGGGTCCCCCGGCGTAGCCGACCCGCTGCAACAGGTCGGCGGCCGCCGCCTCGATCTCGGGGAAGTGGTTGCCACCGTCCCTCATCTCGCGGCGCAGTTCGGTGTTGGCACGGCGGGCCTCCTCCGGTGTGGCTGCCCGCTCCTCGGCCTGCCTGCGGAGTTCCCGGTGCAGGGCGGCCATCGCCTCCAGGACGTCGGTCGGCGTCCGCGGCGAGATCCGGATGGGGGGCAGGCCCGCCGCCTGCGCCAGGGGGGAGCGCATCGCCGCCTCCAACTCCACCTCGAGTTGGGTGCGGTGGCTCGGCGTGCCGGTGGTCAGGTCGTCCAGCGTCGTCCCGTACAGCGCGGCCAGCCGCTGCAGGACGCCCACGCGGGCCTCCCGCTTGCCGTTCTCGATCATGGACAGCTGGGACGGTGCGACCTCGACCTGCTCCGCCACCTGCGCGAGGGTGAGGCCGCGCTGCTTGCGGAGTGCATGGAGTCGGCGTCCGAGCCCGAAAGAGTCGAGGAAGGACTCCTGTTCCGGCGCCGGCGCCGGGGTGTGCCACGGGGTATTCGTCACAACTTCACGTTAGTGAAATTTCGCAGATTTTTCCACACATTTGTGGTGAAGAAGTGGCGGGGCGGCCCCAAGCTGGTTTCAGGACAACCCGGACCCCGAGTGCAAGGGAGCACACCATGACCGCGAACACCCAGACCCCCCTCACCGCCGACTCCCTCGAGTTCGACTGGATGACCAACCCCCGTTGGAAGAACGTCCGCCGCGACTACAGGGGCGAGGACGTCATGCGCCTCCGCGGCACCGTCCAGGAGGAGTTCACCCTCGCCAGGCGCGGCGCCGAGATCCTGTGGGAGGAGGTCTCCCGCGGCAACGGCCACTACGTGAACTCCCTCGGCGCCCTGACCGGCAACATGGCCGTCCAGCAGGTGAAGGCCGGCCTCAGGGCCATCTACCTGTCCGGGTGGCAGGTCGCCGGCGACGCCAACCTCGCGGGCCAGACCTACCCCGACCAGAGCCTCTACCCCGCGAACTCGGTGCCCGCCGTCGTCCGCCGCATCAACAATGCGCTGATGCGCGCCGACCAGATCGAGCACCTCGAGGGCATCTCCACCGTGGACAACTGGCTCGTCCCGATCGTCGCGGACGCCGAGGCCGGCTTCGGTGGCCCGCTGAACGCCTACGAGCTCATGCGGAGCATGATCGCCGCCGGCGCGGCGGGCGTGCACTGGGAGGACCAGCTCGCCAGCGAGAAGAAGTGCGGCCACCTGGGCGGCAAGGTGCTCGTCCCGACCAAGCAGCACGAGCGCACGCTGTCGGCCGCACGCCTCGCCGCGGACGTCTCCGGCGTGCCGTCGGTCATCATCGCCCGCACGGACGCCGAGGCCGCCACGCTGATGACCTCCGACGTGGACGAGCGTGACCGCCCGTTCCTGACCGGTGGCCGCACCGCCGAGGGCTTCTACGAGGTCCGCAACGGCATCGAGCCCTCGATCGCCCGCGCCAAGGCCTACGCGCAGTACGCGGACCTCATCTGGATGGAGACCGGCACCCCCGACCTCGAGCTCGCCAGGAAGTTCGCCGAGGCCGTCAAGGCCGAGCACCCCGACCAGATGCTGGCCTACAACTGCTCGCCGTCGTTCAACTGGAAGAAGCACCTCGATGACGACACGATCGCCAAGTTCCAGCGCGAGCTGGGCGCCATGGGCTACAGCTTCCAGTTCATCACTCTGGCCGGCTTCCACGCGCTCAACCACTCGATGTTCGACCTGGCCCACGGCTACGCGCGCGACGGCATGCCGGCCTACGTGAAGCTGCAGGAGGCCGAGTTCGCCTCCGAGGAGCGTGGCTACACCGCCACCAAGCACCAGCGTGAGGTCGGCACCGGCTACTTCGACGCCGTCGCCACGATCGTCAACCCCGAGAGCTCCACCACCGCGATGGCGAACTCCACCGAGGCCGGCCAGTTCCACTGACAGACACTGCACGACAAGGAGACCACCGTGAACCAGACCATGAGCCTGGCGGACCGAACCTCGAGCTTCGGCGACCCCTCCCTCAACCCGCGCTTCACCAAGAAGGCGCCGACCGTCGCACCCGGTGAGGAGCAGATCCTCACCCCGGCGGCGATCGACTTCATCGTCCAGCTCAACGACCTCGCCTCCGCGCGACGCGACGAGCTCATGGCGGCCCGCCACGCCCGCCGGGAGGCGATCGCGAACGGCGAGGACCCGCGGTTCCTGCCCGAGACCGCCCACATCCGGGCCGACGCGAGCTGGCAGGGCGCCCCGCTGGCCCCCGGCCTGGAGGACCGCCGCGTGGAGATCACCGGGCCGACCGAGCGCAAGATGACCATCAACGCGCTCAACTCCGGTGCCGCGACCTGGCTGGCCGACCTCGAGGACGCCAACCAGCCCGCCTGGGAGAACATGATCGGCGGACAGCTCAACCTGTTCGACGCCATCCGCGGCGCCATCTCGTTCACCTCGCCCGAGGGCAAGGCGTACGAGGTCACCGCTGAGCAGACCCCGACGATCATCGTCCGGCCCCGTGGCTGGCACTACGACGAGAAGCACCTCTTCGTCGACGGCAAGCCGATGGTCGCCGGCGTCGTGGACTTCGGCCTGTACTTCTTCCACAACGCCCGCGCGCTGCTGCGCCGGGGCCGGGGGCCGTACTTCTACCTGCCGAAGACCGAGTCGCACCTGGAGGCGCGCCTCTGGAACGACCTGTTCATCCGGGCGCAGGACCTCCTGGGCATCCCGCGCGGGACGATCCGTGCGACGGTGCTCATCGAGACCATCACCGCGGCGTTCGAGATGGAGGAGATCCTCTACGAACTGCGCCAGCACAGCTCCGGCCTGAACGCCGGCCGCTGGGACTACCTGTTCAGCATCATCAAGAACTACCGCGACCGTGGCTCCGACTTCGTCCTGCCGGATCGCGCCCAGGTCACGATGACGGCGCCGTTCATGCGGTCCTACACCGACCAACTCGTCCGCGCCTGCCACCGCCGTGGTGTCAGCGCGATGGGCGGCATGGCGGCGTTCATCCCGAACCGCCGCAAGCCGGAGGTCACCGAGGCTGCCCTGGCCAAGGTCCGCGCCGACAAGCGGCGGGAGGCGGATGACGGCTTCGACGGCTCCTGGGTGGCCCACCCCGACCTGGTCCCGGTCTGCCGCGAGGTCTTCGACGCCTCACTCGGGGAGCGTCCCAACCAGATCGACAAGCGCCGCTTCGACGTCATCCCGGACGACCGGGCGCTGATCGACCTGGCCATCCCCGGCGCCACGATCACGGACGCCGGCGTCCGCACCAACATCGATGTCGGCATCCGCTACATCGAGGCCTGGCTGCGGGGCAACGGGGCCGTGGCGATCCACGACCTGATGGAGGACGCGGCCACCGCCGAGATCTCCCGCTCGCAGATCTGGCAGTGGCGCAACGCGGGAGTCACCACCGTGGAGGGCAACCAGGTCACCACGGCGTGGCTCGGCCAGGTCTTCGACGAGGTGTTCGACTCGCTGGAGCGCTTCGAGGGCGATCGTTTCGACGACGCCCGCGAGCTCTTCCAGGAGGTCGCCCTGGCCGATGAGTACCCCGACTTCCTCACCCTGCCGGCGTACGAGCGGTTCGTCGCCTGACCGTGAGTCCAGAGCCTGCCTCCCCCGTGGGAGGCAGGCTCTCGGCACGTCAGAACCCCGGCGCCACCAACGGCCACGGATGCTCGGCCTCCAGGCGGGACGCCAGCCCCAGCAGGACGCCGTCACGGTCGAGGCGTCCGGTCAGCATGACGCCGATCGGGAGCTCGACACCGTCCACCGAGGTGCGCACCAACGGAAGGCTGATGCTGGGGCGTCCGGTGAGGTTGGCGACGGACGTCCACGGGGTGTACTCGATCTGGGCGGCGAAGTCCTCCGCCGGGTCGGCGTCGTTCCGCAGCTCTCCGACGAACGCCGGCGGCCGCGCGAGCGTGGGCGTGATGACCACATCGAGGTCGGCCCAGTTCTGCGCCGTCTCGTGACCGAGCAGCTGGATCGCGGCCAAAGCCTGCGCGTACTCGACCCCCGTGACCCGGCGACCGCGTCCGCGCAGCCAGGTGGTCATGGGGGTCAGCGCGTCCTCGGCCTCGGGCGGCAGCGGGATCGAGGCCGCCCCCGTCGCCCACACCGCGTCGAAGGCGGCCCACCGCTCGGCCGGGAACGGCACCGGCGCCTCCACGACCTCGTGGCCCAGGTCGGCCAACCAGCCCGCGACGACGCGTGCGGCGTCGCTGCAGGCCGGGTGCACCTCCGCGGTGTCGCTGATGACAGGGGTGGTCAGGACGCCGATGCGGAGGCGTCCGAACTCGTCGGCGGCCAGCCGCGCCACGTCGCGCCCGGGCACCAGCACGTCGAGGGCGAGCACCGTGTCGGCGACCGTCCGGGAGATCACGCCGTCACTCACCAATCCCGGTCCTGGTGCGCGGCTCGGCAGGGTCGGCACCCACCCCCGCGACGGCTTGTGCCCCACCACGCCGCAGGACGCCGCGGGGATCCGGATGCTGCCCCCGCCATCGGAGGCATGTGCGATCGGGACGATCCCCGCAGCCACCGCCGCCGCCGCGCCGCCCGAGGAGCCCCCGGCACCCCTGCGCGTGTCCCACGGCGTCACGGCGGGCGGCCGGTGGGCGGGCTCGGTGTAGGCGGGGAACCCGAACTCGGGTGCGGTGGTCGTGCCGATCGTGACCGAACCGGCGTCGAAGAGTCTCTGGACGACGATGTCGGTCGACTCGCCGATGGTGCCGCTGAGCGCAGCGGAGCCGCACTCGAACGGGAGACCCTCGACCTGGGCCAACTCCTTGATGGGCAACGGGACACCGGCCAGGGGGCCGGGATCCTCGTTCCGGGCGATCATGGCGTCGACGGCAGCGGCCTGTGCGAACGCGCGCTCGGGTGTCATGGCCGCGAAGGCCCCGAGTGCGGGCCCGTGCTCCTCGGCGGCGGCCAGGGCGACCCTCGCCACTTGGACCGCGCTCCACTCCCCCGCCCGGACGCGCTGGGCGATCTCGACGGCGGGGGCGTGGGCAGGGATGTTCATGACCCCACGCTAGCGGGGGTCAGTGCGAGCGGGACACCACTTGGTCACAGAGCGCCGACAGGGCGTCACGGGCAGGCCCCGCCGGCACGCGTGCCAGGTGACCACGCGCCACTTCGGCGCGTCGGAGCACCTCGTTGCGGGCTTGTTCCAGCACCGGGTGGGCGCGCAGTGCGGCCAGGGCCTCGGCGACCTCGTCCTCATCCGCCAGCGGGCGCGAGGTCAGGTCGAGCAGGCGGGCATCCTCGGGCCCGGCGGACTGGCGCAGCATGAGGACCGGGAGGGTCGCCACCCCCTCGCGCAGGTCGGTGCCGGGCGTCTTGCCGGACGTGTCCGACGCGATGTCGATCAGGTCGTCCGAGAGCTGGAAGACGACGCCGAGCTCCTCGCCGTACTGCGCCAGTGCGTCCAGGACATCCTGCGGCGCGCCGCTCACCATGCCCCCGAACACCGTCGAGGCGGCGATCAGCGATCCGGTCTTGTCGGCGATCACGTCCAGGTAGTGGGCCAGGTGGTCGGCGCCCTGCTCGGGGCCGCGCGTCTCGGCGATCTGGCCCTGAACGAGGCGCGCGAACGTCTCGGCCTGCAGCAGCACGTACTCGGTGCCCATCGTCGCGACCGTCTCGGACGCCCTGGCGAACAGGAAGTCACCGACCATGATGGCGACGGTGTTGTCCCACCGGGAGTTCGCCGAGGGGACGCCGCGGCGCATCTCCGCCTCGTCCATCACGTCGTCGTGGTACAGGCTCGCCACGTGCGTGAGCTCCATGACGACGGCCGCACGGTCGATCATCGACTCCTCGGCGTCGGGGTAGAGCTGCGACGCCAGGACGACCAGAAGCGGCCGGAACCGCTTGCCCCCGGCCGCCAGCAGGTGCTGCGCGGCGTCGGTGATGAAGGCCGTCTGGGCGGCCGCGGTGGTGGCGAGGCGCGTTTCCACGGCCTCGAGGCGCTCGCGGACGAGCGCCTCGAAGGCCGGGTCAACGGCGGGCTGCTGGAGCGTCACCGAAGGAAGCCACCGGCGAACGTAGCCAACTGCATCACCTGGTCGGGCACGATGCCGAGCCACAGGGTCGCGACGGTACCGACGACGACCGGGATCCACGTCCACGCGCTCGCGTTGCCGACGTAGACGCCCTTGGCAGGCTCACCGGCGAACATGACCACGACCACCCGCAGGTAGAAGTAGACCGCGGCGAGGCTGGCCAGCACCGCCACCACCACGAGCCAGCTGTAGCCGCCGCGCCAAGCGGCCGTGAACACGGCCCACTTGCCGATGAAGCCACCGGTGAGCGGGATACCCGCGAAGCTCAGCATGAACAGCGTCATGATGCCGGCCACCCACGGGCTCTTCCGGGCCAGGCCGGACCAGCCCGCGATCGTGTTCTCCTCGCCGGCCGCGTGGCGCACCATCGTGACGATCGCGAAGGCACCGATCGTCGCGAAGCCGTAGGCGACGAAGTAGAACATGATCGCCGCGGTGGACGTGGCCTGACCGGCCGGGACGACCTGCGCGGCGCCGACGACGGCGGTGAGCAGGAAGCCGGCGTGCGCGATCGACGAGTAGGCCAGCAGGCGCTTGATGTCGGACTGGGTCAGGGCGCCGATGATGCCGACGACCATCGTCAGGACGGCCAGCACCGCGAACAACGGCTGCCAGTTCCAGCGCTCCCCGTCCAGGGCCACGTAGAAGACGCGCAGCAGCGCGCCCATGGCGGCGAGCTTGGTGCAGATCGCCATGAAGCCGGTGACCGGGGTCGGGGCACCCATGTAGACGTCGGGGACCCAGTTGTGGAACGGCACGACGCCGACCTTGAACAGCAGGCCGATGGCCAGGAACGCGAGGCCGATGTAGAGCAGCCCCTGCCCGGACAGGGCGTTGCCGGCGACCGCCTCGTGGATCGCACGCAGGTCGAACGAGCCGCTGTACACGTACAGCATCGCGATGCCGAACAGGAAGAAGCCCGAGCTGAACGCTCCGAGGAGGAAGTACTTCAGCGCGGCCTCCTGGCTGAGCAGACGGCGACGGCGCGCCATGCCCGACATCAGGTAGAGCGGCAGCGAGAAGACCTCGAGCGCAACGAACATGACGAGCAGGTCGGAGCTGGCCAGGAAGACCATCATGCCGCCGAGGGCGAACAGGCCCAGCGGGAAGACCTCGGTGTGCTCGCGGCGGGCGGCCGTCGCGTCAGCCTCCTCGACCGAGCCCGGTACGGACGCGGCGGACGCGGCGAACGTGCTCACGCCCCCGTTGAGCTGGCGCTCCGAGTACACCATGAAGGCCAGCGCACCGAAGACGAGGAGTGCGGCCCACATGAAGTAGGTCGGGCCGTCCAGCATGATCGAGCCCATGGCCAGACGGCCCTGGCGCGGCGCTCGCCAGTTCATGACCAGGAAGCCCAGCGACAGGATGACGCTGGCGAAGACCAGGGTCATCTGGGCGAGGAACCGGTAGGCGCGGGGAAGGACCGCATCCAGGAGGATGCCCACGCACGCGGCCGTGAGCACCAGCAGCACCGGGGCCAGGGCGCGCCACTCGAGCGTGGGCGCCGCCATCTCCAGGGCCGGCAGGAGGATGGACGACATCACTTGGCTCCCTTCACGACCGGGGCCGGGTCGGTGGTACCGACGTGGGCCAAGGTCGCCTGTGCGGTGGGCTCAACGAGCTGGACGGCAGGCTGGGGCACGAAACCGAGGAACAGCAGCACCCCGATGATCGGCACCATGATCAGCTTCTCCAGTCCGGTGAGGTCGCGACCCGTGAAGTGGGCCGCGGTCTGGTCGGAGATCGGGCCGGTCATCGTCTTCTGGTACATCCGCAGGATGTACACGGCGGCGAGGACGACACCCAGCAACGAGAACGCGGTCACGATCGGGTAGCGGCTCCACGTGCCGGAGATGACCATGAATTCGCTGACGAACGGGCCCATGCCGGGCAGCGAGAGCGCCGCCAGCCCCGACGTGAGCAGGACGCCCGCCAGGACCGGGGCCACCTTCTGCACGCCGCCGAACGCGGTGATCTCGTAGCTGCCCGAGCGCTTGCCCAGGTAGCCGACGACGAGGAACAGGGCCGCGGTCGTGAAGCCGTGGTTCAGCATGTAGACGATCGAGCCGGCCAGCGAGGTGGTGGTGAACGCGTAGATGCCCAGCACCATGAAGCCGAAGTGGCTGACCGAGGTGTAGGCGACCAGGCGCAGCAGGTTGCGGCTGCCGATCGCACCGAGTGCACCCCAGATGATCGAGACCACGGCGAACACCACCATGAACGGGGTGATCCACAGCGACGCCTCGGGGAACAGCCCCAGGCAGAGCTTGATCATGCCGAAGGTGCCGATCTTGTCCAGCACGCCGACGAGCAGGGTCGAGGTGCCCGGAGTCGCGTGCTCCGCGGCGTCCGGCAGCCAGGTGTGGAGCGGGACCATCGGCGCCTTGATGATGAAGGCGATCAGGAAGCCCAGCATCAGCCAGCGGCCCAGGTCACCGTCGAAGCGGACGGCGGCCAGGTCGGCGATAAGGTACGACGGAGCACCCTGCGCCGCGCCGGCGACGTAGACACCGACGACCGAGGCCAGCATGACGAGGCCACCCGCGAGGCTGAACAGCAGGAACTTCACCGCGGCGTACGAGCGGCGCACCCCACCGAAACCGACGATGAGGAAGTAGGTCGGGATCAGCGTCGCCTCGAAGAAGATGTAGAAGAGCAAGACGTCGTTGGCCATGAAGACGAACAGCGACAGGCCCTCCAGCATCAGCACGAGCGCGAAGAACGCCTGGGCGCTCCAGCGGTTCGCCGGCGGCTCCCACTCGGCCAGGAGGACGAGCGGGGTCAGGATGGCGGTCATCAGGACCATCGCCAGGCCCATGCCGTCGACGTCGAGCGCCCACCACGCACCGAAGGCCCGGACCCAGGGTGCCTGGACCGCGAGGTCCGCCCCGGTCGCGTGGAGGAACGTCACACCGATGGCGACGGCGAGCGTCGACAGCGAGAAGACCAGGCCGAGCAGCCTCGCCGCACCCCTGCCCATGGGCAGGAGGAGCAGCACGCCACCGACCAACGGCAGCAGGCCGAGGAAGGTCAACCAGGGGAATGTCATGTCAACTCCTCCCTCAACCCAGCTGGTTGAGGATCAGAACGGCACCCACGAGCAGGACGCCGACCACCATGGTGAGGGCGTAGCTGCGGGCGTACCCGGTTTGCAGGCGGCGGGTCTGGGTGGACAACCCGGCGAACGCCCGTCCCGTGCCGTCGACAGCCCCGTCGATGCCCTTCGAGTCCGTCGTGTCGACGGCGGAGGCCATCACGGCGGCAGGCGACACGAACAGGAAGTCGTTCGCCTGGTCGCCGAACAGCGCGTTGCGCCCGGCGAGCGTGAACGGGTTGTTGGAGGCGGGGGCGGTCACCGGGATCGACGAGCGGCCGAAGACCAGCCAGGCCACGACGACGCCCAGGGCCACGACGGCCGTCGTCGCCAACCCGACCGGGGTCGGGATCAGGCTGACGGAGTGGACCTCGTTGCCGACGGCCGGGGACAGCCAGCCCTGGATCCAGCCGTTCATCACGAGGCCGAAGCCCACGGAGAAGACGGCGAGGACGATGAGCGGGATGGTCATCACCCTCGGCGACTCGTGCGGGTGCACCCCGGGCAGCCAGCGCTTCTCGCCGAGGAACGTCATCAACATGAGGCGCGTCATGTAGAACGCCGTGACGCCGGCGCCGATGAGCGCGCACACGCCGATGAAGACGTTGCTGTGGAACGCGGCCTCGATGATGTGGTCCTTCGAGAAGTAACCCGAGAAGAACGGGAAGCCGATGATGGCCAGGTAGCCCATGGCGAACGTCCAGAACGTGACCTTCATGGCCTTGTGCAGGGCGCCGTAGCGTCGCATGTCCACGCCGTCGTTCATGCCGTGCATGACCGATCCGGCGCCGAGGAACATGTTGGCCTTGAAGAAGCCGTGCGTCAGCAGGTGGAAGATGGCGAACGCGTAGCCGGCCGGGCCGATGCCCGCAGCGAGCATCATGTAGCCGATCTGGGACATCGTCGAGGCGGCCAGCACCTTCTTGATGTCGTCCTGGCTCGTACCGATCCAGGCGCCGACGAGCAACGTCACGGTTCCGACGATCACGACGGCCAGCTGGGCGGTCGGGGCCGCCTCGAACAGGGCGTGGCTGCGGACGACCAGATAGACGCCCGCGGTGACCATCGTCGCGGCGTGGATGAGCGCCGACACCGGGGTGGGGCCCTCCATGGCGTCCAGGAGCCAGGCCTGCAGCGGGACCTGCGCGGACTTGCCGCACGCGCCCAGCAGCAGGAACAGGCCGATGAGCGTGGCCCACAGCGGCTGCGTGGCGGCGGCGGCAGCGTTCACCTCGGTGAACTTGGAGCTGCCGAACATGGCCAGCATCGAGGAGATCGCGGCCAGCATGCCGAGGTCACCGACGCGGTTCATGACGAACGCCTTGGTCGCCGCGGCGGCGGCGGACGGCTTGTGCTGCCAGAACCCGATCAGCAGGTAGGACGCCAGGCCGACGCCCTCCCAGCCGATGAAGAGGATCAGGTAGTTGTCGGCGAGCACCAGCACCAGCATCGCGGCGATGAACAGGTTCAGGAACGCGAAGAACCGGCGGCGGCGCGGGTCGTGGCTCATGTAGCCGATCGAGTAGATGTGGATGAGGCCACCCACGCCCGTGATCAGCAGCGCGAAGAGGATCGACAGCTGGTCGACCAGGAGGCCGATCTGGAAGTTCCACTCCCCCACGCTGAACCAGGTGTAGAGGGGTGCCGACACCGCGCGCTCGTTGGCCGGGGACAGCAACTGCTCGGCGAAGAGGCAGGTGGCGATCGCGAACGACCAGACCACCGCCCCGGTCGCGAGCAGGTGCCCCCAGGCGTCCGTGAGCTTGCCGCCCAGCAGGAGAAGGGCCGCCACGAGCGCCGGTACGGCGATCATCGTCCACGCCCAGGTGAACATCCCGGTCGCTGCGACCGGTTCGGCGATGGTTCCGGCGATGGTTTCGAGAAGGATCACGTCGCCCACCTCAGAGCTTCAGCAGGTTGGCGTCGTCGACCGAGGTCGAGCGGCGCGTCTTGTAGATCGAAACGATGATGGCCAGGCCCACCACGACCTCGGCCGCGGCGACCACCATGACGAAGAACGCCGTGGTCTGTCCGTCGAGGGTCCCGGTGATGTGCGCACCGGCCACGAACGCCAGGTTGCAGGCGTTCAGCATCAACTCCACGCAGAGGAACGCGATCAGCGCGTTGCGACGGAGCATGACGCCCACGGCGCCGAGGACGAACAGCAGGGCCGCCAGAATGAGGTAGTTCTCGGGGTTCATCATGGCTCAGTCCTCCTCGTCCTCGTCGCGGATGGTCTCGATCGCGGCGAAGGTGTTGACGGTGACCTGCGTGAGCGGGGCCGGGTCGATCAGGGCGCCGCGCATCACGAGGGTCTCGCTGAGGGACTTCTCCGAGACGGTGCCGTCCGGGAGCAGAGCGCCCACGCCGATGGCGTTGCTGCCCGCGTACACGCCGGAGTTGGGCAGCGAACCGGGGTGTTCGCCCTTCATCCGGTAGGCGTGCAGGCGATCGGCCGCCATCTCGGGCTGGCCCTTCCTCGGGCGCACGCGCTCGTGGTGTGCGAGCAGCATCGCGCCGACGGCCGCGACGATCAGGACGGCCGCCGACAGCAGGAAGACGAAGACGTAGCGTCCGAACATCAGGTTCGCCAGGCCCTCGACGTTGCCACCGAACTCGGCGTTCGCCGAGGTCACCGTGGCCGGCTCGCGGTACAGCGTGCCGCCGATGGCGAAGAAGAGCAGTGCGGCGACGCCGATACCGCCCAGGATCGCCAGGAGCCGCTGGCCCTTGATGGTCTCGACCGCCGAGTCCGGGGTCACGATGCCGACCATCATCAGGACGAACAGGAACATCATCAGGACGGCGCCGGTGTAGACGATGATCTGCGTCATCGCCAGGAACGGAGCATCGAGCGACGCATAGAGGACCGCGAGGCCCACCATCGTGACGGCCACCGACAACGCCGCGTACACGGCACGACGGCTCAGGATCAGGCCGAGGGCACCGAGCACGGTGAGGGGCGCCACCACCCAGAAGGTCACCTCCGCTCCGGTGACGAGGGGAAGCAGGGTGTTCACGAAGCGACCTCCTCGGTCTCGACGGGACCGGTGCGCGTGTCCGGGACGCCCGTCGCGGGCAGGCCGAGGAAGTAGGCCTTCTCGTCGTTGCCGAGGCGTCGGGGATGGGGCGGCTCCTCCATGCCCGGCAGCAGCGGGGCGAGGAGGCGGTCCTTGGTGTAGATCATCTTCTCGCGCGACGTGTCGGCGAGCTTGAAGTCGTTGGTCATCGTCAGCGCGCGCGTCGGGCACGCCTCGATGCACATCCCACACAGGATGCAGCGCAGGTAGTTGATCTGGTACACCGAGCCGTAGCGCTCACCCGGCGAGTACCGGGCGTCCTCGGTGTTGTTCGCACCCTCGACGTAGATGGCGTCGGCCGGGCACGCCCAGGCGCACAGCTCACAGCCCACGCACTTCTCCAGTCCGTCCGGCCAGCGGTTCAGCTGGTGCCGGCCGTGGAAGCGCGGAGCGGTGATCTTCTCCTGCCCCTTCTCGGGGTACCCCTGCGTGAAGGTTCGCCGGAACATCGTCCGGAACGTGACGCCGAAACCGGCCCAGGCATCAAGGAGCCCCATGGTTACGCGTCCTTCCTGTCGTCATCGGACGCCGCGGAGGCGGCCTGGTCGGTGTCGGTGCTGGAGCCCGCGACCACGTCGGCGAACTCCGGCAGGGTCTGGCCCGGCAGCGGCGGGACGGGGTACCCGCCCGCGAAGGCGTCGAAGGCGACCAACTCGAGGGGTTCCCCCTGGTCCTTCTTCTCGTCGCCACCCAGGAACAGCACGGCGAGGAGCGCGAGCACGACCACCCCGATGAGGATCCACAGGACCGGGCCCTGCAGCAGGCCGTGGTTGGTCAGGCCGCGCAGGAGCGCGATGACCATGACCCAGCCGAGCGAGATCGGGATCAGCCACTTCCAGCCCAGGCCCATGAACTGGTCGTACCGGAAGCGCGGGAGCGAGGCACGGACCCAGACGAAGAAGAAGATGAACGCCTGGACCTTGAGGAGGAACCAGAGCAGGCCCCAGTAGCCGGTGTCCGGGATGATGAGGCCCAGCGGCCAGATGGCCTTGTAGCCACCCATGAACAGGGTCACGACGATCGCCGATAGCGTCGTCATGTTGATGTACTCGGTGAGGTAGAAGATCGCGTATCGGAAGCCGGTGTACTCGGTGATGTGACCCGACACCAGCTCCGACTCGCACTCGGGGAGGTCGAACGGCACACGGTTGGACTCACCCAGCATCGAGATCACGTAGATCGCGAAGGAGGGCAGGAGCAGCAGCCAGTACCACTGCTGCAGGCCGAGCGGGTTGGCGCCGAACAGGGCCTGGCCCTGCGCCTCGACGATCGAGCCCGTCGACATGGAGCCGGCGTACAGGAAGACGGCCACGTAGCTCAGGCCCATCGAGATCTCGTAGGAGATCATCTGGGCGCTGGCACGCATCGAGCCGAGCAGCGAGTACGGGGACTGCGAGGAGTAACCGGCCAGCACGAAGCCGTAGACGGCGGTGGACGCCGCGGCCAGCAGGACCAGCGCCGAGACCGGCAGGTCGGCGACCTGCAGGCGGGTCTCCACACCGAACATGGTGACCTGCCCGCCCAGCGGGATGACCGACCAGGCGGTGAAGGCCGACACGCCGGCGAGCAGCGGAGCGAGGGTGTAGAGCACCTTGTCGACCATGCCGGGGGCGAAGTCCTCCTTCAGGAGGAACTTCAGGCCGTCACCGACGGTCTGGCCGAGGCCGAACGGACCGTTCATGATGGGGCCCTTGCGCTGCTGCATCTTGCCCAGCACGCGGCGCTCGAACCACACATTGATGATCTGCCAGGTCAGGACCAGCAGGACGATGCCCACGGCCTTGATCAACACGATCCACCACGGATCGTTCATGACGAACGGTTCTGGGGTCATGCCGCACCTCCGGTGACAGTGACGTACTCGCCCGCGGCGACGCGGAGCTCGCCGAGCCCCTCGCCACGGCGGTTGCCCGGGATCCAGACGACCCCGTCGACCATGGAATCCTCGACGAACAACGTGAGGTCGGTGGAACCGCCGGCGCTCGCCACGGTCACGGTGTCCCCCTCGGTCAGGCCGAGGTCGGACGCCGTGGTCGGGCTGACGCGCGCGACGACCGGCTTGGCCGTGGCCAGCAGCGCGGTCGCGCCGTCGTTCGCGGCGGAGCCGTCGATGAGCTGGCGCCAGGAGGCCAGGACGAGGCCCTCGCCTTCGCCGACGACCTGGAAGTCCTCGCGCGGGGCAGCCGGACGCTCCCCCTCCCAAGCGCCCAGCTCGGTGAGCTCGGCCTTGGCACTCTTGATCGTCCGGACGCCGAGGTCCGCGCCCAGCGCGTCCGCCAGCATGGCGAGCGCACGGAGGTCGGTCATCGGGCTGGGGGTCTGCTTGTTGACGCGGTTGACGCGCCCCTCGCGGTGCTCCCAGTTCAGGAACGTGCCGGACTGGTCCTCGATCAGGTCGATCGGCAGGACGACGTTCGCGCGCTCAGTGACCTCGCTGATGCGGCTCTCCAGGCTGAGGAGGAAGCCGACCTTCTCCAGCGCCTCCCGTGCGATGACCGCGTCCGGCAGGTCGGTGAGCTGGACGCCCGCGACCACCAGGGCCTTCAGGTCACCGCCGGCTGCGGCGTGCAGCATGGCACCGAGGTCGAGTCCGGGCTGGGACGGCAACGACGGGACGCCCCAGGCAGCCTGCAGGTCGACGCGAGCCGCGGCGTCCGCCACGGAGCGACCGCCCGGCAGGAGGTTCGGCAGGCAGCCGGCCTCGATGGCGCCACGGTCGCCGGCGCGGCGCGGGATCCAGGCGAGGCGCGCACCCGTGCGACCGGCAAGGTCGACGGCTGCGGTCAGGGTGCCGAGCGCACCGGCGGCACGCTCACCCACGAGGACGATCGTGTCGGCGTCGGCGTCGAGCTTGGAGACGACCTCGGCCTCCGTGCCGGGCACGGTCGGGACCAGGACGGCGCCGAGCTTGGCGGCACCGTTGGACAGGTACGGCGCGACGGTCAGGACCTTCAGCTTCTTCTTGCGGACCGCCTTGCGGAGTCGCAGGAAGACGATGGGGCTCTCCTCCTCCGCCTCGAAGGCCACGAGGATGACCTGCTTGGCGTTCTCGAGGTCGGCGTAGGTGACACCCTCCCCGACGGTCCGGCCGGCCACGGCGTGGGCGAGGAAGTCACCCTCCTCCACCGTGTGCTGGCGGGCGCGGAAGTCCACGTTGTTGGTGCCGAGCACCGCGCGGGCGAACTTGGCGTAGCCGTAGGCGTTCTCCAGGGTCAGGCGACCACCGGTGAGAACACCCACGTCGGTGCCGGCGGCCTTCAGCCCGGCGACGGCCACGTCGATCGCCTCGGGCCAGGACGCCGGACGCAGCGCGTCGCCCTCACGGACGAGCGGACCGCGCAGGCGGTCGCCGCCGTGGCCGGAGCGGAAGGCGAAGCGACCGCGGTCGCAGTTCCACTCCTCGTTGACCTCGGGGGCGTTGCCGGCGAGTCGGCGCTTGACCTGGTAGTGGCGGTGGTCCGAACGCAGCTGGCAGCCGGCCGCGCAGACCTCGCAGGTGACCGGCGTGGACACGAGGTCGAACGGACGGGCCTGGAAGCGGTAGTCGGCGCTGGTCAGGGCGCCCACCGGGCAGATCTGGACGACGTTGCCGGAGAAGTAGCTGTCGTACGGGTCGGTCTCGTAGGTGCCGACCTGCTGCAGCGCACCGCGCTCGACCAGCGCGATGAACGGGTCGCCGGAGATCTGCTCGGAGAACCGGGTGCAGCGCGCACACAGCACGCAGCGCTCGCGATCCAGCAGGATCTGCGCCGACACGGACACCGGCTTGGGGAACGTGCGCTTCACGCCGTCGTAGCGGGACTCGGCGTGGCCGTGGCTCATCGCCTGGTTCTGCAGGGGGCACTCGCCGCCCTTGTCGCAGATCGGGCAGTCGAGCGGGTGGTTGATCAGCAGGAACTCGAGCATGCCCTTCTGCGCCTTGCCGGCGACGGGCGAGCTGACCTGCGTCTTGATCTGCATGTTCGGGGCGACCTCGAGCGTGCAGGACGCCTGGGGCTTGGGCATGCCGCGCCCGTTGCCCATGTCGGGCACCTCGACCATGCACTGGCGGCAGGCACCCATGGGCTCGAGCAGCGGATGGTCACAGAACCGTGGAATGTCGATACCGATCATCTCGGCCGCACGGATGGCCAGCGTGCCCTTCGGCACCTGCACCTCGGTGCCGTCGATGAAGACCGAGATCAGGTCCGACTTCTCGACGGCGCCGGCCTTGGCGTCGACGCTCATGCGTGGCCTCCTGCCTGCTTGACCGGGAACAGGGCGCTCTTGCCGTACGGGAACAGCTCCCACGCCGGCGTGTGGTAGCCGGCCTCGAACTCGGAACGGAACTCCTTGACCGCCGAGGTGACGCACGCGACGGCGCCGTCGGCGAGTGCGCAGAACGAGCGACCACCGATGTTCTCGGCCACGTCGAGCATCTTCTCGATGTCGCCCTCCTGGGCCTGGCCGGCCTCGAACTTGCGCAGCATCTGCACCAGCCACCAGTTGCCCTCGCGGCACGGGGTGCACTTGCCACAGGACTCGTGCTTGTAGAACTCGATCCAGCGCAGCGTCGTCCGAACCACCGAGGTGGTCTCGTCGAAGATCTGCAGGGCGCGGGTGCCGAGGAGCGAACCCGCGGCGGCGACCGCCTCGAAGTCCAGCGGCATGTCCAGCGCGTCCTGGGTCAGGATCTGCGTGGACGACCCGCCCGGGGTGAAGAACTTCAGCTCGTGGCCGTTGCGCATGCCACCGGCCAGGTCGATGAGCTGGCGCAGCGTGATGCCCATGGGGGCCTCGAACTGGCCCGGGTTCGCGACGTGGCCCGAGAGGGAGAAGATGCCGTGGCCCTTGCTCTTCTCGGTCCCCATCGACGAGAACCACGACGCGCCCTTGTTGATGATGGCGGGCACCGAGGCGATCGACTCGACGTTGTTGACCACCGTCGGGCTGGCGTACAGGCCGGCCACGGCGGGGAACGGCGGGCGGAGGCGTGGCTGGCCGCGGCGCCCCTCGAGCGAGTCGAGCAGCGCCGTCTCCTCACCGCAGATGTAGGCACCGGCGCCGGCGTGGACGATGACGTCGAGGTCGTAGCCCGTGCCGAGGACGTTCTTGCCGAGGTAGCCGGCCGAGTACGCCTCGCGGACGGCCTGCTGCAGGCGGCGGATCACGTGCAGGACCTCGCCGCGCACGTAGATGAACGCGAAGTTGGAGCGGATCGCGTACGACGCGATCGCCACGCCCTCCACGAGCACGTGCGGGTTGGCCATCATCAGGGGGATGTCCTTGCAGGTGCCCGGCTCCGACTCGTCGGCGTTGACGACGAGGTACTTCGGGTTCGGGTTGTCCTGCGGGACGAAGCTCCACTTCATGCCGGTCGGGAAGCCGGCGCCACCGCGTCCGCGGAGGCCGGACTCCTTGACCTCACCGATGACCGCGTCCGGCTCCATGGCCAGGGCCTTCTTCAGGCCCTTGTAGCCACCGGTGCGCTCGTAGTTGGCGAGCTTCCAGGCGCGATCGTCGGCCCAGCTGGCCGACAGGACCGGGGTGAGCACGTCGGTCACTTCTGCTCCTCCTGGTTCGTCGCGGCCGCGGTCTGCTGAGGCGCCGCCCAACCGCGCTCCTTGGCGATGTTCAGGCCGACCAGCGAGGCGCTGCCGGCGGTGGGGCCCTCGTCGGCCCGGCCGTCGGGGAAGCCGGCGATCACGCGCTCGGCCTCCTTCCAGCTGGTCAGGGTCGCACCGCGGGTGGACTGGACGGCCTTGCCCGCGGCCAGGTCGTCCAGCAGCTGGTCGGCCTTGTCGGGATCCATGTTGTCCATGAACTCCCAGTTGACCATCATGACCGGCGCGAAGTCGCAGGCCGCGTTGCACTCGAGTCGCTCGAGGCTGAACGTGCCGTCGGCGGTGGTCTCGCCCTCGCCGATGCCGAGCTTGTCGGAGACGTGGTCGAGCAGGGCGTCACCGCCCATGACCGCGCACAGCGCCGTGGTGCAGACACCCACGTGGTGGTGGCCGGCCGGACGCCGCTTGTACATCGTGTAGAAGGTCGCCACGCCGGTGACCTGGGCGGTCGAGATGCCCAGGATGTCGGCGCAGGCCTCGATGCCGCGGGGGGAGACGCGGCCGTCCACCGACTGCACCAGGTGCAGCATCGGGATCAGGGCCGAGCGCGGCTGCGGGTAGCGGCCCGCCAACTCGCGCAGCTCCGACAGCGTCTGCTCATCGATGTTGGTCGACTCGTCGGTCATGTCGACCGATCCCGAGTCGGGGAACCAGCTCTGGAACTCGTGACCGCTCACCGGTCAACACCTCCCATGACGGGGTCGATCGAAGCCAGGGCCATGATCACGTCGGAGATCATGCCGCCCTCGCACTGCAACGGGATGGACTGGAGGTGGTTGAACCCTGGGTCGCGCATGTGGGCGCGGTACGGACGGGTGCCACCGTCGGAGACCACGTGGCACCCGATCTCGCCCTTGGGGCCCTCGATCGGCACGTACGCCTGACCGGGCGGGACGCGGAAGCCCTCGGTGACGACCTTGAAGTGGTGGATCAGCGCCTCCATGGACTCGCCCATGATGTGCTTGATGTGCTCGTGGCTGTTGCCCTGGCCGTCCGGCCCGACCTTGAGGTCGGCGGGCGTGCTGATCTTCGCGTCGGTGTACATGACCGGCTGGCCGATGGACGCCTCGAGGCGGTCCGCGACCTGCTTCACGATCTTCAGCGACTCCCACATCTCCTTGTAGCGGATGAGGAAGCGTCCGTAGCAGTCGGCGGTGTCCTCGACCGGGATGTCGAAGTCGTAGGTCTCGTAACCGCAGTAGGGCTGGGCCTTGCGCAGGTCCCATCCGTAGCCGGCCGAGCGCAGGAGCGGCCCGGTGACGCCGAGCGCCATGCAGGCCGACAGGTCCTGGACGCCGACGTTGACGGTGCGGCCCTTGAAGATCGGGTTCTGCTCGACGAGCTGCGAGATCTCCGGGATGTGCTTCTCCAGCCAGGCGATCAGGTCGCGCAGCTGGGCGATGGCGTTCTCCGGCAGGTCCACGGCGACGCCGCCGGGGCGGATGTAGGCGTGGTTCATGCGGACGCCCGTGACGGCCTCGAAGAAGTCGAGGATCATCTCGCGCTCACGGAACCCGGCCATCATGACGGAGGTGGCGCCCAGCTCGTTGCCCGTGGTGCCGATGGCGACCAGGTGGTTGCTGATGCGGTTGAGCTCCATCATGAGCACGCGGATCTGGGTGGCGCGCTCGGGGATCCTGTCCTCGATGTCGAGCAGCCGCTCGACCGAGAGGCAGTAGGCCATCTCGTTGAAGATCGGGGCGACGTAGTCCATGCGGGTCACGAACGTCGAGCCCTGGGCCCAGTTGCGGAACTCCATGTTCTTCTCGATGCCCGTGTGCAGGAAGCCGATGCCGGGACGGATGCTCTTCACCGTCTCGCCCTCGGTCTCCAGGATCAGGCGGAGGACGCCGTGGGTCGCCGGGTGCTGCGGGCCCATGTTGATGACGAGGGTCTCGTCACCGCGCTCGGCCTGCTCCTGGGCGATGTCGGCCCAGTCTCCGCCCATGGGCATGTAGACCGTGCCGGTCGCCTCCTCGGAGCCCTGCGCGTAGTAGTCGTGTTCCTGGCTCACCGGTAGTTCCTCCGCTGGTCCGGGGGCGGCACAACGGCGCCCTTGTACTCGACGGGGATGCCGCCGAGGGGGTAGTCCTTCCGCTGGGGGTGTCCGACCCAGTCATCCGGCATCAGGATGCGGGTGAGGGCCGGGTGCCCGTCGAAGATGACGCCGAACATGTCCCACGCCTCGCGCTCGTGCCAGTCGGCGGCCGGGTAGGTCGCGACGACGCTGGGGATGTGCGGGTCCGATTCCGGTGCGGTGACCTCCAGGCGCACGCGACGGTTGTGCGTGTAGGAGAGCAGGTGGTAGACGACGTGCAACTCGGCGCCGGTGTCCGTCGGGTAGTGCACGCCGGAGACGCTCATGCAGCCCTCGAAGCGCAGGTGTGCGTCGTCGCGCATCGCCTTCGCGACCTCGGCCAGCTTCTCTCGCGGCACGAAGATCGTCAGCTCGCCACGGTCGAACAGGACGTGCGAGACGGCCCCCTCGACGAGCTGCTCGAGGCGGACGACCATCCGCTCCTGGTCATCGGCGAGCGGGCGCTCGGTGACCTGGTGCGGCAGGTACGCGCGGACGATGCCGCCGTAGCCGGAGGTGTCCGGGGTGCCGTCCGACCACATGCCGGCGCGGGTCACGAGCGGGGAGGGCTGGGCGTCCTCACGCTCGAGACCGGCCGCGGGCGCGGAGTCCTGACCGGTGACACGGGTGTCGATGGTCTTCTCCTCACCCGGGAGCTTCTTGTCCTCGCTCATCGCATGAGGCCCTTCATCTCGATGGTCGGGGTCGCAGCGAGCTGGAGCTCCTCCAGGTCCTCCAGGACCTTGGCCCGGTGGGCACCCATGGGGTCGCGCATGACGATCTCACGCAGCTTGAACATGCCGTCGATGAACATGTCCGGACGCGGCGGGCAGCCGGGGACGTACACGTCGACGGGGACGATGTGGTCACCGCCCTGGACGATGGCGTAGTTGTTGAACATGCCGCCCGAGCTGGCGCACACGCCCATCGCCATGACCCACTTCGGGCCAGGCATCTGGTCGTACACCTGGCGCATGACGGGGGCCATCTTCTGGCTCACACGCCCGGAGATGATGAGCAGGTCGGCGTGGCGCGGCGAGGCGCGGAACGCGACCTGACCCCAGCGGTCGGCGTCGTAACGCGCACAACCGAAGGCCATCATCTCGATGGCGCAGCAGGCGAGGCCGAACGTCGCAGGCATGATCGAGGCGCGGCGCATCCAGCCGGCGATGCCCTCGATCGTGGTGGTCAGGATTCCCGACTCGGGGAGTGCGTCTTCGATACCCATTTTCAGATTCCCTTTCCTACCGGGTTCAGTCCCACTCCATGCCGCCGCGCTTGTACTCGTAGTAGTACGCGAAGCCGAGCAGCACGAGGAACACGATCATGGAGAGCACGACGAACATGCTCAGCTGGTCGAACGCCACAACCCAGGGGTAGAGGAAGGCGATCTCGATGTCGAAGACGAGGAACATCATCGCGGTGATGTAGTACTTCACCGGGAAGCGCCCTCCGCCCGCCGCCTTGGGCGTCGGGTCGATGCCGCACTCGTACGGCATGTACTTGACCTTGTTGTAGCGTTTCGGGCCGATGACCAGAGAGGCCACGATCATCACGGCCAACAGGATGGCTGAGAAGAACAGCACCCCGAGAATCGGAACGTAGGGGCTCATCGCACCCTTCCCTTCTGGCGGAGCGTCATGCGGACGGCACCGCCTTCGTCAACGCTGTGATGGTCTTGTCCATCCAGTCACCATCAGTGGTGTCGTACAGGTGGGCAAGGAGTTTCATCGTGAACTTCATCAGTGTCGGTCTTGGCAAACCGTATCGCGTGCAGAGGCGCATGATCTCCGGACGCTCGATCAGGGACACGAAGATCTGTCCGAGGCGGTAGTAGCCGCCCCACTCGGATTCCAGACGGGTGCGGTACCCCTCCAGCGCACGCTCCGCCTGAGGCGTGCCGAAGCCGCGGGCCTTGGCGTCCGCGATCGCGTCGGCGGCGAAGTCGGCGGCCTCCATGGCGTAGGGGATGCCCTCACCGTTGAAGGGGCTGACCATGCCCGCGGCGTCCCCGACCAGGACCAGGCCCCGGTGGTAGGCGGGCTTGCGGTTGAAGCTCATGGGGAGCGCGGCGGAACCGATGCTGCCCACCATGTTCTCCTTGGTGAGGCCCCACTCCTCGGGCGTGTTCGCCAGCCACTTCCACATCAGGTCGCGGAAGTTCATCTTCTGGCTGGCGGCCGAACTGCTCACCGTGCCGAGGCCGACGTTCACCGTCCCGTCACCCATGGCGAAGATCCAGCCGTAGCCCGGCAGGAGATTGGACTCCCCGGGCTTGCCGTCCCACAACTCCAGCCAGCTCTCCATGAACGGGTCGTCGGTGCGGACGGGGCTCTTGAAGTACGCGCGCGCCGCGACCCCCATGGGCCGCTTGCGGTTCTTCTCCAGGCCCATCGCGATGGCCAGGCGGCTGGAGTTGCCGTCAGCCGCGATGGTGATGGGAGCGCGGTACTCGGCGCCATCCTTGGTGCGGACGCCCACGATGCGGTCGCTGTGGGGGTCGATGATCGGCTCGGAGACGTTGGCGTTCTGGTGCAGCGTGGCGCCGGCGGTCACCGCCAACTGGGCGAGCAGGTGGTCGAACTCGGACCGCGCACGGGTGAGCCCGTAGTTCGGGAACTGGGACAGTTCGGGCCACCAGAACTCGAAGGGTTCCTTGCGTCCCCCGTACGTGCGCAGGCCCCGGTTGTGGATCCAGCCGGCTTCCTCGGACACGTCGACACCCAGACGGATGAGCTGCTTGGTCGCACGCGGCGTGAGGCCATCACCACACACCTTGTCGCGCGGGAAGGTGGACTTCTCCAGCAGCGTCACCGCGAGGCCCTTGTCGGCCAACCACTTCGCGGCGGTGGACCCGCCCGGGCCAGCACCGACGACGATGACGTCCGATTCGACCACCGGCTGCGCTGCGCGCTCCTCGGCCATCGAATCACACCCCTCACCGGCACCCGGCGGCGCCCATCACCCGGTCAGTCTAGGGAACGAATCCGCTAAGTGCCATTTCGGTCCAGCAGGCGTGAAACTGCTTGTCAGGACAATGTTTTGGCGATTCAATAGGCAAGGTTTCCGTGACGAAAATGTCTTTCGGGTGCCATTCGGGGGCCAACCCCTACGTCCTGTAGGACTCGCGCGGGGCCATCGGCCGGAGAGGGCCGGTTCCGGCTCCCCCGGGCGGTGTTCCCTTGGGGACCCGTCCGCCGCCACGGGCCGACCCCGCTCAACCGCCGCGACCCACGCGTCGGTCTGCCACACCTGGGCGGGTTCGCCACGCGCTCAGGTGTGGCAGACCTGAGTGTCGGGGCTCCCACCCGGCCTCGGCACCAGCACCGAACACCAGCACCGGGCACCAGCCGTCAGCGACGCGAACGCTCGGACTCCAACTGCTTCTGCTGCTCCTTGGCCTGCTCCTGCATCTCCTCCAGGTTGAAGCCCACCCGCAGGATGAACAGCAACGCGGCACCGATGCCGATGGACCACAGTGGTGCGACGTTCAGCAGGATCGGCGCGACGACCAGCGCCGCGACGTCGAAGCCCCGGATCAGGTTGAAGATCAGGGTGGGGGGAACGGCACCGGCCCCGGTGGACATCATCGGTACGGCGAAGTTCACCGGCTTGGCGGTCTGCCACCGGACGGCGCCCAACAGGCCCGCCAGCCCGCACGCGACGGTCACGAGCACTGCGTCGCCCGGGGTCCGGGGCAGTCCACCCGTGGCGCCCAGGAACGCCGGGACGGCCCCGATCGTCCAGATCGCCGCCAGGATCGCCGGCACCACGAAGCTCGCGCTGCGGAGGTCGGCCGTCGAGAACGGCAACGTACGGGCGAGTCCCGTCGACCGGGAGAGCACCCGGAGGGCACCCAGCGTCGGGATCAGCGCGAACATCAGCGCCACCGCCGACACGAAGGGCGTGAGCAGCGCCAACCCGATCGCGTCCGAGGCGTACGGCACCAGGACCGCCCCGGCCAGGCCCAGCAGCGGGCGCGGGAAACGGATCAGCCGCTGGATGTCGCGCCACACCAGAGCGCCGAGGCCGCTCCAGCGCCCGGGGGCGGGGCGCACGTGGCCCCGTTCGATGGCCTCCCTGTCCACGAGGATGTCCCGGGCCAGGCCGAGGTCCAGGCCGAACATGGCGCCCTGGAGTCCCGAGACCAACGAGCCCCCGCTGGTGAGGCGTCCGCGGGCGAAGTTCTCCAGGCGCCAGTGGGCGGCGACCCCGAAGAACACCGAGGCCACGGTGCCCACGGCGGCCAGCACCCAGGGCACCCGGTCCAGCCAGGAGGGCGGCTCGACGTGGATCCAGCCGGCAGCGACGGAGACCATCGTCGTCAGGACCAGGGCGGCGACGGCGGTGAACAGCGCCTGCGCCACCCGGAGCGGGCGTACGCGTCCGAAGCTCTGCTCCCAGGCGGCCCACGCGACCAGTCCCGATCCGACGAGCCCGGACGCCGCGGCCCACGCGGCGACGACGAGGGGGGACTCCCCCGCGATGGCGGCCACGCCTGCGGAGACGGCCGCCGCGGCCACCGCGGCGCCCCCGATGATCGCCCAGAGCCGTCCGCGCAGGATGCGGCCGCGCCCGATCGGCGCCTCCATCAGCCAGAACCCCTCGGCCGCCGAGGCCAGGACCGGCCCGAACAGCCGGGCGGACGACAGCACCAGGGCGCCGAGGGCGAAGAACATGCCCCACGGCACCAGCAGGCGCCCGTTCAGGCAGGCGGCGGCATCACACGACGCCGAAGCGGTCTGGCTGCCGATGATGACGTTGACGATCATCGCGCCGATCATCAGCACGCTGAAGATCGCGATGTAGGCGTCCGAGAAGACCTCGCCCAACGAGCGGGTCGCGCGTCCGTGGCGCCACGACTTCACCAGGTCGTGGAGGGCCTTCTCGTCGACGACCTCCGGTTCGACGTCCGGCAACCAGGCGAAGTCCCACTCCCGGGCCTCGTACTCGGCGTACGGGTCGGACGGGATGTCGATGACGAACTGCTCCGGCGGGATCGACTTCGGCTCGGCCGGCTTGTTGGTGCGCTTGCGGCGTGCGCGGGCCATCAGGCGCCGTCCCCACCCAGCGTGGAATCCGCGCCCGTGACGTCCGCCTCGCCCCCTCCGGGCGGCTGGACGGCGACGATGCGGGTGGCGACCTCCTTGACGAGGTAGGGCTCGTGCGAGGCGAACACCACGGCGAGGCCTCGGGCGCGCTCGGCCTTCAGACGGGCGGCGAGCCACGCCACACCCTCCACGTCGAGGCGCTGCTCGGGCTCGTCCAGCACGAGCAGGCGGCGGGGGCGGACGAAGGCCGTACCGAGGGCGAGGCGGCGACGCTGGCCGGACGACAGCGTGCCGGGCAACTGACCCGACTGCGGGACCAACTGCACCTCGGCGAGCACCTCGTCGACGATCGCCTCCGGGTCCGGGACACCGTGGGCCCTGGCCAGCAGGTCGAGGTGCTCCACGACGGAGAGGTCGGGGAAGAAGTCCAGGTCGTCGATGACGGACGCCATGCCCTTGCGGATCTCGGGGTTCGTCTCGCTCATCCGGAGGCCGTCGAACTCGACGCGGCCCTCGTCGGGGCGAACGGCCCCCACGAGCATGCGGAGGATCGTCGACTTGCCGGCGCCGTTGCGGCCCGTGAGGGCCACGGCCTCGCCCGCAGAGACGGTCAGCGAGAAGTCCTCCACGATGCGCGAGGGGCCATAGGACTTGCTGAGGTTGGTCGCGGTCAGGACCGGTGCGCGGGACGCCATGTCCCCAAGCATGGCAGGATCATCAAGTGCAGAAGTTCGATGCCCGCGCCACCCTCGCCAAGCGACGTGCCGATGTGGCGACCATGTTCGACGGGGTGGCGGGACGCTACGACATCATGAACGACCTGTTGTCGCTGGGGCAGGTCCACCGGTGGCGCGCCGAGACGGTGCGCGCGGTCGACCCGCGCCCCGGGCAGCGCATCCTCGATCTGGCGGCCGGCACCGGCACCTCCTCACGCTCCTTCGCGGACGCGGGCGCCCTCGTCATCCCGGTCGACCTGAGCCTCGGCATGGTGACCGAGGGCAAGAAGCGCCAGCCCGACCTCGGCTTCGTGAACGCCGACGGCCTGCAACTGCCCTTCGCCGATGACACCTTCGATGCCGTGACGATCTCCTACGGCCTCCGCAACGTCGAGGACACCCTCGCCGCACTGACCGAGATGCGCCGCGTGACCGCGCCCCGCGGCGTCGTCGTGATCGCCGAGTTCTCCACCCCGACGTGGAAGCCGTTCCGCGAGGTGTACCGGCGCTACCTCGTCCGGATGCTGCCGGTGGTGTCGGGCATCCTGTCGTCCAACCCGCGGGCGTACGACTACCTGGCCGAGTCGATCCTGGCCTGGCCCGACCAGCCGACCCTGGCCGACCTGCTGCGCGAGGCGGGTTGGCGCCACGTCGAGTGGAAGAACCTGTCCGGCGGAATCGTCGCCCTGCACCGGGCGGTGGCCTAGCACTCGGCCCCCGTCCATGAGCTTCGTCCTCGACGCCTACGCGGCGCGCAGTTGCCCCCTGAAGACCGTCAACTCGTTCACCCCGAACCTGGTCGCCCCCAGCCTGGAGCGCCCCGACCCGCCGTTCTTCCGGGACGCCGGCGCCATCGAGGCCTCGGTGTTCGCGGCCCTGGCCGGTGGGACCGCGCGGATCGCAGACCTGCGCCCACTCCGGCACGGGCCCCGCGCCGAGGCGGAGGAGGCCTGCCTCGCCGCTCTGGCGGACGGGGCGGACGTGGTCATCGGCGGCCTCCTGCCCAGCGACGAGGAGAACCACCGCACCGGACGACCGACCCTGCTGGTCCGCTGCCCCGAGGGTGGCTACCACCCCGTGCACGTGAAGTTCCACCGCGTGCTGGAATCCAGTGGCGCGGACCCCACGCCGCTGCCCGTCTCCCGGCTCGGTTCCCCCAACGACAGCGTCGCGGTGACGGGGCGCCGTTTCCGGTGGGGGAACCGTCTCAACGCCGCCCTGCAGGTGGCCCACTACTGGCGCCTGTTGCAGGCGGCCGGCCACGCGGCCGCCGAGCCGTGGGCCGGCCTGATCGGCGTCGACAAGATCGTCGTCGACCCCGAGAACGCCCCCTCGGTGGCCGAACAGGTCATCACGTGGCTGGACCTGGCCGCCGAGGTCGTCCCGCCGGACCCGCGCACCCTGGAGCGTCCCGAGGACGCCGCGCCCATCTCGACACTCGAGCGCTACGACGCCGAGCACCGCTACCGGGTCGAACTGGCCGAGAGGGCCTTGGTGTCGTCGGGTCAGGACCGGCTGCTGACCCCGATCATCTCCGCCGAGTGCCGCGGCTGCATCTGGCAGGAACACTGCCAGGCCCAGTTGGACGCCGACGACCTGTCCCTGCGCATCACCAAGGCGCCCCTGGACGTCCACGAGGTGCGGACGCTCCGGCGGCTGGGCATCAACACCGTCGCCGAACTGGCGCACGCCGACCTCGACGACCTGCTCGAGCGGTACCTGCCACGGGCCAGCCACCGGATCGGCAGCGAGGATCGCCTGCGCCGCGCCCACCGTCGTGCCCAGCTGATGGCCGCCGGCGTCGAACTCGAGCGGCAGACCCAGGGCCCGCTGGCCCTCCCCCGGCACGACCTGGAGATCGACGTCGACATCGAGACCTCGGCGGACGACCGCGTCTACCTGTGGGGCTTCTGGGTGGACGACCCGACGCGCGGGCAGCCCTACTGCCGCCAGTTCGCGGCCTTCTCCGACCTGGACGACGCCGCCGAGGCCGATCTCGCCGCGCACGCCCTGGGCTGGCTGCGCCAGATCGTGGACGGGCGGGACGCCGCCGTCTACCACTACTCCGACTACGAGGTGGTCCGACTGCACAAGCTGGTCCCGCGCCTCGGCGAGGTCGGGGCGTGGGCGGCCGGTTGGGCGCGCGAGGGCTTCGTCGACCTGTTCGGCATGGTCCGGGAGAACTTCTTCGGCGCCAACGGGCTGGGCCTGAAGGTGGTCACCGCCGCTGTCACCGGGTTCACCTGGCGGGACGAGGACCCCGGCGGCCTCAACTCCCAACGCTGGTTCGCCCAGGCGGTCGGTGACCCGGACGAACAGGTCCGCGACATGTCACGGGTCCGGGTGCTGGAGTACAACGAGGACGACGTCCGCGCCACCTGGCACCTGCGGCGCTGGTTGCGCGAGCAGACCTAGTCGGCCGGGGAGATGGACAGGCCGAGGCGGGCGAACTGCTCGGCCGGGCGGTGGTAGCCGCGCTCCAGGTGCTGGATGCCGCCGATCCGTGACGGCGAGTCGGCGATGGCGGCGGCGATGACGGAGGAGAACCCGGCACGCACGTCCGGGACCTCGACCTCGGCGCCCCGTAGGCGCGACACACCGCGCACGACCGCCGAGTGCACCGCGTTGGTGTCGTGGAAGCGGCAGGACTCGCCGCCCAGGCACGTCGAGAACAGCTCGATCTCGGCGCCCATCTGCTGCAGCGCGGGAACGTAGACCAGCCGGTCCTCGTAGACGGTCTCGTGCAGCACCGACATGCCGGCGGCCTGGGTGAACAGCACCATGAGCGGCGTCTGCCAGTCGGTCATGAAGCCCGGGTGTGTGTCGGTCTGCACGGCGGCGGGGCGCAGGCCGTCCGGTGCGGTGGCGGTGATGTAGTCGTCCTTGATGTCGAACTGCGCGCCCATCCCCCGCAGGGTCGTCAGGGCGGTGATGAGGCGGTCCTGCCGGCAGCCGTGCACCCGCACCTCGCCGCCGGTCAGCAGGCCGGCCACGAGGTAGCTGAATGCCTCGTTGCGGTCCCCCTCGAGCCGGACCTGGGCGCCGCGGAGCCGGTCCACGCCGTCGATGGTCCACTTGCGGCCCGGCGACAGCACGATCCGCGCACCCATGCGCTGCAGGAAGAGGGCGAGCTCGATGACCTCGGGCTCGGTCGCGGCGTTGCGCAGCACCGTCCGTCCCTCGGCCAGGGCCGCGGTCAGCAGGACGGTCTCGGTGGCGCCGACGCTGGGATAGGGCAGCGAGAACCGGGTCCCGCGCAGGCGGGTGGCCCGGGCCCTGATGCCCTCAGGGGTCTGCTCGACCTCGGCGCCGAACGCCCTGAGCGCCTCGATGTGGAAGTCGACCGGACGGCGTCCGATCGGGTCCCCACCGACCAGCGGCACGAAGACCTCGCCGGCCAGGTGCAGCAGCGGGCCGAGCAGCAGGATCGGGATGCGGTTCAGACCCGTGAACGACAGCGGCACCTCGGCCACGATGTCCTGGCCGGGCGTGATCGTGAGGACACCGTCAGCCTCGTCGTGCTGGACGTCCACGCCCAGCGCGCGCAGCATGTCGCGCGTGATCGCCACGTCCCCGACCTGCGGCGCGTTGTGGATGTGGCTGGGCCCCTCACCCAAGAGGGCGGCGACCATGTGCTTGGTCACGCCGTTCTTCGAGCCGCGGACGTGCACGTCCCCCCGAAGGGGACCGGACGGGGTCACTGACCAAGCGGTCGTCATGCCCTCAGGCTACGTCACGTCACGCCGCGCGTCGCCCCACTCCCCCGCGAGGTTCCCGGACCGTGACGGTCTCGACGTCGGCGACCAGGGCGACCTTCTCGGCCAGGTTGCGGGCGTGGCCCTCCGGACCGCCGAACCAGGCCAACCCTTCCAGGGGGACCTCGTCGAGTGCGCGACCGCGCCGAACCACGACGTAGGGCACGGTGAGGAGTCCGGGCTGCACCTGGACGGCGTCCACGTCAGCCCACGGCACCCTGCCGTGGTGCGGCAGCGTGATGCCGTGGTCGTCGTAGGGGATCCGCAGCGACAGGGCCAGCCAGCTCGTGGCCAGGCCGCCCACGACCCCGAGCACGCCCAGGATCACACCCCCGGGCCACGACAACCCCAGAACCGACAACACGCCCAGCACGAACCAGCCGAGCGCGACCAGCCAGGTCACGACGAACATCGGGCCGGTGAACGAGCGCGCGGATTCCTGGTCCATCAGGACAGCCCCACCCCGATCAGGACGCCGACCAGGACGCCGAGCGAGACCAGGACCTCGGCGATGCCGGTCAGCTTGAGGACCCTGATCAACGCAGGTCCGTCCGCCCCGCCCAGCACGCCCTGCACGGGGCGGACGAGGACGCCCACGCCGAGGAGACCCAGCAGCGCCCACCACGTGGTGCCGGCGGCGAGGGCGATGGTGGCGACGACGCCCAGCACAACGAGGCCGAGGTAGAACAGGCGGGTCCCGCGGTCCCCCAGGCGGACGGCCAGCGTCCTCTTGCCGGCCACTTCGTCCCCGAGCCGGTCGCGGAGGTTGTTGGCCACCAGGATGGCGGAGGCGAGCGCGCCCGTGGCGATGCCACCGGCGAGGGCCGCCGCCGGGAAGGTGAGGGTCTGGACGTAGGTGGTGCCGATCGTGGCGACCAGCCCGAAGAAGATGAAGACGAACAGTTCGCCGAGCCCCGCGTAGCCGTAGGGGCGCTCGCCGCCGGTGTAGTACCAGGCGGCGAGGACGCAGATGACGCCGATCGGCAGGAGCCACCACTGCTCGGTGAGCAGGATCAGGGCCATCCCGGCGACCCCCGCGGCGCCGAAGCACGCGAACGCGGCCGTCCTCACCTGCTTCGGTGTGGCCACGCCGGAGCCGACCAGGCGCATCGGGCCGACCCGCTGGTCGTCCGTGCCGCGGATGCCGTCGGAGTAGTCGTTGGCGAAGTTGACGCCCAGTTGCAGGGAGAGCGCCACCACTGCGGCGAACAGGGCCCGCACCGCATCCCCGCTCCCCACGTGGATCGCGACGGCCGTTCCCACCACCACGGGTGCCACCGCTGCCGGCAGGGTGCGCGTCCGCGCCCCCTCGACCCATTCGGCCACTGTCGCCACTACGTCTCCTCCTCCGGCCGGCGCCCCGGCCCTGCGCGCCGGTCATCCGGCCGGACCATCCTCGCACGCACGTCCCGGTAGACTGGAACGCATGCCTCGCGTCCTGCTGGTCCTCGTCATCGTCGCCGTCACGGTGTACGCGTTGGTCGAGGCCGCGCAGGCCCACCCCAACCGCACCCGTACCCTCCCGCGCTGGCTCTGGTTCGTCGCGATCATCGCCGTGCCGGTGCTCGGCCCGGTGGGCTGGTTCGCACTGGGTCGGCCGCTCCCGCCCGCCCCTCGCCCGCCGATCGCCCCGGACGACGACCCGGACTTCCTGCGCAAGCTCTGATCAGCCCCTACCCGACCCAGTCGACCAGCGCGTCCGCGTCGTGGGTGCCGCCCGGCCACACCGCCCGGACGATCCCCGCCGCCGCCAGCGCCTTGCGGCAGCCCGGGCACGGCGGATCCGTGATGTAGGCGGTCGCCCCCTTGGTGTCGCGGGTCGCGAAGAGCAGCGCGTTCACCTCGGCGTGGATCGCGATGCAGAACCCCGGCGTCCCGGGGCGGTCGTAGTCGCCCAGCCCCGGCACCTCCTCGTAACCCAGGCGGCCACGCGGGCAGGCGCCCTCCAGGCAGTCCGGACGCCCCGGAGCGGCCCCGTTGTAGCCGGTCGCGATGATGCGCCGCTCGTGGACGAGCACCGCACCGACCCTGCGCCGGGTGCACTTGGCGCGTCGGGCCACCGCGTCGGCGATGCCGAGGAAGTAGTCGTCCCAGCCCGGGACCTCGTGGGCCCCGGCATCCGTCACCTCAGCCATCTGTCCCTCACCCCAGGTGGTCGTTGGTCATGGCCTGGTCGGCCGGTACGTCGGTCTTGATCAGGCCCGCCTCGCGCATGAAGGCCGACATGTCGTTCCACGCCTTCTCGTCCATCTGTCCGGTCACCCGACCCGACGTGGGCCTCCACAGCGGGATCGTGGCATCCAGGGTCGCGCGGGCGGACGCCTCGGCCCCGACCTGGTCCAGGGTCGGGACGTGCGTGCGGGAGGCCTCCATGGCGGACACCGGGGAGGAGACGACCTTCTCGATGCCGGCGACCATCGACTTCGCCACCTTGCGGGCGGTCTCCGGATTGCGGGTGAGGTTCTCCCGCGTGGTCGCGAGCACGATGGAGACCAGCGGGACGCCGCCCTCGGCCAGCGGGATCGTCCTGGTCGGGATGCCGGCCAGCTGGAACTGGACCGCGTCGTTGTTGGAGAAGCCGACGACGGCGTCCACCTTGCCGGTGGTGAGCGCGGCCTGGCCGGTGTAGCCGATCTCGACGACCTCGACGTCGTCCTCGGTCAGCCCGGCCTCGTGCAGGGCGGCCTTGAGGCCGAACCACGACTCTCCGTAGCGGCCAGGGAGGCCGATCCGCTGGCCGGCGAGGTCAGCGACGGACCGCGCGGACGAGGCGTCCGGAACGATGAGCACGACCGGGTAGGAGTGGTAGTACTGCCCGATCGCGACGAGGTCCATGCCCTCGGCGCGGGCCTGGACGACCTCGTCGCCCCCGGCGATGACGTACTGCTCCTGCCCTGCGACGAGCGCGGTGAACAGCCCCTCCTGGGCGCCGTGGTGCCGCAGGGTCGCCTCGAGGCCGTTGGCGGTGAAGATGCCCTCGGCGTCGGCCACGTAGAACGGCGCGAACTGGACGTCGGGGATGTAGGTCAGGCCGATGGTCGTCCGGGCCGGCCCCGAGGACTGCTGCGCGGGTGGCGTCCGGGCGCAGCCTGTCAGCACGAGGGCGACGACGGCCAGCAGGGCCAGTCCGGCGCGGAACATGCGGGTCATGGTGTTTCCTTTCGACGGGGGTCAGGCTGGGGTGCGGAGCAGCGAGGCCACGGTGCGGGAGCGCCGCTCGACGAGGTGGATCAGGACGTACAGGCCGGACGCCATGGCACACAGCACGGCGATCGTGGCGACCATGCCCGCAGTGTCGACGGAGTCGCGTTGCACGGTGAGGAGTTGCCCCAGGCCGTCGCCGCCCATCACCATCTCGCCCACGACGGCGCCCGTGACGGACAGGGCGAAGCCGTTGCGGAGGCCGGCCAGGATGTTCGGCAGCGCCAGGGGGAGCTCGACGTGGCGCAGCAGCGCGAGCGAGCCTGCGCCGTCCATGCGGGCGGCGTCCACGACGAGGTGGTCGACGTGGCGCAGGCCCACCACCGACGAGACCAGGATCGGGAAGAAGACCATCAACGCGCAGAGCAGGATGATGGGGCCGATGCCGTAGCCGACCCAGATCGCGAGCAGGGGCGCCAGCGCGATCGCCGGGATCGCCTGCGTCGCGCCGAGGAACGGGGTGATGGCGGCGTTGAGCAGGCGGCTGCGGTGGATCCCGATGGCCAACGGCAGCGCGACGGCCGCCCCGAGGGCGCTGCCCCCGACGGCCTCACCGAAGGTCGACCAGGTCGCCCCGAGGAAGCGCTGGCTGCCGGCTCCGGCGACCAGGCGGTCCAGGACGGCCCCCGGCGCGGGCAGCAGATACGCCGGCGGCGCGGCGAGGGCGACGACCAGACCCCAGCCGACGAGCAGGAGCCCGGCGAACAGCCACGGCGCGGCGGCGTACAGGCCGGTCGGCCTGACCCGGACGCGTTCGCGTGGTGAGCTGCTGGACATCGTTCCCCCCATGCCTCGGCACCCGGGGCATGGGTCGGGAGGAGACCGCGTCCCCAGCTGCGCGAGCGGTCCGCCCGTGTGCGCGTACGCCGAAGACGCTCGTGCATCCTCCCATCCGGACTCTGACCGTCGGTCCCGGAGTTCCACCGGGTCAGCCAGGGCCCGAGGGCCACTGGGTCGCGGACTGTCACCGCCGGTTCGGATTTTCACCGACCCCGGAGCACGTGTGTGTTCGGGGCCACCCTAGCGCAGGGGGGCTGAAGCCCACGAGACGAGCTGGTCGCGGGAGCCGAAGAACACGTTGCGGTCGAGGTTGTCGACCACGCCGCGCTGCCAGAGGGTCGGTCGCTCCCACCCGACGGGGAGCCGGCCGGGGGCGTCCGCGTGGTCGAACAACCACAGCGGGTGGTTCTTGAAGGAGGTGTCGCCGCCGGTGCAGGTGTCCCACACCTCGGCCTTGGTGTAGATGACCGGGACCCGGCCCGAGAGGCGGCGGTACTCGTCCGAGAACTCGCGCACCCACGTCCGCATCTCGTCCTGCCCCAGCCCGTGGCACTGCGGACCGCGCTCGGCGAACTCCAGGTCGAGGGCACCGGGCAGGGTGCGGCCATCGGCGGACCACGAGCCGCCCGCGGAGTGGAAGAAGCGCGCCTGCAGCGTGCCCGAGGACTGCCCCGGGCGCGCGTAGTGGTAGGCGCCCTGGACGAGACCCGCCTTGCGCGCGGCGACGCGCTGGTCGTCGTGGGTGGGGCTGCGGTGGTCGGTGCCCTCGGTCGCCTTCACGTAGACGAAGGCGTGTCCCGACTGCGCCAGGCCGACCCAGTCGACGTTGGCCTGGTAGCGGGACACGTCGAAGCCCGCGATCCCCTCCCCCTGACGCCACGGGGCGAACTGCCGCGTGGCCGCGGACGTGGCGGGTTCGAGGGCCGAGGCGGCAAGGTCGGCCGGCACCGTCGACACGCCGGCGTCCGGGGCGGACGTCGCGGCGGGCCCGGCAGCGGCGATCTCGGACGCCGGGGCCGTGGAGGTGGACACCCGGGCGGGCGGCTGCGGGCCCGGCAGCACGGCGGGGGCGACGCACCCGGCCGTGGCAAGACCCACGGCCAGGACGGCCCAGCGTCCGCGCATTCCCAGCACTCTCACCACCGTTCCACCCTAACTCGACATCCGACGTCGCCCGAAAGCGATCCATGACGGCGTTTCAGCCGAAGTCGACCCCTTGGGCCAGCTGGACCGATCCGGAGTGGTTGATCGTGTTGGTCGCCCGGCGCATGTACGCGCGCCAGGCGTCCGACCCCGACTCGCGACCGCCGCCGGTCTCCTTCTCCCCGCCGAACGCGCCACCGATCTCCGCCCCGGACGTCCCCGCGTTGATGTTCGCGATGCCCGTGTCCGCGCCGGCGGGTCCCAGGTAGCGTTCCGCCTCGAGCACGTCGTTGCTGAACAGGCCGCTCGAGAGACCCTGCGGGACCGCGTTGTGCAGCGCCAGTGCCTCGTCGAACTCGTCGAAGGTCAGGACGTACAGGATCGGCGCGAACGTCTCGGTGAGCACGACGCCTTCCTGCGCAGGCATGCGCACCAGCGCCGGGCGCACCCAGAAGCCACCCTCGTGGGCCCCCTCCCCCTCGAACGTCGCGCGCTCACCGCCGGTGACGACCTCGCCGCCCTGGGCGCGGGCCGCGCTCAGGGCGTCCTGCATCGCGGTGAAGGCCTTCTCGTCGAGCAGGGGGCCCAGCAGGACGCCGTCCGTGAACGGGTCGCCGGCCCGCAGCGACTCGAAGGCACGGGCGACGCGGGCGACGACCTCGTCGGCGATCGAGCGGTGCACCAGGAGGCGCCGCGTCGAGGTGCAGCGCTGCCCGGCCGTCCCGGCGGCACCGAACACGATCGAGCTGACGGCCTGGTCGAGGTTGGCCGACGGGGTGACGATGACGGCGTTGTTGCCCCCGAGTTCCAGCAGGGAGCGGCCGAACCGGGCCGCCACGCGCGGGCCCACCTCGCGGCCCATGCGCGTGGAGCCGGTGGCCGACAGCAGCGCGACGCGGGGATCGTCCACGAGCGCCGCGCCGATCGTCCGGTCGCCGATGAGGACGGCGTGCAGGCCCTCGGGGGCGCCGACCTCGGCCATGGCGCGGCGGAGCAGGGCATCACAGCCGAGCGCGCACAGGGGCGTCGCCTCGGACGGCTTCCAGACGACGGGGTCACCGCACACGAGTGCGATCGCGGTGTTCCACGACCACACCGCCACCGGGAAGTTGAACGCCGAGATGACCCCGACCACCCCCAGCGGCTGCCAGGTCTCCCGCAGGTGGTGCCCGACGCGCTCGCTCGGCATCGTCCGGCCGTACAGCTGGCGGGACAGGCCGACGGCGAAGTCGCAGATGTCGATCATCTCCTGGACCTCGCCGAGCGCCTCGGTGTGGATCTTGCCGGCCTCGATCGTGACGAGCGCGGCGAGGTCCTCCTTGTGCTGGCCGATCAGCTCACCCAAACGCTTCACCAGCCGGCCGCGAACCGGCCCCGGAACCTCGCGCCAGACCCGGAAGGCGTCGGCGGCACGGCCCACGGCGTCCGCCACGTCGTCGGCGGTGTGGGTGCGGACGCCGGTCAGGTCGGCCCCGGTCATCGGGGTGCGGGCGCGCACGGCCCCCTCGCCGGTGAGCCAGGCGTCCTGGTCGACGCCCAGCGCGTCCAGTGCCGCGAACGCGCGGTCGCGGAGTTCGGCGGTCTTCATCATCGCTCCCCCTTCCCGGCATCCCGGGAGGCCTCCTGCTGGGCCGCGTACAGCTCCATCGGGTCGTGCACCGTTCTGCCCATCGCCTCGGCGAGCCAGCGCTCGTCCCGGTGCGAGCCCTCGCGGGTGGTGTCCCGGCTACCGGCGTTGTCGAGGTTCGAGGCGAAGATGCCCGCCGCCGAACGCGGCAGGAAGTCCTCGTAGACGATCGGCGTGCGGACGCCGTCGACCCACTCGAAGAAAGCCAGGCCCTGCTCGGCGAGGCCATCCTCGTCGACGGGCCAGTGCGCCCGCCAGACGTCGACCTTGACCCCGTCGCGTTCGGCCGCGGACAGCCCCGCCGCCCGCTGGTCGATCTCGACGATGAGCCGGTCGTACAGGTCGCGTCCCTTCGGCGTGAGGGCGATGCCGCGCTGCTCCACCTCCCCGAAACGCACCGACAGCGTCCCGTCGACGACGGAGCCGTCCGCCTCGCGGAACCGGCGGCGCTCGGCGAGCGCCTTGAACGAGGTCTGGCGCAGCAGGACGTCCGGACCCTCCCAGCGCGGCGGGCCCTGGATCTCGTCGATCATGGTGATCCCCAGCGCGCTCATGCGGGCGTAGAGGTCGTCGATGTCGAGCACGCGCGGGGTGAGGTGGTTGATGTGCGTGCTCGTCACGCCGCCGATGTCGGCCGCCACCCCCGAGATCCGCGACAGCCGCTCGTACCAGGAGCGGTCGACGGGCTCGTCCGACAGTTCGAAGCAGGCGGTGGCGCCACGCAGGAACTCCACCGCCTCGGCCTCGGCGAGCCCGCCCTCGCGTTCGGCCCTGGCGGCCAGCTCGACGACGGCGTCGCCGAACAGTTCGCGACCGGTCAGGAAGGCGTCGAGCTCCGCCTGCGTGGCCTCGTCGAAGTAGCGGCGGTCGTCGGTGACCAGCACCGAGCAGAACACACGGAACGGGTTGATCGCCAGAGCCTCCCTGGTGGTCGGCCGGAAGGCGGTCGACACGATCGGGAGGGACGTCGCGGCGTCTCCGCGCAGGTCGTAGAACCCCACCGGTTCCATGCCCAGCGCGGCGAAGATCTGCGCGACGCGCGCCAACTCGCGCGCGGTGCCCACGCGGATGGCCCCGTGCCGCTCGGCGGTGACGCGGTCGATGCTGCCCAGCCGCTCGGCCCGCTCGGGGTGGGCCCGGACGTAGTCGGTGTTCACCGCCGTCGAGACGTCCACGAGCGTGTTGTAGGCCGGCACCTCCGTTCCGTACATCGTCGACAGGGACCGGGCGAAGTCAGCTCGCAACTGATGCGTGTCGCGCATCATGCCTCCAGGGTGGTGAGGACGCGGTCGAGTGCGTCGACCGCCCGGTCGAGGACGCCGCGGGTCACCGTCAGCGGCGGGCGCAGGCGCAGCGACCGGACGCCGCAACCCAGCATGAGGACGCGCTCCTCGTCGGCGAGGCGGCGGATCACCTCGTTGCGGATGGCTCGGTCGGGCAGCGAGATCGCGCACATCAGGCCGATGCCGCGCGGGTTGCCGACGAGTGCGTGGCGCTCGGCCAGGTCACGCAGGCGTCCCAGCAGGTACTCACCCTCGGTGCGGGCGTTGGCCATCAGGCCCTCGGCCTCGATGATCTCGAGGATGCGGCGCGAGCGGACCATGTCGGTCAGGTTGCCGCCCCACGTGGAGTTGATGCGACTGGAGGTCTCGAAGACGTTGCCGCGCACCTCGTCGACGCGACCGCCGGCGGTGATGCCACACACCTGCAGCTTCTTGCCGAAGGCCATCACGTCCGGCGCGACGCCGTGGTGCTGCCAGGCCCACGGCGTACCGGTCATCCCCCCGCCGGTCTGCACCTCGTCGAGGAGGAACAGCGCGTCGTGGTGGTGGACGAGCTCCTTCATCTCCCGCAGGAAGCTGGAGCGGAAGGCATGGTCGCCCCCCTCGCCCTGGATGGGCTCCATGATGAAGGCCGCGATGTCGTGGGGGTGGGCCTCGAACGCGGCGGTTGCCTGGCCGAGCGCGTGCTTCTCGACGGCGTCCATGTCGCGCTCGCTGGCCCAGTACGGGGAGTCGATGCGCGGCCACGTGAACTTCGGGAAGCGCGCCACCTTGTTCGGGTCGGTGTTGGTGAGGCTCATCGTGTAGCCCGAGCGGCCGTGGAAGGCGTCGGTGAGGTGCATGACCTGGGTGCCGAGCTCCGGGTTGCGACCCTCCCGCTCGTTGAGGCGGGACTTCCAGTCGAACGCCGTCTTGAGTGCGTTCTCGACAGCGAGGGCACCGCCCTCGATGAAGAAGTAGTGCGGGAGCTCAGGTGCCCCCATGACGCGGGCGAAGGTGTCGACGAAGCGGGCCATCGCCACGGTGTAGATGTCGGAGTTGGACGGCTTGTTCATCGCCGCCTCAAGGAGTTCGGCCTTGAACTCCTCGTCGTCGGTGAGGCCCGGGTGGTTCATGCCCAGGGCGTTGGAGGCGAAGAACGTGAACATGTCGAGGTACTCGTCCCCGGTCGCCTCGTCGACGAGGGTCGTGCCCCGGGAACGCTTGAGGTCCAGGACGAGGGGCATGCCATCAACGAGGAGATGACGGCGCAGGCTGTCGAAGACCTCGGCGGGGCGGATCGAACTGGTCGCGGCGGACGAGAGCGCTTCAATCATTACGAGAGAATACGGGCGCGTGCTCCGCAAAATCTACGCTTATCTCCTGAGAATCCTTCAAACCTTCACATAGCGGCGGCTCCGCCTCCGATGTGGGAGGGAGAATTCTCGGCGCCCGGCCCTGACACCACGACACCCCGGGTCCGGCTCCACAGGGAGCCGCACCCGGGGTGTCGCGCTTCTCAGGCCTGGTCGCCGTACATCTTCGCCCAGGTGCTGATCTTGTCGAGGTGGTGGTGGGCCTCGACCCACCGCACCGTGCCGGACGCCGAGCGCATGACGACCGAGTGCGTGCGCGCACCGCCGCCGGGGAGGTAGCGGACGCCGTCGACCAGGTCACCGTCGGTGATGCCGGTGGCCACGAACAGGGTCTTGTCGGAGGAGACGAGGTCGTTGGTGTCCAGCACCTTGTCGACGACGAAGCCGGCCTCCGCGGTGCGGCGGCGCTCCTCGTCGGTGGTGGGGTGCAGGCGGGCCAGGATGCGGCCGCCCAGGCACTTCATGGCGCAGGCGGTCACGACGCCCTCGGGGCTGCCTCCGATCCCGGCCAGCATGTCGATCTTGACGCCGTCGGTCGCAGCGGCGACGGCCGCGGCGACGTCACCGTCGGTGAACATGCGGGTGGCGGCGCCGGCCTCGCGGATCTGGCGGACCAGGTCGTTGTGGCGTTCGCGGTTGAGGACGCCGATGACGATCTCGGAGACGTCCTTGCCCTTCGCCCTCGCGACCTTGGCGATGTTGTCGCCGATCGGGGCGTCGAGGTCGATGACGTCGGCGGCGTCGGCGCCGACCACGAGCTTCTCCATGTAGAAGCACATGTGCGGGTCGTACATCGTGCCGCCCTCGGCAGCCGCGAGCACGGCGATCGAGTTGCGCATGCCCCACGCCAGCAGGCGGGTGCCGTCGACCGGGTCGACCGCGATGTCGATCTTGTCGCCCTTGCCGGTGCCGACCTTCTCGCCGTTGGCGAGCATGGGCGCCTCGTCCTTCTCGCCCTCGCCGATGACGATCGTGCCGTCCATGTCGACGTGATTCAGGATCGACCGCATCGCGTCCACCGCGGCCTTGTCGCCCGACTCCTTGTCACCGCGGCCGGCCCACTTCCCCGCGGCCAGCGCCGCGGCCTCGGTCGCGCGCATCAGATCCAGCCCCAGGTTGTGACCCTCCAGCATGACCCGTCCCATGAAACCCCAGACCTCCTCGTCGTCGGCCCGACCCGGATCGGCCGGCCGTGTCCTGTTTCATCGTCCCCCATGGGCCCGGATCGTGCACACAGGGCCGCCCCGCGGCCCACCTTCGGGCAGACAGCCCGCGGGCGGGACGCGGCCCGGGGCGATCAGGTGGTCGACGCGGCGTAGATGCTGGCGACGGATTCGTCCAGTGCCGCATCGAACTCCTCCGCCGAGAGGTCCACGCGCAGCCCCTCGGTCAGGGCGCGGGAGAAGCTGGCCGTCATGCCGTGCTGGCGGGTCAGGCGCTCGTTGGCCTCCGCCCGCGTGTAGCCGCCCGACAGCGCGAACACGCGCAGCACCTTGTCGTGCTCGATCAGGTCGCGGTACAGGTCGTCCTTCTCGGGGAGCGTCAGCTTGAGCATGACCACCTCGCCGTCGCCCAGCGCGTCCACCCCCGCCAGGAGTGCGTCGTGAAGCTGCTCCTCGGCCTCCGCCTTCAGGGGGCTCTTGATGTCCACCTCGGGCTCGAGGATGGGCACCAGACCGGAGGTCAGGATGTGGCGTCCGATGTCGAACTGCTGGGCGACCACCGCGGCGAGCCCCGCGCCGGGCTCCTCGATGAGCGCGCGCATCTTCGTGCCGAACACGCCCTGGTCGCGGGCCGCCGCCAGCACCGCGTCCAGATCGGGCATGGGCTTCATCAGGCGAGCCCCCGATTCGTGCTCCAAAAGGCCCTTGTCGACCTTGAGGATCGGCACGATGCGCTTGACGTCCCACAGGTAGTCGGGCGTGGGCCGGCCCCCGACCTCGCGGCGGAGCGTGTCCTCGAACAGGATGGTGCCGAGGATGCGGTCACCGTCGAAGCTCGGGCTGGTCATGATCCGCGCGCGCATCTCGTGCACGCGGTCGAACATCTCGGCGTCATCGGCCCAGCTCTCGACGCCGTACAACCGCAGCGCCTTGGGCGTGCTGCCGCCGCTCTGGTCCAGCGCCGCGATGAACCCCGGCGCATCCTTCATCTTGGCGAACATCTGCTCGTTCATGGCACCTCCCGGGACCAGGGGTCCGAGCGGGCCGGCGGGTCCGGGACGCCCGGTCTCCCCCTTCCATTGTGACCCTTCCGGGAGCGCCGGAGGCGTGAACGGACCGGGTGGCCGGAACCGATCGGCCGGCCGTGCAGGAGACGGTGCCCCGGGTCCTCACGCGTCCGTCCCACCCACCTCAGCAGCTCGGACCCCGGCGAGTGCGTAGGCTCAGAGCATGACCTCCCAGCCCGCGACCAACCGTCCAGACACAATCGAACTGGAGCGCCTGCGGGCGTCCTTGGCCGCCCCCGGGCGGCGCACCATGACCCGCGCAGAGGCGCTGGACTGGAACAGCCACTGGTCGGACGCCGACAACCAGGTCCTGGTGCGACACCTCGCCCGCGTCGGAGCCACCCGGTTCAGCCGCACCGCAGATGATGCCTACGTCCGCTGCGTCGACGCCCAGGACCGCACCGTCATGGTCATCGCGCCCGGGTACCTCACGTTCCCCAAGCCGTGGGTGAACGAGGAGTGCGCACCCGATTGGCCCGGCATCACGCTGTCCACGTTCGGGCTCCGGCCTCCGGCCCCGCGGACCTCCGGCACCCGGACCACCGGCACCCGGGCGCCCGCCGCCAGAACCCCCCGAACGCCCGCTGCGAAGACGCCCGCTCGCGTGGAGCGCGTTCCCAAGTACTGCCCGCGCTGCTTCCTGGAGCTGACGACCACCGGCGTGTGCGGCAACTGCGACTGACGCCCGGACGATCCTCAGGGGCGGCGCTCGATCTTGGCGACGGCGACGTCGGCCAACTCGGCGCCGGCACCGGCGAAGACGTTGACCACGGCGTGCGCGCCCGCCGCGATGGCCTCGTCGGCGTCCTCCTCGTAGCGCGCGACGACCGCGACGACCCCCCCGAACGGGGTCGCGTGCACGAGCCTGAGCGCCTCGAGGTTGGAACTCTGGGCGGGCATGGCGAGGACGATCACGCGCAGGCTGCCCATGTCCTTGATCCGATGCCAGAACTCGGCGTCGCTGGCGTCGCCCTCGATGACGTGACGCCCGGACTCCTGCAGCCTCGGGACGCGCACCGGGTCGAACTCGATCCCCATGGTCGGCAGCTGGTGCTCGGCGACGAGCCGGTCGTAGGCGGCCGCCCCGATGCGGCCCATGCCCAGCACGATCGCCTGGGCGTTGCCCACGTCGATGTGCCGGTCCTCGACGTGCAGCACCGCCTCGGGTCGATCGGGCAGCAGGTCCGACAGCCGCCGGACGAGTGCGGGTCGGTGTCCGTTCACCACCGCGCCCAACACGAAGCTGAGCGCGACCGCCAGCGAGATGGTGACCAGCCAGTCGTCGCGCAGGATGCCGGTGGACACCGCGACCGCCGCGACGATGATGCCGAACTCCGAGTAGTTGGCCAGCACCAGCCCGCCCGCGGTCGACGTGCGGTTGCGCAGGCGACCCCACCGCAGCAGGACGCCGAACAGCGCGGCCTTGATCGGCAGGGCCAGCATCAGAGCTGCGGCGATCGCCACCTGGGTCATCGATGGGACGCCGTGACGCCCGATCCCCACGAAGAACGCAACCAGCAACAGGTTCTTCAACCCCAGCAGCGTCTTCGCCAAGCCGCCCGCGCGCGGGTGGCCGGCCAACAGCATCCCGACGATGAGCGCCCCCAGGTCACCCTTGAGCCCCACCGCCGTGAAGGCCAGGTAGCCGGGGACGAGCGCGAGGGTGACCCCGACGAGCACCTCGAGCTCACCGTGGTGCAGGCGGTGCCACAAGCGGCGGCCCAGCCACGCAGCGGGGATGAGCAGGAGCAGCGCCAACGCCCAGGGCGTCGGGTAAGAGCCTTGAGTGACGGCGATGAAGGCGACAGCAGCCACATCCTGCACGATGAGGATGCCGATGGCCGTGCGGCCGACCAGCGACTGACCCTCGCCGCGATCGTCGAGCACCTTGACCACGAAGACGGTGCTGGAGAACGAGAGCGCGAACGCGACCAGACCGGCTGTGCGCCAGTCGGGCCCCCTGTCGGGCAGGAGCAGTCCTGCGATGACAGCCACGAGGAGACCGCCCCCAACGGTCAGCAGCATGTGGGCGGACGCTGTCCCCCACACCCGTGCCTTGGTGAAGGTGCGCACGTCGAACTTGAGGCCGATCGTGAACAGCAGGATCGTCACGCCCGCGTTGGCCAGCGCGTCGAGGTACTGCAGGTCGGGCACTGCCCACGCGTTGAGCACGAACCCCGCGGCGAGGAACCCCACCAGCGGCGGCAGCCGGACGAGCGCGGCCACCACCCCGGCGAGCAGCGTCACGACCAGGTACAGGGCGACGACGTCCATGGGGTTCCTCGATGCGTCGGCCGGACCCCGGCGTCCGGTGACCCGACTCTACGGTGTCCGTGACGTCGCGTCAGACAGATGGCTGGCGGCGTGCCGGGTGCGTCGTGGGAACCACGGGTGTGCCCACTGGGGATCGAACCCAGAACCCACGGAGCATCGTCTATATCCTCACGGACCTGGGACCTCACGGCTGCCGAAAAGGGTGAGCCCGTTGGCGCCGCCGCAGTCACCGCGGGGGCACGGTGAACCCTTGCCCCTCCACGAGCAACTGCGGCTCCTCCCACAGACCGGGCGGGGCTTGACCATTCAGCTTGGCCTCGGGCTGCTCGGCCGGCGGGTCCCCGTCCGTCTGGGAGACGTCGAACACCGATACGGGCTTCACGCCGACGAGTCTGCGCTCGGCCTGCGGCGTGCCATCGACACCGGGGATGGGCCACCCCGACGAGTCGAGCTTCTGGACGCGTGCGGTGACGGGCCCGAGCACCTTCAGGGCCTTTTCCCACGCCGCATCTGGCGGCCCATGGCCAGCCAAGCTCGGTACCTGGGCACGTGGTTGGCCCCGGTGTTCTGGGGGTACAGGGCAACGCGGTTGGGGAAGCTGTAGTCATGGAAGCTGCGGGCGAAGCTCAGGTGGGCGGCCCAGTCATCCGCCACTGGGGTCATGCCCTGGCTGATCTGCTCGTGCAGCAACTCCATGGTGGCGCGGCGCTGTTCCTCGGCGACGGCCGGATCGCGGACGGCGCTCATGGTCTGTGAACGCCCGGGCGGCCTCGATCAGGCTGCGGCGTCCGGTCACGTCGTCGCGTTCGGCCAGGGCCCCCCGCAGGGTGGCCTGGATGGTCCCATCGGTGGGGTCCCCGTGCCCGAGCTCGTGAGTGCGATCGACCAGCTCCGACAGGTCGTCCAGCGTCTGCCGGTGGTCGCGGACCAACTGGGGCAACGACTTGCCACGTGCCTCGGCAGAACCTGCACGCCCCCGACCGACGCGCCGCCCCAGATCACCCCGCTTCTAAACCCTCGACTGTGATGAGCCCAATGACGGGTCTCCATGGATCTCGGCGTAGAGGCGGCTGGTGTGAAGGGCGAGATAGCTGACCTCATCGTTGGTGAGATTTCGCTCGACAGCCTCGGCAATGAGGCGTGCCAAGGCGATGGCGGCGTCGGCCGCGGCCGGGTAGGTCTTTCGTACCGATGCCATGACGTCGATATGAAGGTCGTTGAGCTGCCGGTCTTCGAAGGCGCGCACGAACAGGTAGCGGATGTGGGTGACGAAGCGTGCGGCGCTCATCGAGTTCTGGTCGATGGGCGTTCCCCATTGATGCTGGAGCAACAGGAAGCAGTGTCCGATTGTCGAGGTCATCGACACGGTCTTGCTGAGGTCACCTCCGGCCCACGACTGGTTGATGAAGTGCAGCGCGAACGCGACCCATTCATCGTCCTGGAGCCGGATTCCGAGCTTGGAGTTGACGAGTTCCATGGCACGCCGGCCCAGGGCTGACTCCGCAGGGAAGAGTTGGGCGACTTCCCATCGGAGCGGGAAGTCGATCGTGACGCCTTGGGCGGCGCGGCGGACCGCATAGGTGAGGTGGTCGAGGATGGGCAGAATCACGGCTTGGGTGTCCTTGACGCCGAGCTCATCGCGCGCCAGGGATGCGATCCGACGTGCTAGGTCGGTCTCCTCGAGGGTGGCGTCGCTGAGGACGTTGGCGACCTGGGTCGCCTTGAATGCGCCGTCCGCGACGAATCGCTGGCTGCCGTGGGGGTCGATGAACTCGCCGGGCTTGCGTTGGAAACCCAGCCCCTTGCCCAGCAACACCACTTCGGTTCCATCGGGGTCCGTGCCGAGCACCACGTTGTTGTTGTACACACGCCGGATGAGGATTCGCTCGCTCACAGCCATACCCCATTCATCATGACGCGTCGCACACGTAGCTCGTTGTCGAGCATGACCATGTCGGCGCGGAACCCTGCCTCGAGCCGGCCAACGTCGGCCAGGTCGAGGTAGTCCGCCGGCTGGCACGTGGCTGCCTGGATCGCCTCAACTGGGGTGAGCCCGGCCGCGTGGGCGTTACGCACTGCGGCGTCGAGGGTGAGGGTGCTTCCCGCGATGGTGTCGCTGCCCGTCAGGACTGCGACACCATCGGTCACTGTGACGTCTAGTGATCCGAGTCGGTAATGACCATCGGGTTGGCCTGCCGCGGCCATGGCGTCAGTGACGAGGACGCCGCGGGCGCCGGCCGTCCGCAACGCGAACACCGCCAATTCCGGATCGACGTGCACGTTGTCGAACACCAGCTCGACGTGCACGCGGGGATCGGTGAGTAACGCCAGGATCGGGCCGGGGTTGCGGTGGTGCAAGGGTGGCATTGCGTTGAAGAGATGGGTGGCGCCCCGGGCGCCCGCGTTGATCGCCGCCTGACACTCGGCATAGGTGGCCCCCGTGTGGCCGACCGCGACCACGACGCCTCGCGAGACCAAGAGCTCGGTCGCTTCGACACCGTTGGGCAGTTCCGGGGCCAGGGTGACCATTCGGATGGCACCGTTGGCCGCGTCGAGGAGTTCGGCGATGAGGTCGAGGTCGGGGTCTGCCAGCAGCCCGGCCTCGTGGGCGCCCTTGCGCTCGGGATTGAGCCACGGACCCTCCAGGTGGATGCCAGCCAGGTCGCCAATGTGCACGCGAGCGGCTAGTGCCGCGACCTGGCGCCGCAGCTCGTCGGGGCTCGCAGTCACGAGGCTGGCCACCATGGTCGTCGTTCCGCGAGCCCGGTGGGCGGCCAGCACTCGGCTGATCTCGCGGTCGGAGGTGGTGCTGAAGGACGAACCGCCACCACCGTGCACGTGGACGTCGACGTAGCCCGGGGCGAGCCACATGTTCGGATGGCGCTCATCGGGGGCGGACGGGGCTTGGCCCCCGCCCGCTTGGATGATCCGGTCGCCCTCGATCTGCACCCACCCCGGTGCCAGAAGCCCATTTGCGGTGACGACATGGCCAGCTTCGATGATCATGTAACCGGATCCTCGAAACGCTGCCAAGCTGGCTTGAAGTCGTATGTCTCTCGGTAGTAGTTGGCGTTGGCCAGCAGTGAGGCGGCAGCCTCGTCGACAACGACGGTCGCGAGCGGGTGGAGCTGAAGCACCGACCCGGGCCAAGTCGCAGTCACCGGGCCCTCGACCAAGGCGGCGACCGCCCTGGCCTTGTTCTCCCCTTGTGCAACCATTAGCACCTCCTTGGCGTCCATGATTGTGCCGAGCCCTTGCGTCAGACAGTGGCGTGGCACCTCGTCCAAGGAGTCGAAGAACCGGCTGTTGTCGTTGCGTGTGAGGCTGGCGAGCGTCTTGATCCGGGTCCTGGAGGCCAGCGAGGAGCCGGGCTCGTTGAATCCGATGTGGCCGTTGGCGCCGACTCCAAGGATCTGGATGTCGACGCCCCCGGCTGCCTTGATCTGTTGCTCATAGCGGGACGCGGCAGCTTGGAGGTCTTGGCTGAAGCCGTCGGGGGTGACCACCCTGGCCGGGTCCATCCTCAGTGGCTCGGTGACGGTCTTGCGGATCACCTCGGCGTAGCTCTCCGGGTGACCTTTCGGAAGGCCCACGTACTCGTCGAGCGCGAAGCCCCACGCGCGTGACAGGTCCAGATCGCCAGACTCGACCCTGCGGGAGAGGTCTGCGTAGGTGGCCAAGGGGGAGGACCCGGTGGAGAGGCCGATGACCACGTCGGCGCCACGCTCCCGTACCACGCGTGCCACCTTGGCTGCGGCGACCCGCCCGACATCTTGGCCGTTGCGGCAAATGATGACCTCCATCGCTGCCTCTCTAGACCCTCGCGACAGCTGCCACGGGGGCGCCTTCGCTGGCAGTGAGGTCGGTGACCGAAATCGTGAACGCCTTGCCGTTGGTCACGATCACCGGCGTCGTCATCGAGGGCACCTTGCCGGCCATATCGGCGAGGTCGCAAGTGATGACCGGGTCGCCCACCTTGACCCGGTCGCCCTGAGCCCGCTGTGCTGTGAAACCCGCTCCCTTCAGCTTCACTGTGTCGATGCCGATGTGCACCAAGACCTCGGCGCCAGCGTCCGTACGGATCGCGAAGGCGTGCAGCGTCTTGGCGACCAGGATCAATTCGCCGTTGACCGGCGCCCGGAAGGTGCCCTCGCTGGGCTCGACGGCGAAGCCGTCGCCCATCGACCGGCGAGCGAAGACCGGGTCGGGCACCTCATCCAGGGTGACCACACGTCCCTGGACCGGGGCGTACACGTTCTCCTGCCCGGGAGTCTTCTTGAACGGGTTCCACATGGTGTTTCTTCCCTTCAGTCGAGGATTCCGAGGGACTCGTTGATGGCGTTCTTGTACAGGATCGCCTTGGCGCCGTAGACGGCCTGGACACCGCCGCTGACCTCGAACACGTCGGTCGCGCCAAGTCGCTTCAGGGCAGTCTTGTCGACCTTGGCCGGATCCTTCACCGCCACTCGGAGGCGGGTGATGCAGGCATCCACGTCCTCGAGGTTCTCCGGGCCGCCCAGCGCGGCGAGGACGCTCGCTGCCTCGGTCCGGAGCGCGTCCTGACCAGCCGGGACGGGTGTCGACTCGGTGGTGGCGGTGTCGGCTTCGGTGTCTTCCAGGTGGCCGGGGGTGGCGACGTGGAACTTCTTGATGAGGAACCGGAACAGGAAGTAGTACAGGGCGAACCACAGCAACCCGATCGGGATGACGTAGAGCCAGTGCGTGCGTTCGTTGCCCTGGAGGATGCCGAACAGGGTGAAGTCGATGACGCCGCCCGAGAAGGTGTTGCCGATGTTGATGTTGAGCACGTCGGCCACGAAGAACGAGACACCGTCGAGGAAGGCGTGGATAACGTAGAGCCATGGAGCGACGAACAGGAACATGAACTCGATGGGCTCGGTGATGCCCGTCACGAATGAGGTCAGCGCCACCGAGGCGAACAGGCCCGTGTACTTGGCGCGGCGATCCTTCGGGACGCACTGCCACATCGCCAGGCAGGCGCCCGGCAGGCCGAACATCATGGTCGCGAAGCGACCGGCGAAGTAGCGGGTTCCTTCGGTGAACATCCCCACATGGTTGGGGTCGGCGAGCTGGGCGAAGAAGATCTTTTGCGCACCCGCGACCTGCGCGCCGGCCACAATCTCGGTGCCGCCGAGCGGGCTGTACCAGAAGAGCGGGTAGATCATGTGGTGCAGGCCGACGGCTCCGGAAAGCCGCATCAGGAAACCGTAGAAGAACGTGCCGACAGGCCCCCAGCTGGCGATCGCGGTACCCGCGGCGACCATGCCGGCCTGGATCGGCGGCCACACCAGGAAGAACAACGCGCCAACGAAGATGGCAGCGAAGGCCGTCGCGATGGGAACGAACCTAGATCCACCGAAGAAGCCAAGGAACGGCGGCAGCTGGATGTTGTAGTAACGGTTGTGCAGCCACACTGCCACTGCGCCGATGACGAGCGACCCAACGACACCGGTGTCGATCGACCCCTCGGGGTTGGTCAGCTTCAGCAACGCCTGCATAGTGCCGACCATCACGATGTAGCCGGTGATGCCCGCGAGGGCCGCCGTGCCCTTGTCACGCTTGGCCAGACCGATGCACAGACCGATGGACAGCAGCAGGGCAAGATTGGCGAACACCACGCTGCCCGCAGCCGCCATCACGCTGAAGACACCCTGCAGGACCGGATGGGCGAGCGCAGGGTACGCCTGCACTGTGTTGGGGTTGGACAAGGCGCCACCGATTCCAAGCAGCAGGCCCGCCGCTGGCAGGATGGCGATCGGCAGCATGAACGACTTGCCGATCTTTTGGAGTGTCTTGAACACGGGATCAACTTTCTTTTTCGGGGCCCGTCAGGGCAAGGTTTCGAAGAGACGAAAGAAGGGGGGCATGGTGCATCGGGTCAGCGCTGTCGAGGCGAATCGCCGCGTGCAGGATTGACAGTCAGCGCAACGCGTTGACGAATTCGGTCGCGATTTCCAGCGGCCGAGTGATGGCCCCGCCGACGACGACACAGAATGCGCCAAGCCCGAGCATCCTGCGGGCCTGCTCCGGGGTCCGGATGCGGCCTTCGGCGATCACCGGCACCGCGGCGTCCCGAGCCAGCCGCTCGACCAGGTCGAAGTTCGGGGCCGGAGCGTCCTGGGACTGGCGGGTGTAGCCGCTCAATGTCGTGCCGACGAAGTCGACCCCCGCCCCCGCTGCGGCGATGCCCTCGTCGTAGGTGGAGATGTCCGCCATCAGCACGATGCCCGGGTGGGAGGCACGAATCTCGTCGATGAACTCGGCGGGGGTCTTGCCGTCCGGGCGGGCACGCAGCGTGGCGTCCAGCGCAATCACGTCAGCACCGGCCTCGATCAGGTCGTCAACCTCGGCCATGGTGACGGTGATGTACGGGTCGAAGGGCGGATACTCCCGCTTCACCAAACCGATGACCGGCAACGACACCGCGGCCTTGATCTCACGCACGTCACGCGCCGAGTTGGAACGGATCCCGGCCGCTCCCGCTCGCTCTGCGGCCAGAGCCATCAGGGGCATTACACCCCCGGCCTCGGCATAAAGAGGTTCGCCGGGCAACGCTTGACAGGACACAACCAAGCCGCCGCGCAAGTGATTCAGCAGGGTGGGATCAGTCATCGATACCTCGCAAACTCGAGCGTGAACAAACCAGGCCAGACGGACTGGGAGGGGCACGTCTCGAGTTTTGCCGAAAGTTACAATCCCGATGACTAGCGCGACGTAGCGCTGCGAGGAAAATTAGCACGCCGACGAGGTCGATACAACCCGCGGTCTCACTGCGACCTCAACACCGCCACACCGCGACGTCACGTGTGCCTTGACCGGCTTGCTTGAGGCGACGGGGGCAGGAGGAGCCACTGGGTGGTCGCCTCGGCACCAGGTTTGCGCGTCGTAGATGAACGAGACCCCAGGGCGCGTTCGTTCTCCATCCGCGTGCGCAGCCTGGGCAAGGTGCAGTGAAGTGGAGTTCGTCGAGGCGGGCCGAACGCCTGGGCAGGGCGCTCGGCGACCAGTGGTTCGACACGGCCGAAGGCGGGGTCACAGATGCTTCGTTCAGGCCGGGAGTGAGTAGGTCGAGGGTGTCAACGACGGCTGAATCTGAACCCCTTTGCGACGGTTGAAAACGGACCCCTCTGCGTTGGTTACGTGTCCTCGATCGGGGTCGGGATGCGGCCCAGGTCGTGGTTTTTGAGCCGGTAGGAGTCGCCCTTGAGGGCGATCACGTCGGCGTGGTGGACGAGCCGGTCGATCATCGCGGCGGCGACGGTGTCGTCGCCGAAGACCTCGCCCCAGCGTCCGGACTCCTTGTTCGAGGTGACGATCAGGGAGGCGCGCTCGTAGCGGGAGGACACCAGTTGAAAGAACAGGTTCGCCGCTTCGTGTTCGAACGGGATGTAGCCGACCTCGTCGACGACCAGCAGCGGGTATCTGGCGAGGCGGCGCAGTTTGAATGGCCCCGGGTCTGATGGAGGCTCTCAGTCCTGGGAAGGGATGATGAGAGTCATGGCAGCAGCGAGGAAGTACAGCGTTGAGTTGCAGCAGCGGGCGACGAGGATGGCGTTGGATGCGCGGAGGGACCCGGAGTCGGCGCGTGGGGCGATCAAGCGGGTCGCCGACCAACTGGGGGTGCACCCGGAGGCGTTGCGGAACTGGGTGCGTCAGGCCGAGGTCGACGGCGGGGTGCGGCCCGGCACGACGACCGATGACGGGGCTCGGCTGGCCGAGCTCGAGCGCGAGGTCCGCGAGCTGCGTCGGGCCAACGAGATCCTGAAGACGTCCGCGGCTTTTTTCGCGGCCGCGGAGCTCGACCGCAAGATCAGGTAGCGGTGCCCGTCGGGGTGCTGGTCGACTACATCGACCAGTACCGCGACCGGTTCGGGGTCGAGCCGATCTGCACGGTGTTGAAGGCAGCTGGTGTGCAGATCGCCCCGAGCACCTACTACGCCGCCCGGGATCGTCCGCCGTCGGCCCGCGCGCTCCGCGATGCCGAACTCGTCGGCCAGATCCGGGCCGCGCACCAGGCCAACCTGGGCGTCTACGGTGCCCGCAAGGTCCATGCCGAGCTCAACCGGACGGGCACCAAGGTCGCCCGGTGCACCGTCGAGCGGCTGATGAAGAACGACGGCCTGCGCGGCATCCCGCGGGAAAAGATTCGCAAGACCACGATCGGTCAGGGCGCGCAGACCGAGCGTCCCGAGGACCTGGTCAAGCGCGAGTTCGTCGCCGGCGCCCCGAACCAGTTGTGGGTGGCTGATCTGACCTACGTCCGGACGCACGTCGGGTGGGCCTACGTGGCGTTCGTGCTGGACGTGTTCAGCCGGATGGTCGTGGGCTGGCAGGTGTCGACCAGCCTGCGCACCGATCTGGCCCTGGATGCCCTCGACATGGGGCTGTGGGCCCGCCGGCGCGCCGGCCAAGATGTCACTGGTCTGGTCCACCACAGCGACCGCGGCGTCCAGTACCGAGCGATTCGCTACACCGAGCGGCTCGCCGAGGCCGAGGCCGTCGCATCGGTCGGGTCCAAGGGTGACAGCTATGACAATGCCATGGCCGAGGCACTCAACTCGTTGTTCAAGGCCGAGTGCATCCGCAACCCCGTGATGCGACCCCAAGGCGGCTGGAAGTCCGTGGTCGATGTCGAGATCGCCGTCGCCGAGTACGTCGACTGGTACAACCACCGGCGCCTCCACGGCGAGATCGGGCTCGTCCCGCCCGCCGAGTACGAG
>NZ_JCAKNG010000013.1:0-44709 GCF_059516005.1 Propioniciclava sp. LT294
TGTAGTTGCTCATGACGTTGGTGACGCCCGTCCGGAGGCGTGAGGCTGGGGGTTGGTCACCGGTAGCGCTGTGGGGCCGATGGTAGTTGTAGTGCAGGTTCCAGGTCGCGATCGCTTGGCGTCGGTGTTCTTCGCTGGCCCAGGGGCGGGCGTAGAGCAGTTCGTTGGCCAGGATTCGCTGGTAGCGCTCGACCTTGCCGGTGTGGCGGGGTGTGTAGGGCTTGGTTCGCTGGTGGCGTGCGGCGAAGGAGCAGACGGCGCGGGTGAAGTCGTTGGCGCGGTAGCAGGAGCCGTTGTCGGTGACGATCCGGGTGAACCGGGTGATGCCGTGGGCGGCGAACCAGACGTGGGCGCGGTGGAGGAACCCGATCGCGGTCTTGGCGGTCTCGTCGGGGAGGGCCTCGGTGTAGGCGAGCCGGGAGAACCCATCGACCGCGGAGTGGAGGTAGACGTAGCCGGGTCGAGCGCCACGTGCTTTGGCCTTGGCGGTGGCGCGGGCTGCGGCGCGGGCCTGGTCTGAGTTGATGCCGTGGATGCGCCAGCCGCCGCCGTCGGGGATGCGGCCGACCTTCTTCACATCGAGGTGGATCATGTGTCCGGGCCAGTGCGCGGTGATCGTGCCGGGCTTGCGGAGTGGTTCGCCGTCGACGTCGAGGTGGTCGAGTCGGTGCAGGCCGAGTTTGTGGAGCCAGCGGGTGACGGTCGCGACCGAGATGGTGATGTCGGTGGCTGCGAGTTCGCGCGCGATCCGGCGTGCTGACCACTTGTTCTTCCGCATCAGCGCGATCTGCTCGACCACAGCCGTGGGGGTCTGGGTCGGGCGATGTCGGGGTGCGCTCGAGTGATCGTGGAGGCCGGCTTCGCCGTGTTCGCGGTAGCGGGCCACCCACTTGCCCAGGCACTGGCGTGAGACGCCTGCTTCGGCGGCGATATGGGCGATCGGGCGGTGGCGGCAGCGCAGCACCAGCCGCAGACGGCCCTCGGAGGTCAACGGAGCATTACGGTGGGTCACAGGGCAGGTCCTTCGGATCGGCGACGGTTGTCTTGGTCGACTTCCATCCTTGCCGCCGGGGACCTGCCCGTCCCTCACCGCCTACCGCCGGGTGACACCAACCTCATGAGCCGCAACAGCTAGCCTGCCCTTCGTGAGTCGCATCATTGCCGGACGAGCGGGTGGGCACCGCCTCACCATGCCCAGTCACTCCCGGACGCGGCCGACCAGCGACCTGGTGCGCGAGTCGGCCTTCAACCTCATCGCCGACTGGGCCGGGACGGTCGGGGAGCCGGCCGGTGCGATGCTGGACCGTTTTTCGTTCCTCGACCTTTACGGAGGCACGGGAGCCGTCGCACTCGAGGCGGCGAGCCGGGGGGCCGGCCCGGTCGTGTGCGTCGAGCGGGATCGCCGCACAGCGGCTCTGGCCCGGGGCAACGCGGACGCCACGGGTCTGCCCGTCGAGGTGGTCACCGCCTCCGTGGACGCCTTCCTCGCCGGCGTGTCGCGGACCTTCGACGTCGTCTGGTTCGACCCGCCCTACGACGTGCCGACCGCGACGGTCGAGGCTCAGGTCCGGGTGGTCGTGGACCGCTGGTTGGCGCCGGACGGTCTGGTCGTGGTCGAGCGTTCCAGCCGCGACACGCCGCCCACATGGCCGACATCCCTCACCGACCAACGCAGTCGGCGTTACGGTGAGACAACGCTGTATCTCGCCGCCAAGGAGGACGACGCATGAGGGCGATCTGCCCCGGCTCCTTTGATCCCGTGACCCACGGTCACCTCGACATCATCGGGAGGGCCTCGCGCATGTTCGACGAGGTCTTCGTCGCGGTGGGGCGCAACAGTGCCAAGAACAACCTCTTCACCCCCGACGAACGCGCCGCCATGCTCGTCGACGCCACGAGGGACCTGCCCAACGTCCAGGTCGAGCTGCTCGACGGGCTCTTGGTGGACTTCTGCCGTGAGCGCGACATCGATGTCATCGTGAAGGGCCTGCGCTTCGCCGGTGACTTCGAGTTCGAGGTGCAGATGGCACAGATGAACCACGCGCTGAGCGGCATCGAGACCATCATGTTGCCCACGGCCGCCCGATGGGCCCATCTGAGTTCGACGATCATCCGTGAGGTCGCCAAGCTGGGTGGGGATGTGTCCCAGTTCGTGACACCTGAGGTGGGGGAACGGATCCACGCGAAGACGGCTCACGACAAGCAAGGAGAACGGGCATGAGCAGCACCGTGAACGAGGCATTGGCCGCCATCCGACAGCTCGTGGAGCAGGCCAGGGGCGTCCCGATGTCGTCGAACGTGAAGGTGCCCCGTGCGGAACTCCTCGGGCTGGTCGAGCGGGCCGAGGCCGCGACGTCCGCCGACGCCCCACCCGACCCGACGTCGGTGCAATCGCAGGCCGTCCTGGCGGACGCCCGAGCCGAGGCGGAACGCATCCTCGCCGAGGCGCGTGAAGAGGCCGCGGCCCTGGTGCAGGAGTCCGAGATCGCCCGTGCCGCGGACGCCGAGGCCGAGGCGTTCCGGCTGGAGTCCCAGACGTGGGTCGACAACCACCTCGCCGAGTTCGAGGCCGGCCTGCAGCGGACGCTGGAGCAGGTCGAGACCCTGCGTGACCGCTTGGCCGCACGTTCCCGGGGCGACGAGGTGCCCTGATCCTCGCGCCCCCGACCGAGGGAGTCCGAGGGCGGAGTCCGGTTGGACGATGCCCGGCTAAACAGGTAAAGTGGGGAGTCGGTTATGACGCTGTCGTGCCAACAAGTGAGGGGCCTGCGATGACGAATCGCTCCATCGACCCCCGTTCCGGTCTCGTTTTCGACATCCACGAATTCGGGCACCGTGCGGGCGGGAGCAAAGAGATCGTCTCCGACGTACCTGCACCTGAGGGCATCGGCAACGACGTGATCGGAGTGCCGACCGAGTCTCCGATCCACCTCGACCTACGGCTCGAGGGGGTGGGTGACGGGGTGTTGGCCACCGGCGTCGCTGAGGTTCAGCTGCGCGGGGAGTGCGCTCGGTGCCTGACCGAGATCGAGGCGGACGCCGAGATCGACCTGCAGGAACTGTTCCTCTTCCCGGGCGTGGATCCGGACGACAAGGAGGCCAGCCGTGTCGAGGCCGAGATGATCGACCTCGAACCCGTCCTCAGGGATTCGGCGATGCTCGACCTGCCGTTCATCCCGTTGTGCCGGGAGGATTGCGCCGGGCTGTGCCCCACTTGTGGGGCCAACCTGAACGACGATCCCGACCACGACCACGGTGAGGCCATCGACCCGCGTTGGGCGAGCCTCTCCGGCTGGGATGACGGCGACCAGGACTGAAGCGGGCCGAAGCGCCCCAGATTCGAGGAGTTTGACGTGGCTGTTCCCAAGCGGAAGATGTCCCGCAGCAACACGCGCAACCGCCGCGCGCAGTGGAAGACGTCCGCGCCGCAGCTGGTGACCTGCGCCAACGCCGCCTGCCGTGCGAAGCACCTGCCCCACACCGCGTGCCCGACCTGCGGCCAGTACGGCCCCCGGGCGGCGCGTCGCCAGGTCTTCGAGCTGTGACCGACGCGGCCGCGGGCCGCGTTCAAGACCTCTTCAACGAGCTGGGGATCGACATCGATCCCCAGCTACTTGAGCTTGCCCTGACCCATCGGTCGTGGGCGTACGAGAACGGTGGCAGTCCTCACAACGAGCGCCTGGAGTTCCTGGGCGACTCGGTACTGGGGGTCGTCGTGACCGAGCACCTCTACGTGACGTACCCGGACGAGCCCGAGGGGTGGCTCGCCAAGATGCGCGCCGCCGTGGTCAACACGTACGCGCTCGCCGACGTCGCCCGGGGCCTGGGCCTGGGGTCGTTGCTGAAGTTGGGCAAGGGCGAGATCGGCACCGGTGGGGCGGACAAGGATTCGATCCTCGCGGACGCGACCGAAGCCGTCATCGCGGCAGTGTTCCTGTCGGCTGGGCGTGAGGCCGCCGAGCGGTTCGTGCACCGCCTGATGGACCCCGTCGTCGCATCCGCCTCCGCCGAAGGGCGCTCCACCGATTGGAAGACGGCGCTGCAGGAGTTGGCCGCCGCCCATGACCTGGGAGCGCCGACCTACCAGCACACCTCCACCGGACCGGACCACGACAAGCGCTTCGAGGCCGTCGCCGTCGTCGCGGGGGTGAGGTACGAGGGGTCGACCGCCCGGTCCAAGAAACTGGCCGAGCAGGGCGCCGCGCGCCTGGCCCACGACGAGCTCGCCGAGACTCTGGGCGTCGCTGTGGAGGGCTGATGCCCGAGCTGCCCGAGGTCGAGGTGGTCCGCAGGGGGCTGGAGCCCGCGATCAACGGACGCCGCATCGAAGGCGTCCGCGTGCTGCACCCGCGCCCGGTTCGGCGTCACCAAGCAGGACCGGACGACTTCATCGCCACGCTCACCGGCCGCACGTTCGCCACCCCGCGCCGACGTGGAAAGTACTTGTGGTTGCCACTGGCCGACGGCGACGCCGTGCTCGCACACCTGGGGATGAGCGGCCAGTTTCGTCTCGACGCACCCGACGCGCCACTCCAGCGCCACGCGCGCGTGCTGTTCGACCTCGACGACGGCGTCCAGCTGCGCTTCGTCGACCAGCGCATGTTCGGTGGCTTGTCCGTCTCGGCCGGGGGAGCGGACCTTCCCGGAGAGGTGGCCCACATCGCCCGGGACCTGTTCGATCCCCTGGTCGACCTTCCCGCCCTCGCAGCCCGCGTTCAGACCAGGAACAGTGCGATCAAACGCGTCCTGCTCGACCAGACCATCGTCTCCGGGATCGGGAACATCTACGCGGACGAGGCCCTCTGGGCCGCCCGCCTCGACGGGCTTGCCCCGGCGTCGGGCCTGACAGGCGCCGAGGTGGACACCCTCCTCACCGCTGCGCGTGCCGTGATGGCGGCCGCGTTGACGGTCGGCGGCACGTCGTTCGACGCGCTGTACGTCAATGTGAACGGTGAGTCCGGCTACTTCGATCGCACCCTCAACGCCTACGGCCGCGAGGACCAGCCCTGCCGGCGTTGCGGCACACCGATCATCCGTGAAGCATTCATGAACCGCAGTTCCTATCGCTGCCCGGCCTGCCAAGCACGGAGCTGAACGCTCCTTGTCTGGACCACATGCTCCCCTCAAGGAGCGATGGGCAAGTGATGCGCGTCACGCATCACCGTCGCACGGGCTTGCGTGACGAACCCTTGCCCCGGCGTCGTGCGAGAAATGTCAGCCGGGGCTGTGATCTTGGGAGCATGACCACCCCCTTGCAGGTCCCCGGGCTGATCCGGCGCGTGCGTCGGCAAGCCGATCTCAGTCAGCGCGACCTTGCGGCCCGCCTCGGCGTTGACCAGTCCGTTGTCGCGCGCTGGGAGACCGGGGAATTGTGCCCCTCCCTCCGCGTGCTGGAGCGCATCCTCGCGGTCGGAGGGTTCCGGCTGGCAGTGCTGGTCGTGGCCGAGCAGCACGAGCAGGCCGAGGCGGCTGCTCCCGCTGAGGCGTCCCCGATGCGTCCGGACGCCGTGCGTGACCGCCAGCGCAGACGATTCCCGAGCCACTTGGACGTCCACGACCGGCAGGAGGTGCTGGCCGGCGAGCGGCGTCCCCACGCGCCCGGGCGGGGGCGGCGCGACCGGCTCCGGGCAGCGACCGGGGTGGTCCCCTCGGACCATCCGACCCACCAAGAAATCGTGAGGGCGCGGGCCGAAGTCGCCCGAGAGCGACGCGTGGCCCTCGCCCAGCGCGTACGTCGGCTGCCGGAGTGGACCCCGTTCCCCCGGTCGGAACCATGCAGGTGCCCCGCCCCCTGCTGGCTGGAACCGACCTGTGGGGACGACTGTCCGTGCCGATGCGAGACGCCATCCGTCCCGCGATGGCCGGCTGCGGTCGGAGCCTCCCGGCGTGGAGGCGCTAACCTTGGTCTCTTGTGAGCCCCTCCACGTCGTTCCTCGGCCGCTACGGCCACACTGCACGGCAATTCGTGATGTTCGGGTTCATCGGCGGGGCCGGAGTGCTGGTCAACATGGCAACGGTCGCCGTGGCCAACGCGGTCGGCGTGGGCGTGTTCGGCGTCTTGGACAGGGACCCGTTCATCCCCCTGCCCGGCACGGATCGTGCGCTGCGCTTCTACATCGTGTACGCGGGCCTGGCGTTTCTTGTCGCGAACCTCTTCAACTTCGTCCTGAACCGCTATTGGACGTTCAAGGACCACCACGGGCGGCCCGCGCCGTTCCTGAAGGAGTTCGTGCCGTTCCTGACGGTCGGTGCGGTGGCGCAGTTGATCGGCTTCGTGATCCTGTACATGCTCCGCAACGAGACGTCGCCCTTCTACCTCAGGCACCCCTTCTTCACGTACGACGGCCCTTGGTGGACTCAGAGGCTCTACTGGGCCCAACTCATCCAGATCGTCTGCGTGATGCCGATCAACTTCATCGTGAACAAGCTCTGGACGTTCCGCGCAGTCCGGAAGCGACACGCGCTCACCACCCGGGTGGACGGTGCGCCGCATTCGTAAGGTGGGCGTGTGTACCTCAAGTCCCTGACGCTGCGCGGCTTCAAGTCGTTCGCGTCGGCGACGACCCTGAACTTCGAGCCGGGCATCACCTGCGTGGTCGGCCCCAACGGGTCCGGGAAGTCGAACGTCGTGGATGCCCTGAGCTGGGTGATGGGCGAGCAGGGTGCCAAGACGTTGCGAGGCGGCAAGATGGAGGACGTCATCTTCGCCGGCACCGCGAACCGCGCCCCGTTGGGCCGTGCCGAGGTGAGCCTCACGATCGACAACACCGACGGGGCGCTCCCGATCGAGTACACCGAGGTGACGATCAGTCGCACGATGTTCCGCTCGGGCGGCTCGGAGTACGCCATCAACGGCACCCCTGCCCGTCTGCTCGACGTCCAGGAACTCCTCAGCGACTCGGGCATCGGCCGCGAGATGCACGTCATCGTCGGCCAGGGGCAGCTGGACGCCATCCTGCAGGCCACACCCGAGGTACGACGCGGGTTCATCGAGGAGGCGGCCGGCGTCCTCAAGCACCGCAAGCGCAAGGAGAGGGCGCTTCGCAAGCTGGATGCCACGCAGGTCAACCTCGACCGCCTGACCGACCTCGTCGCCGAGATCCGGCGCCAGCTCAAGCCACTCGGCCGCCAGGCGGAGGCCGCGCGCAAGGCGGCGGTCGTCCAGTCCGAGCTCCGGGACGCCAAGGCCCGCCTGCTCGCCGACGATTACGTCATGGCATCGCTGGCCCTGCAGTCCGACCTCGCCGCCGAGGCCGAGATCAAGGCCCGCCGCCTCGCGCTGGAGGATGCACTGGAGGCCGCCCGCGAGGCTGAGGCCGAGGCTGAGGAGGCTGCCCGCGCCGCGAGCCCCGAACTCAACCGTGCCCAGGAGACCTGGTACGCCTTGGCCGCGCTGCGCGAGCGGATCGCCAGCACCCTCACGATCGCGAGCGAGCGGGTCCGCAACGCCGCGAACACGTCCGTGGACGACCGGCGCGGGCGCGACCCCGAGGCCATTGAGGCCGAGGCCGCCGGCATTCGCGAGACCGAGGAGGCCATCGCAGCCCAGGTCGCCGAGCGGGCCGCAGCCCTGACGCAGGCGTCCGCCGCCCGTGAACAGGCCGAGAAGGCCCACGCGGACGCCGAGAAGCAGTACGCCGCGCAACTCCGCGCCATCGCGGACCGACGCGAGGGACTCGCCCGCCTGGCCGGTGAGGTGAACTCGCTCAGGTCCCGCACCGAAGCGGCGGACGCCGAGATCGAGCGACTCCGTTCCGCCGGTGCCGAGGCCCGCAGGCGCGCCGAGGAGGCCCGCACCACCTTCGCCCGCCTGGAGGCGGAACTCGGCGGACTCACCGAGGGCGAGGAAGGCCTGGACGCCACGTACGAGGCCGCCGAGGCCGACCGGGCCGCCGCCGCCGAGGCGGTGGAGACGCTCCGTACGGACGAACAGCGCGCCCAGTCCGAGCGCGCGTCGATCGCCGCGCGCCTGGAGGGACTCAAGGTCGGACTCGATCGCCGGGACGGGACCGGGGCCCTGCTGGCTGCGTCGCAGGAGCTGTCCGGCGTGCTGGGCTCGGTGGGCGCCCTGGTGCGGGTCGAAGCGGGTTTCGAGGCGGCCGTCGCGGCCGCGTTGGGCGGCGCTGCCGAGGCCGTCGCCGTCACGGGACTGGACGCCGCCGTCGCGGCCTTCGACCACCTCAAGGCCGAGGACCTCGGACGCGCCGGGCTGCTGCTGGGCGGTGCGGACGCCACGGACGACCGGGCCGACTGGCCCATCCTGCCCGACGGTGCGCGCTACGCGCTCGACACCGTCACGGCGGACGCGACGCTGGTCCCGGCGCTGAGTCGCCTGCTGCGCAAGGTGGCGGTCGTGGAGGACCTCCCCGCGGCGCGAGCGCTCGTGGCCGACCTGCCCGACGCCATCGCCATCACCCGCGACGGCGACCTGCTGTCGACGTGGTTCTCGACCGGGGGGTCGTCCGCCCGCCCCAGCCTCATCGAGGTGCAGGCAGCCGTGGACGCGGCGTCCGAAGCGCTGGTCGGCGCCCAGCGGGAGGTCGAGCGGCTCACGTTCGCCCGGGCGTCCGCCACCACGCGGCTCGAGGAGGCGACCGCCCGGACCGAGGCGGCGCTGGCGCGGTTGCACGAGTCCGATGCTCAGTACTCGGCGCTGGCCGAGCAACTGGGGCGGCTCAACCAGGCGGCCCGTGCGGCGATCGCCGAGGCCGAACGGCACGACGCGTCCGTCACCAGGGCGGAGGAGGCGCGCGATCGCAATGCCGAGGCCCTCGCCGGACTCACCGAGCGCCTCCGCGTCGCGCAGGACACCACCCAGGTCTCCGAGGCGGACCCGACCGAGCGCGACCGGCTCGGCTTGGAGGCCGCCCGCGCCCGCCAAGCGGAAATGGAGGCCCGCCTGGCCCTCCGCACCGACGAGGAACGCGCCCGCGCGCTGGCCGGACGCGCAGACTCGCTGCTGCGCGCCGCCCGCGCCGAACGGAACGCCCGAGCCGAGGCCGCGGCCCGCCGCGAGAGGCTGCGCCGCGAGGCTGAGGTCGCCAGGGCCGTCGCCGCGGCGTGCGAGTGGTTGCTGGGGGTCGTCGCGACGTCACAGGAACAGGCGGGCCGCGCCCGCCGCGCCGCCGACGAGCGCCGGATCGAGGCCGATCGCCGGGTCCACGACGCACGCCGGCGCAGCCGCGACCTGGCCCGCGAGTTCGAGGGCGTGGTCGACGTGGCCCACCGTGACGAGTTGGCCCGCGCGGAGCAGCGCCTGCGCATCGAGGCCCTCGCCGGGAAGGCGCTGGACGAGCTGGGGTTGTCCCCGGAGGTGCTGGCCGCCGAGTACGGGCCGGACCAGCTCGTCCCGGTGTTGACCCGCCCGGACGGGAGCGCGCTCACCGAGGACGACGAGCAGCCCGATCCGCGCCCGTTCGTCCGGGCGGAGCAGGAGAAGAGGTTCCGGACGGCGCAGCGGAACCTCGACCTCCTGGGACGGGTGAACCCGCTCGCGCTGGAGGAGTTCGAGGCGATGAGCGAGCGCCACCAGTTCCTGGCCGAGCAACTCGACGACCTGAAGCGCACGCGCGCCGACCTGCTGGGCATCATCGACGACGTCGACGCGCGCGTGGAGCAGGTGTTCGCCGCGGCGTACGCGGACGTGGAGGTCGCGTTCGAGCACTCGTTCGCGCGGTTGTTCCCCGGGGGGGAAGGGCGCCTCGTGCTCACCGACCCCGGCTCCTGGCTGACCACGGGCGTGGACGTGGAGGCCCGCCCCGCGGGCAAGAAGGTCAAGCGGCTGTCGCTGCTGTCGGGTGGAGAGCGGTCCCTCGTGGCCGTGGCGTTCCTCGTGGCGCTGTTCAAGGCGCGTCCGAGCCCGTTCTACATCCTCGACGAGGTCGAGGCCGCACTCGATGACACCAACCTCGGACGCCTGCTCGGCATTTACGAGGAACTCCGCGAGAACAGCCAGATGCTGGTCATCACCCACCAGAAGCGGACCATGGAGATCGCGGACGCCCTCTACGGCGTCACGATGCGGGAGAACGGCGTGTCCACGGTCATCAGCCAACGGCTCCGTGACGCCTGATCCGCGGGCTCGGGCATACTGGCACACCAAGGAGGTGGGCAGATGCTCGTCATGATCTTCGCGATGCTCATCGTGCTGGTGCTGGCTGCCGCGGTGATCGCCGTCGTCGTGATGGGCATGGAGGGCACCGGGCGCGACCAACACCCCGAGATCGCCGACGCCATGGCCAGGACGGCCCGCCACCTGAACGGCGAGGGGGAGCCGCCCCGCGCCCTGGTCGCCGTCTTCGACGAGATGGACGAGGTGGGGGACATCGACGTTCGAGATCTCCCCGCCAAGCTGCGCGCCGCCTCGGCGGCATCGGCCCGGTCGGCCCGTAGCGCATGGTCGGCCTTGTCGGCGCGCTCCGCCGCGTCCGCCAATGCGCCCGAACCAGAGCCGGAGCCGGGGCCAGAGCCAGAGCCGGAGCCAGCGGTGGACGCAGGCGCCGCCCGGGCGATGAGCGAGGCCCTTGCCGCCCCGGTCCCGGAAGACCTCGCTGCGGAGGACCCCTACGGCGTCTGGGGAGAAGCCGGCCCCGAGGCCGAGCACGACGTCCCCGCCTGAGATCCCCCTGACTGCCCCCACTAGGATGGTGGCGTGCTGACCCCCCTCGACCCGCTCGTCTGGATCATCGCCGGCGCCGTGGTGGCGCTTGCCGCGATCCTCACGACCGTCCTCGTCGTCCGCCATCGTCGCGCGCGTGAGCTGACCCGGCAGGACCGCCGCCCCATCGAGCCTCCAGCCGCGTCCGTCGAGGCGCCGGCACCGGACGCCGAGGTCGAGGCCCCGCCCGCCACCGAACCGGGCGTCCCCACCACCGAGCGGCCCGAGGCGGCCGGGACGCGCCTCAGCCGCCTGCGCCGGCGGCTCGCCGGATCCAACAACGTCCTCGCCCAGGCGCTGTTGGGGATCCTCAGCTCCGACAAGTTGGACGCCGACACGTGGGACGACTTCGAGGCGACCCTGATCGGCTCCGACCTCGGTGTCGGCCCGACGACCGAGCTCGTCGAGAACCTGCGCAAGGAACTGGCCATCGATGGTGTCCAGGACCCGGCCCGCGCGCGCGAGGTCCTGCGCTCGGAGTTGGTGAAGCTCGCCGACCCCACCCTCGACCGCACGCTCAACGTGACAGGCAGGAACGGTCTCCCCGGCGTCATCCTCGTGGTCGGGGTCAACGGCACCGGCAAGACCACCACTGTCGGCAAGCTGGCCCGCCTGCTGGTCGCCGAGGGGAAGACCGTCCTGCTCGGCGCGGCGGACACGTTCCGCGCGGCGGCGTCCGAGCAGTTGCAGACCTGGGGCGACCGCGTGGGCGTCGAGACCGTCCGCGGCCCGGAGGGCGCCGACCCGGCGTCCGTCGCCCACGACGCCGTGAACACCGGCGCGGACAAGGGCGTCGACGTGGTCCTGGTCGACACGGCAGGACGCCTCCACAACAAGTCCAACCTGATGGCCGAGCTGGGCAAGATCCGCCGCGTCATCGAGAAGCGGGCCCCGATCACGGAGTGCCTCCTCCTGCTGGACGCCACCACCGGCCAGAACGGTCTCGTCCAGGCCCGGGTCTTCAACGAGGTGACCGACATCACCGGCATCGTGCTCTCCAAGCTGGACGGGTCGGCCAAGGGCGGCATCGTGGTCCAGGTCCAGCGTGAGCTGGGAGTCCCGGTGAAGTTCATCGGCCTGGGCGAGGGCGCCGACGACCTCGCGCCGTTCACCGCCGAGGGCTTCGTGGACGGCCTGCTGGGGGAGTGAGCGGGCCCTCCGCCGACCCGATGTGAGGCTGATGCGCAGGGCGCATCAGCGTCACATCGCCTCGTTCGGCGCCCCACCCGGCCCCCATGGCGGCCAGGGCGACGCCGCGGCCCGCGCCGCTGGCCACCGACCGAGGCGGTAGGCTGAGGCGGCACCGATCCGTCCCGACGAGAAGGCACGCATGTTCGACACTCTCCAAGACCGCCTGCAAGCCACGTTCCGCAACCTGCGGGGCAAGGGGCGGCTCACCGACGCCGACATCGACGCGACCGCGCGCGAGATCCGCCTCGCGCTGCTCGAGGCCGACGTCCACCTCGGCGTCGTCAAGGAATTCGTCGCTGCGGTCAAGGAGCGGGCCAAGGGTGCCGAGGTCAGCGAGGCGCTGAACCCGACCCAGCAGATCATCAAGATCGTCAACGAGGAGCTCGTCGAGATCCTCGGTGGCCGGGCGCGGACGCTGCGGTTCGCGAAGAATCCGCCGACCGTCATCATGCTCGCGGGCCTCCAGGGCTCCGGCAAGACGACCCTGGCCGGCAAGCTGGGCCTGTGGCTGCGCGAGCAGGGCCACACCCCGATGCTGGTCGCCGCCGACCTCCAGCGTCCCAACGCCGTCAACCAGCTCCAGGTCGTCGGCGGGCGTGCAGGGGTCCCGGTTTTCGCCCCTGAGCCGGGCAACGGTGTGGGTGACCCGGTGGGGGTGGCGCGGGCGTCCATCGAGGAGGCCAAGCGCAAGTACTACGACACGGTCATCGTCGACACGGCCGGCCGGCTCGGCGTGGACGCCGAGCTGATGCAGCAGGCCGCCGACATCCGCGACGCGGTCAACCCCGACGAGATCCTGTTCGTCGTCGACGCGATGATCGGCCAGGATGCCGTCAACACCGCCAACGCGTTCGGCGAGGGGGTCGGTTTCGACGGCGTCGTGCTGACCAAGCTCGACGGCGACGCCCGCGGTGGCGCCGCGCTGTCGATCGCCAAGGTGACCGGCAAGCCGATCATGTTCGCCTCCAACGGTGAGGCGCTGAAGGACTTCGACCTCTTCCACCCGGATCGGATGGCCTCGCGCATCCTCGACATGGGTGACCTGCTGACGCTCATCGAGCAGGCCGAGAAGAGCTTCGACGCCGAGCAGTCCCGCAAGGCCGCCGAGAAGATCATGGGGTCGGGCGACTTCGGGCTGGACGACTTCCTGCAGCAGATGCAGCAGGTCCGCAAGATGGGCCCGATGAGCAAGATCCTCGGCATGATGCCGGGGATGGGCCAGTACAAGGACGCGCTGGGTGCCATCGACGAGCGCGAGATCGACCGCATCGAGGCGATCATCTACTCGATGACGCCGGGCGAGCGCGCCAGGCCCGAGATCCTCAACGGTTCCCGCCGCTCACGCATCGCCAAGGGTTCCGGCACCACCGTCCAGGACGTCAACGGACTGGTCAACCGCTTCATGGAGACCCGCAAGATGATGCGGCAGCTCGGCAAGGGCGGGGGCATGCCGGGGATGCCCGGGATGGGTGCGCCGGGTGGCATGCCCGGCCTGCCGGGTCGTCCCGCCAAGCAGCAGGCGAAGAAGGCATCCAAGGGCCGGAAGGGCGTGTCGGGCAACCCCGCCCGCCGATCCGGCAATCCCGCGGCCGCCGCGGCCGAGCAGGCGCGCGTCCCGCAGACCGAGGCCGAGGTGAAGGCCGCGATGGCCGACTTCCAACTGCCGCCGGAGCTGCGGAAGATGTTCGACCAGCAGAACAAGGGCCAGTAGGGACCATCAGGCATGGCGCACATCCACGATGATGTCCCCCGGGACGCCTTGGGCCTGCCGCTGCTCGCCCACACCCACACGCACGACGGGACGACCCACACCCACGTGCGCCCGCTCGCCGAGGGGGACGCACGCCTCAGTCCGGCCGGGCCGCGCCTGCACCTGCGTGGGGTGCTGCTGCCCGGCACCGAGGTCGTGGAACTCTGGGTCGTCGACGGCCGGGTCACGTTCGAGCCGGTCGCGGACGCCCTCACGGTCGCCACAGACTGCTGGATCATGCCCGGGCTGGTGGACGCCCACTGCCACATCGGGATGGGCCCCGAGGGGCCGACGGACGCAGAGGACGTCGAGCGGCAGGCCATCGCCGACCGCGATGCCGGGACGCTGCTCGCCCGGTCCCCGGGCGCGCCCACCGACACCGCCTGGGTGGACGACCGCGAGGACCTGCCCCGCCTGATCCGGGCCGGCCGCCACATCGCGCGGCCGAGGCGCTACATCCGCAACCTCGCCGAGGAGGTCGAGCCGGACGACCTCGTCGCGGAGGTCCGCACGCAGGCCCGCGCCGGGGATGGCTGGGTCAAGCTCGTCGGGGACTGGATCGATCGCGACGCCGGGGACCTGCGACCGCTGTGGCCCGCAGACGTGGTCCGTGAGGCCATCGCGGCCGCCCACGAGGAGGGCGCGCGGGTCACGGCACACTGCTTCGACGAGCAATCGGTGACCGAACTCGTGGACGCCGGCATCGACGGCATCGAGCACGGCACCGGCCTGGACGACGCCACCATCGCCACGATGGCCGAGCGCGGTGTTTCGCTGGTGCCCACGCTGGTCAACATCGAGACGTTCCCCGAGATCGCGGCGGCCGGCGAGGCCAAGTTCCCCACCTATGCCGCACACATGCGCGCCCTCCACGAGCGCCGCTTCGAGACCATCGGCAAGGCCGTGGACGCCGGCGTCGGGGTCTTCGCGGGCACCGACGCGGGCACCGTGATCCCGCACGGCCTGATCGCCGACGAGGTCGCCCTGCTCGCCCGCGTCGGGGGCGCGGAGTTCGCCCTGGGCGCCGCGTCGTGGCGGGCCAGGGAGTGGTTGGGTGCGGAGGGGCTGACCGAGGGGGCGTCCGCCGACCTGGTCGTCTTCGCGACCGACCCGCGCACCGATCTGGGGGTGCTGCGGCACCCCACCCTGATCGTCCTGCGGGGCCGGGTCGTCCGCGACTGAGGAACAGCCCCGGCACCGGTTGGGCGGATTGCGCCCGCTTCTGGCACAATGAACGATGCACTGTGCCCGTGGGTGCCCTCTCACGCCGGCGAGCCCAGTCCACCCGAGTTCGACCGATGGTTGACCCACGCCGGAGGTCCTGCTCACCCGATCCCGTCCGTGCACGTGCACGGGCATGTTCCAACAGGAGAACCACACACGTGGCCGTCAAGATTCGTCTCAAGCGGATGGGCAAGATCCGCAACGCGCAGTACCGCATCGTCGTCATCGACTCGCGCGCCAAGCGCGATGGTCGAGCGATCGAGGAGATCGGCATCTACCAGCCGAAGTCCGAGCCCTCGGTGATCCGCATCAACTCCGAGCGCGCCCAGTACTGGCTCGGTGTCGGCGCCCAGCCGTCCGAGACCGTCGAGAAGCTGCTCAAGCTGACCGGCGACCGGGACAAGTTCACCGGCGGTGCCGGTGAGTCCGCGGTCAAGCCGCAGGCTGAGAAGGGCGACAAGCTGGTCGCGTTCAACAAGGCGCTGGCCGAGGCCGACGACGAGCCCGCCGCGGGGGCCATCACCTCCCGCAAGAAGAAGGCCGAGGAGCCGACCGAGGCTGAGGCCGAGGCGGACGCCGACGCGGCCGACGCCGAGGGCGCCGCGTCCGACGAGGCGTGACCGTGCTCGCGGACGCACTGGAACACCTCGTCCGCGGGCTCGTGTCCAACCCCGACGACGTCGTCGTGTCCGATTTGGACCGACGCCGGGTCCGGACGCTGGAGGTCCGCGTCAACCCCGAGGACATCGGCAAGGTGATCGGACGCCAGGGTCGCACCGCGAGCGCCCTGCGCACGGTCATTACCGCTCTGGCCGGCCGTGAACAGGTCCGGGTCGACTTCGTCGACGTGGATCGTCGCCCGCGCCGCAACTGAGCACCCACGGTCCCCGGCCCGTCACGTTTCGTCGTCAGGAACGTGTCGGGCCGGGGCCGTTCCCGTCCCACCACAAGGAGTGACCCATGGGTGAGTTCGTCGATGTGCTCGTCGGCACGATCGGCCGTGCGCACGGCCTGCGCGGTGAGGTCACCGTGCACGTGCGCACCGATGAGCCGGAGCGCCGCTTCGCGCCCGGGGCGTCCCTCGTCGTCGACGGGCGGCCGCGGACCGTGACGGCCGCCCGCTGGCACTCCGGGACCCTGTTGGTGAAGTGGGACAGGGTCGCCGACCGCACCGCCGCCGAGGCGCTGCGTGGTCAGGAGGTGTGGGTCAAGGTCCCCGCCGACGAGGCCCCGGCGATGGAGGGCGAGTTCTGGGACCGCCAGTTGGTCGGCCTGTCGGTGCTGGATGCCGCGGGTGAGGCGGTCGGCACCGTCGCGGAGGTCCTGCACCTGCCGGCGCACGACACCCTGGTCGTCCGGACGGCGTCGGGGGAGCGGCTCATCCCGTTCGTGGACGCCCTGGTCCCGGTCGTCGACCTCGAGGCCCGTCACGTCCAACTCGCCGAGGTGGGCGGGCTGCTGTCGGACGAGGAGGAATGATGTACTTCGACATCATCTCGATCTTCCCCGACTACTTCACCCCCCTGGATCTGTCGCTGGTCGGCAAGGCCCGGCGCGCGGGGCTGGTGGACTGGGAGGTCCACGACCTGCGCACGTGGACGCACGACCGGCACAGGACGGTCGACGACACCCCGTACGGTGGCGGCGCCGGCATGGTCATGAAGCCCGAGCCGTGGGGCGACGCCCTGGATCACGTCCTCGGCCGCGCCTGGTCCCGGCCGACGCTGGTCGTGCCCACCCCGTCCGGTGAGCCGTTCCGGCAGGCGACCGCGCACGAACTGGCCGGGCTGCCCCACCTCGTGTTCGCCTGCGGGCGTTACGAGGGCATCGACGCCCGGGTGATGGAACACGCCGCGACCCGGTTGCCGGTCCGAGAGGTCAGTCTGGGCGACTACGTGCTCAACGGCGGGGAGGTCGCGGTGCTCGCCATGGTCGAGGCGATCGTCCGCCTCATCCCCGGTGTCGTCGGGAACCCGCACTCCCTGGTCGAGGAGTCCCACTCCGTCGAGGGCGAGGGTCTGCTGGAGTACCCCGTGTACACCAAGCCGCCGTCGTGGCGGGGCCTGGACGTGCCGGAGGTGCTGTTGTCGGGCAACCACGCCAAGGTCGCGCAGTGGCGCCGCGAGCAGTCTCTGGAGCGCACCGCGCGGCGTCGCCCGGACCTGCTCCCCGAATAGGGCGCACGCATTTACGCAAGCGTGTCAATGCGTTAATACCCCCAGTGGGACCGTGATTGGGGCGTCTCCGCCGGTGCCCGGGAGAAACGCACAGACGGATGGGGCAAACCCCGGCAAACTTGGCTAAGTTGTGGCCGTGGCGACAACAACATTGACTCCTCATCAACGAGCGGTCCGGTCAACGGTGACCATGAAGGTCGTGATGGCCCTCACCGGACTCATCATGGTCGGCTTCCTGCTCATGCACATGTACGGCAACCTGAAGGTCTTCCTCGGTGCCGACGCGTTCAACCACTACGCGCACTGGCTGAAGGGGGAGATCCTCTACCCGCTGGTCCCGTCCGGGTGGTTCATCTGGATCTTCCGCGCCGTCATGCTGCTCGCGATCGTGCTGCACATCTACTCGGCCGCCGTGTTGACCGGCCGTGCGCACGCCGCTCGCAGCAGCAAGTACACGACCACGAAGCGCCTCGCGCAGACCTATTCCGCGCGCACCATGCGCTGGGGTGGCGTGATCCTGTTGGTGGGCCTGATCTTCCACCTCCTTCAGTTCACGACGCAGACCGTGCAGACCGGCTTCAGCGCCGGCGCCGAGCCCTACGCCATGACCGTCGGTGCGTTCAGCAACTGGTGGCTGGTGCTGCTCTACGGCATCTGGGTGGCCATCGTGTGCATGCACGTCCGCCACGGTGTCTGGAGCGCGCTCACCACGCTCGGCGCGAACACGTCCCCGAGCGCCCGCAGCTTCCTCAACGGTCTCGCCTGGGTGATCGCGGTCGTGCTGTTCGTGGGCTTCATGATCATGCCGCTGGCCGTTCTGCTTGGATGGGTGAACTGATGACTGTCACTGATTACTACGAACTCGGCGCGGACATCCGCGACACGAAGGCCCCCGCCGGCCCCATCGAGAAGAAGTGGGCGAGCCGCAAGTTCCAGGCCAAGCTGGTGAACCCGTCCAACCGTCGCAAGCTGACGGTCATCGTGGTCGGCACCGGCCTGGCCGGCGGTGCCGCCGCCGCCACGCTCGGCGAGGCCGGCTACAACGTCCTGAACTTCTGCTACCAGGACAGCCCGCGCCGCGCGCACTCGATCGCGGCTCAGGGTGGCATCAACGCCGCCAAGAACTACCGCAACGACAACGACTCGACGATGCGTTTGTTCTACGACACCGTCAAGGGTGGCGACTACCGCGCCCGTGAGACGAACGTCTACCGCCTCGCGGAGGTCAGCGCGAACATCATCGACCAGTGCGTCGCCCAGGGCGTCCCGTTCGCCCGTGAGTACGGCGGCCTGCTCGACAACCGCTCCTTCGGTGGCGTCCAGGTGCAGCGCACGTTCTACGCCCGCGGCCAGACGGGCCAGCAGTTGCTCATCGGCGCCTACCAGTCCCTGGAGCGTCAGGTTGCCGCCGGCACCGTCCAGATGAACACCCGCCACGAGATGCTCGAACTGATCCTCGTGGACGGCCGCGCCCGCGGCATCGTGACCCGCAACATGGTCACGGGCGCCATCGAGGCGCACACCGCCGACGCGGTCGTGCTGGCCACCGGTGGCTACGGCAACGTGTTCTTCCTGTCGACCAACGCCATGGGCTGCAACGTCACCGCGTCGTGGCGTGCGCACCGCAAGGGCGCCTACTTCGGCAACCCGTGCTACACGCAGATCCACCCGACCTGCATCCCCGTGCACGGCGACACCCAGTCCAAGCTGACCCTGATGTCGGAGTCGCTGCGCAACGACGGTCGCATCTGGGTGCCCAAGAACGCCGAGGACGCCACCAAGGATCCCCGCCAGATCCCCGAGGAGGATCGCGACTACTACCTGGAGCGGATCTACCCGGCGTTCGGCAACCTGGTCCCGCGTGACATCGCGTCCCGCCAGGCCAAGAACATGTGCGACGAGGGCCGCGGTGTCGGCCCGGCCGTGGATGAGATCGACCACGTGACCGGTGAACGGCGCCAGGTGCGTCGTGGCGTGTACCTCGACTTCGCCTCGGCGATCGAGCGCATGGGCCAGAAGGCCGTCGAGACCAAGTACGGCAACCTCTTCGACATGTACGCGCAGATCACGGGTGAGAACCCGTACGAGACGCCGATGCGCATCTACCCGGCCGTGCACTACACGATGGGTGGCCTGTGGGTCGACTACGACCTGATGAGCTCGATCACCGGCCTGTACGTGACCGGTGAGGCGAACTTCTCCGACCACGGCGCCAACCGCCTGGGCGCCTCGGCGCTCATGCAGGGCCTGGCCGACGGCTACTTCGTCCTGCCGAACACGATCAACGACTACCTCGCGGATGCTCCCTTCGAGAAGATCGGTCAGGACCACCCGGCCGTCGTCGAGGCTCTGACCGAGGTCAACGAGCGCATCAACCGCCTGCTCGCCATCAAGGGCGACCGCACCGTTGACAGCTTCCACAAGGAGCTGGGCAACATCATGTGGGAGTACTGCGGCATGGAGCGCACGGAGGAGGGCCTCAAGTTCGCCATCGGCCGCATCCGGGAGCTCCGCGAGGAGTTCTGGAGCAACGTCAAGGTCACCGGCGTCAACGAGGACTTCAACCAGACCCTCGAGCGCGCGGGGCGCGTGGCGGACTTCCTCGAGCTCGGCGAGCTCATGTGCGTGGACGCGCTGGTCCGCCGCGAGTCCTGTGGCGGCCACTTCCGGGCCGAGTCCCAGACCGAGGACGGGGAGGCGCTGCGTCACGACGACGAGTTCCTCCACGTGTCGGCGTGGGAGTTCACCGGGGCGGGCAACGCCCCGATCCTGCACAAGGAACCGCTCGAGTACGAGTTCATCGAGCTGAAGCAGAGGAGCTACAAGTGATCATCAACCTGCGTGTTTGGCGTCAGGCCAACGCCCAGTCGGCCGGAAAGATGGTCAACTACCGCGTGGAGAACGTGTCCGAGGACATGTCGTTCCTCGAGATGCTCGACCTGTTGAACGAGGACCTGACGGTCAAGGGCGAGGAGCCCATCGCATTCGACCACGACTGCCGTGAGGGCATCTGTGGCATGTGTGGTGTCGTGATCAACGGTGCGGCCCACGGCCGCGGCAGCTCCCCGGTCCCGACCACCACCTGCCAGTTGCACATGCGCTCCTTCGCCGATGGTGCCACCATCGACGTCGAGCCGTGGCGGGCCGGTGCCTTCCCGGTCATCAAGGACCTGGTCGTCGATCGCAGCGCGTTCGACCGCATCATCCAGGCCGGTGGCTTCATCTCCATCAACGCCGGTTCGGCGCCCGAGGCCCACTCGGTCCCGGCCCCGAAGATCCAGGCCGACCGCGCCTTCGACGCGGCGACCTGCATCGGCTGTGGCGCGTGCGTGGCTGCCTGCCCCAACGGGTCGGCGATGCTGTTCACGTCCGCGAAGATCACCCACCTGGCGATGCTCCCGCAGGGTCAGCCGGAGCGGTACAGCCGCGTCAAGACGATGGTCGCGCAGCACGACGAGGAGGGTTTCGGCGCCTGCACGAACATCGGCGAGTGCTCGGCGGTCTGCCCGAAGTCGATCCCGCTGGACACCATCAGCGCCCTGAACCGCGACCTCATCAAGTCGCTGTTCACCAAGGACGGCAAGTAGTCGTTCGACTCCGCCACCCAGGCCGGTCCCGTTCACGGGGCCGGCCTGTGGCACGTCCGGTGGCACCTCGGGGTGACAGGACCTCGCGCGGGCCTCGCGATCGCCCTGCCTCCGGGGCTGTCGCGGCTTGGGCCGGTTCGCTAGGTTCTCCTCATGGCTAGCCCGTACAGCTTCCACGGCGACTGGACCTCCCGTGTCGTCGCGACGGCCATCCATGACGGCCACGACCTGCGCCCGGACGTGGCCGCGCTGATGGTGCTCGACGAACGGGACCGCCTGCGCGAGGAGGATCCCCACACCGGCGTCCTGGCCGCGGCCCTGCCCTCCCACGTGGTGGTCCACCGCTCCCGGTTCGAGGTCGACCTCAACCGCCCGCGCGAGAACGCCGTCTACCGGACGCCCACCGACTGCTGGGGTCTCGAGGTCTGGCGCGACACCGTCCTGCCCGACGACCTCGTCCGAGGGTCGCTGGAGGCCTACGACGCCTTCCATGACGCGCTGACCGAGCGGCTGGACCGGCTGGCGGCGTCCGGCCCGTTCGTCGTGTACGACGTGCACAGCTACAACCACCGTCGTGACGGGGCGGACGCCGAGCCCTCCGCCGCTGAGGACAATCCCGAGGTGAACGTCGGCACCGGGTCGCTGGACCATGCCCGCTTCGGCGGTGTCGTGCAGGCCTTCATCGGGGCGATGGCTGCCCAGCGGGTGCCGTGGGGGAACCTGGACGTGCGCGAGAACGTCCGGTTCCGGGGCGGTCACCTCAGCAGGTGGATCCATGCCCGCTACCCCGGGGTGGGGTGCTGCCTGGCCCTGGAGTTCCGCAAGTCCTTCATGGACGAGTGGACCGGGGAGGTCGACGGAGCCCGGCTGCGGGCCCTGGCGGACGCCCTGGCCGCCACGGTGCCCGCCGTCGAAGGCGCGTTGCCCCCGGGAGGTCTCCCGTGACGGGTCTGGCCACCACCGATCTCGTCATCGACCACGCCATCGCGCAGGTCGGGGGAGCGATCCAGTTCCTGCTGGACGTCACCCCGGTCAACGCCGACGAGGCGCTGGCGGCTTGGGCCGGCGGCGTCCGGGAACCCCGGTTCGCCTACCGCGAGCTGCAGACCGACCCCGACACCGCCCAGGGGATGCTCGACGGCATCGACCTGGACGCCGTCAGCGACCCCACGCTGGCCCACCTGCTGCGCAGCAAGCACCGCGAGCTGACCCTGCAGCTCGACCTGCTGCGCGCCCGGGACACCGAGGACTTCCTCCCGCTGAGCCTCGAGCTCTACGGCGGCGTGGCGCCCGCCCTGCGCCGGGTGGCCGAGCACATCCTCGAGCACGTCCCGGTCGGGGCCGGCCGTGGCGATCAGGTGGGAGCCGTCGAGTTCCACGCGCTGGCCCTGGCCGAGATCGAGCACTACAAGGAGCAGGACCCCGACATCGCCATGTTCGCGGAGGTCCGCGACGACGTGGCCGGGGTGCTCGTCTCGGGCAACACCCTGCTCATCTCCGCCGACGCCGCGGTCCAGAGCCGACGCACCAACGCCCTGATCCAGCACGAGGTCGGCACCCACCTCGTCACGCAGGTCAACGGGCTGGCCCAACCGATCCGGGTGCTCGGCAGCGGCCTGGCCGGGTACGACGAGACCCAGGAGGGGCTCGCCGTCCTGGCCGAGATCGCCGTCGGGCAGCTCACCCCTTTCAGGTTGCGCCAGCTCGCCGCCCGCGTGGTGACCGTGCACCGCATGGTCATGGGGGCGTCCTTCGTCGAATCCCTCGAGGCGCTCACCGACCTGGGGTTCCCCCAGGGCAGCGCCTTCACCACGACCATGCGCGCCTACCGGTCCGGAGGCCTGACCAAGGACGCCATCTACCTGCGCGGGCTGGTCGACCTGCTCGGCCACGTCCGCGGCGGTGGACACCTGGACCTGCTCCTCCTGGGCAAGTTCGCCCTGCGTGACCTGCCCCTCATCGAGGAGCTGGATCGGCGCGGCATCCTCGCACCGCCGCGTCTTCGCCCCCGCTACCTGGCCGACCCCACCGCGGGCTTGCGCATCCGGTGGGCCGCGGAACTGGAATCCCTCAGCGAGTTGATCGGAGTTGCGCCATGAAGATCGGATTCGTCGTCAATGACGTCGCCACTGAGCAGGCGGTCTACACCACCACCCGGCTCGCGCTCGCGGCCACCCAGGCGGGGCACGAGGTCGCGGTGATGGGGCTGGGTGACTTCGCCTACGAGCCGGACGGTTCGCTGAGCGCGCGGGCGCGCTCGGCGTCCGACAAGGGCTACCGGTCGCTCGAGCGCTACCTGGCCGACGTGCAGAAGCCCGACGGCGACAAGCAGGTGCGCGTGGACGAGTTCGACGTGGTCATGCTGCGCAACGACCCCGCCGAGGACGCCGGGGATCGACCCTGGGCGCCCACCGCCGCGATCGCGTTCGGCGAACTCTTCGCCCGGGCCGGCGTCCTGGTGGTGAACGACCCCACCAAGCTGGCCGGTGCGCTGTCGAAGGCCTACTTCCAGCACTTCCCGGAGGCGGTCCGCCCCAGGACCCTCATCTCGCGTGACGAGGCGCTCATCTCGGAGTTCGTCTCCGACCTGGGCGGCAAGGCGGTCCTCAAGCCGCTGCAGGGTTCCGGCGGCAGCGGCGTGTTCCTCGTGAACCAGAAGGAGTCGCCCAACCTGAAGCAGATCATCGAGGCGATCGCCCGCGACGGGTACGTGGTCGCCCAGGAATACCTCCCCGAAGCCGAGGAGGGTGACGTCCGGATGTTCGTGATGAACGGTCACCCCCTCCGGGTCGACGGCGCCCACGCGGCTTTCCGCCGGCGCAACGACACCGGTGACATCCGCTCCAACATGAAGGTGGGCGGCGCGGCCGTGGCGGTGGACGTCACCCCCGAGATGCTCCGCCTGGTCGACCTGGTCCGCCCGAAGCTGGTCGCGGACGGCATGTTCCTGGTCGGCCTCGACATCGTGGGGGACAAACTCATGGAGGTCAACGTCTTCACCCCGGGCGGATTGGGCAGCTGTCAGGCGTTGTACGACGTCAACTTCGCCCCGGCCGTGATCGCCGACCTGGAGCGCAAGGTCCGGATCCGCAGCCATTACGAGGCCCACCTCGACAACGCACACCTCGCGACGATCTGACCCGGCGCCGGTGGTCGGTGGCCGTCCGGCCGGCGGATTTCGCCGCCCGGGTGGCGTTGTGGCAGACTTGTGCAGGTTGCGCTCGTGCCCCTGCCGCAGGGGGATCGGCTCGAGTCAACCCCGTTTCAAGCTCACGAGGTGACCTGTGGCACCGGCGAGGACACACCATGAACAAGATCGTTGCCGAACTCTCGGCCGCCCAGCTCCGCACGGACATCCCCGAGTTCCGCCCCGGTGACTCCGTCAAGGTCCACGTCAAGGTGGTCGAGGGCACCCGGTCCCGCATCCAGGTCTTCGCCGGCGTCGTGATCGGCCGCAACGGATCGGGCATCGCCGAGGCGTTCACCGTCCGCAAGGTCTCCTTCGGCACCGGTGTCGAGCGCACCTTCCCGCTGCACTCCCCGATCATCGAGAAGATCGAGGTCGAGCGCCGCGGTGACGTCCGCCGCTCGAAGCTGTACTACCTCCGCGGCCTGCGCGGCAAGGCTGCCAAGATCAAGGAGAAGCGCGACAACTGATCGCGCCCGGCCCCGACATGGACGAGCAGCGCGATGGTGGACTCGGTGGTTTCCTGAAGGAGGTCACCATCGTGGTGGTCGGTGCAGTCATCGCATCGACACTGCTACGGCTCCTCCTGGTCCAGGTCTTCTCGATCCCGTCGCGCTCGATGGAGTCGACGCTGAACGTCGGTGACCGCGTCGCCGTGCAGAAGGTTCAACCCTTCCAGCGCGGCGACGTCGTCGTCTTCCGGGACGACCTGGAGTGGCTGGGCAACCCCGACCGCTTCGGACAGGAGCCTTGGCAGGACGTCCTCGTCTTCATCGGCCTGATGCCGGACGCCTCCGCCAACCACCTCGTCAAGCGCGTCATCGGCACCCCGGGTGACCACGTGGTCTGCTGCGACGCCGATCATCGGATCACCGTCAACGGCCAGGCCCTGGACGAGTCGTCGTACCTGTACGTCGACCGTGACGGCGTCCCGGACCGGCCGTCGACCATCCCGTTCGACCTGGTCGTGCCCGATCGCCGGGTCTTCGTGATGGGAGACCACCGCAGCGCCTCCGCCGACTCCCGCTGCCACCTCGACGAGTCAATCCTGGGCGTCGACCACCTGGGGGCGTTCCCCTCGACCGAATCCATCGTCGGGGCAGCGGCGTTCACGCTGTTCCCCTTCGACCGTTGGCGGGGTCACCACACCCCCGAGACCTTCGCGGCCGTGCCGGCGGCGTCCGTACCTGCTCCCCAGAAGCCGGTCGTGACGGTGGGCGGCACCGCGAACAACTGCTGACATGGCCTTCGTGATCCGGCGCGACGCCGGGCTGTACGGCTATGAGCGCGCCCTGTCCCGGGCCGGCTTCGCCGCGGTGGCCGGGGCCGACGAGGCCGGACGCGGTGCGTGCGCTGGTCCCCTCGTCGCGGCGGCCGTCGTGCTGCCGGCGCGTCCGTTGGAGGGGCTCGACGACTCCAAGAAACTCACCGCCAAGGCGCGCGAGCGGCTCTATGACGTCATCACGGTCAAGGCGCTGGCCTGGGCAGCGGTCCGCGTCGAGCCGACCGAGTGTGACGCGCTGGGCATGCACGTGGCCAACCTCGAGGCGCTGCGCCGCGCCGTGGCCCGGCTCGAACACCGGCCCGACTTCGTCCTGACGGACGGGTTCCCCGTGGACGGCTTCGGGGTTCCGTCCCTGGCCATGTGGAAGGGGGACGCCGTCGCGGCGAGCGTGGCGGCGGCGTCCATCATCGCCAAGGTCACCCGGGACCGGATCATGACCGCGTACGCGACCGATCACCCCGGCTACGCCTTCGACGTGCACAAGGGCTACTGCACGCGCGAGCACCAGGCCGAACTGGATGCGCTGGGCCCGTGCCCGATCCACCGGATGAAGTGGGAGAACGTGGCGCGAACGGTTAGGCTGGGCAGGTCATGAGCACCGAGGATCTGGAGCAGTACGAGTCCGAGCTGGAACTCCAGCTGTACCGCGAGTACAAGGACGTCGTCGGCATCTTCACCTACGCCGTCGAGACCGAGCGGCGGTTCTACCTCTGCAACGCGGTCGACCTCAAGGTTCGGACCGAGGGCGGTGACGTCTACTACGAGGTGTCCATGGGAGATGCCTGGGTGTGGGACATGTACCGGCCCGCGCGCTTCGTGAAGTCGGCCAAGGTGCTGACCTTCCGTGACGTGTCCATCGAGGAGATCGCGCACTCCGACCTTCAGGTGCCGAACAACCTCTGACCCGTTCTCCCCAGGCAGGCCGACGCCGGCGTCCGGGTTGTCCACAGGGCGCGGATGTGCGTGACCGGCAGGGCGGCGTTCCGCCTATGGATGGGGCATGGACCCACGACGAACGACCGGCGACCACGGTGAGGACCTGGCGGCCATCTACCTGACCGACCGCGGCTGGACGGTGCTGGAGCGCAACTGGCGCTGCGTGCACGGAGAGATCGACCTCGTGCTGCGCGATCCCGACGGGGTCGCGGTGGTGTGCGAGGTGAAGACACGCAACGGCACCGGGTGGGGCTCTCCGCTCGAGGCGATCACCCGCGCCAAGGTGCTCCGTTTGCGCCGGCTGGCTGCGGCTTGGGCACGCACGCAGAGCGCGCCGGTGCCGCACCTGCGCGTGGACGCGCTCGGCATCATCCGGTACCCCGACGGCACCGCGGCGATCGAACACGTCCGGGGGATCGAACCGTGAGGCTCGGACGGGCGCGCTCGGTGGGGCTCGTCGGCCTGCAGGCCACGCTCGTGGACGTCGAGGCCTCCGTCGGTGGTGGCCTCCCGCGCACGGTCATCGTCGGGCTGCCCGATGCCGCGCTGAACGAGGCCCGGGAGCGCTGCCGCGCGGCCCTGGGCAACAGCGGGTTGGCGGGCTGGCCGCAACACCTGGTGACGATCAACCTCTCCCCGGCATCCCTCCCGAAGGCCGGCACCCACTTCGACCTGGCCATCATCGGCGCCATCCTGGTGGCCAACCAGAGCGTCCCGCAGGTCCGGCTCGATGACGCGGTGGTGATGGGTGAGGTCGGGCTCGACGGTTCCGTCCGCCGGGTGCGCGGCGTGCTGCCGGCGGTGCTGCAGGCCGCCGCCGAGGGCGTGGGCCACGCGATCGTGCCGTGGGAACACGTCCGCGAGGCGCGGCTGGTGGAGGGCATCACGATCCACGGCGTCGGATCCATCGACGACCTGGCGGCGCTGCTCCGTGGCGAGGACTTGCCGGAACGCCTGCCCGACGCCGAGCCCCTCCCGCAGCGGGAACGCGAGCCCGACATGGCGGACGTGGCCGGACAACTCGAGGCCCGCTGGGCGCTGGAGGTCGCTGCCGCCGGTGCGCACCACCTCTCCTTCAAGGGGCCGCCGGGGGTGGGCAAGACCCTGCTGGCCGAACGGTTGCCGGGCATCCTTCCCCGCCTGTCCTCCGAGGAGGCCCTCGAGGTCGCGGCGATCCAGTCGCTCTCCGGGCTCCACGTCGGCGGGGAACTGCCGCGGCGTCCGCCCTTCTCGGCCCCGCACCACTCGGCCAGCGTCGCGGCACTGGTGGGCGGCGGCTCCCACATCCCACAGCCCGGCGCGATCTCCCTGGCCCACCGCGGGGTGCTCTTCCTGGACGAGGCCTGCGAATTCAGCGCCCGGGCGCTCGATGCGCTCCGGACGCCGCTGGAGTCGGGCCGCATCGAGCTCGCCCGGGTCAGGGCCGTCGCCCGGTACCCGGCGCGGTTCCAGCTGGTCCTGGCCGCCAACCCGTGCCCGTGCGGGCAGGCGGGGGTGCGGTCGGGGACGTGCACATGCGCCCCATCGCTGATCAGGCGCTATGGGGAGCGGCTCTCAGGCCCGATCCTGGACCGGATCGACATCACGCAGACCCTGCGGCCCATGACCCAGTCCTACCTGCGTGCGGCCCGCGGCACGGCCGAGCCCAGCGCGGTGGTGGCCGCTCGGGTTTCGGCGGCGCGCGAGCGCCAGCGCGTGCGATTGGCGCCGTTGGGGTTCACGACGAACGCCGAGGTGCCCGGGCCGGTGCTGCGTCATGACCTGCCACGACCCGGCGGCGTCGCCCTGCTGGACGACGCCGTCACCAAGGGCCTGCTGAGTGCCCGCGGCGTCGACAAGGTGTTGCGGCTCGCGTGGACGGTGGCCGACCTGGCCGGTGTCGACAAGCCACGCCGTGACGACGTACAGGTGGCCCTGGCGATGCGCCGGGGCGAGGAACTGGAGGAGGTTCGCTGTGGCTGATGAGGCCGAGCGCAGGGCACGGATGGCGTTGTCGTGCGTGGTCGAGGCGGGGGACCTGCGCCTGCGGGACCGCCTGCGGCGGGAGGGCGTGGCCGGGGTCTGGGAGGCGGTCCGCACCTCGCAGGTGGACGACCCCTGGGTACGGCGCGCCGCGGTTCTGGACCTCGGGCCCATCCGGGAGGCGGCGCGGCGTGCGGGAGTCCGGTTCGTCGTACCGGGGGACGCCGAGTGGCCCCCACAGATGGACGACCTCGCCCTCACCGAGCCGGTGCAGGACATGGGAGGGACACCCGTCGGGCTGTGGGTGCGCGGTCACGGCGATCTCGGCGCCCTCGCGGCGGACGCGGTCGCGCTGGTCGGGTCCCGGGCCTCCACGGCCTACGGGGACCGGACGGCCACCGAACTGGCGGCGGAGCTGGCCGGCTCCGGCACGACGGTGGTCTCGGGCGGGGCCTACGGCATCGATGCGGCAGCCCACCGGGGAGCACTGGCAGGGGACGGTCGGACGCTGGCCGTGCTGGCGGGCGGCCTGGATGAGCTCTACCCCCGGGCGCACACCGCGTTGCTGGAGCGGGTCGCCGAGGCGGGCGTGCTGGTCAGCGAGGCGCCGCCCTTCCAGCCCCCGTCCCGTCGGCGCTTCCTCGCGCGCAACCGGCTCATCGCAGCCCTGTGCGCGGGCGTGGTGGTCGTCGAGGCCGGAGCCCGGAGCGGGGCACGGAACACGGCGACATGGGCGATGACCCTGAACCGGTACCTCATGGCCGTGCCCGGGCCCGTGAGCAGTGCGACGTCCTACACGCCCCACCGGCTGATCCGCGAAGGGGAGGCGACGCTCGTCACCAGCGTGGCCGACATCCGGGAGATGGTGGCGCCGATGGGGGAGTGCCTGCCGCAGCACCAGACGCAACCCCGCCTCCTGGACCTGCTCACCCCCGAGGAGTTGGCCGTCTACGAGGCGCTGCCGAGCCGTGGGAGCCGGGACACGGGTGACCTGGCACTGCGGGCGGGGCTCCTGGTCCCGGCCACGCTCCGCGCCTTGGAGGCCCTGCGCTCCCGGCGCCTGGTGGCGGCAGCGCCCGACGGCTGCTGGGCGCTGGGTCCGGTCCAGGACCGGCCGTTGCCCTCAGCGCAGCAGAAGGGTGGCGGCGGAGACGGCTGAGGCGACGATGGTGACCGCTTCGAACTGGCGCTGGGTGACGTGCTTGATCACCCAGGCGCCGAGCAGGGCCCCCAGCAGCACGGCGGGGATCATGAACAGGTCCAGGACGATCCCCTCGACGGTGAACAGGCCCAGCGAGGCGGCCAACGGAACCTTGGAGACGTTGATGAGAGCGAAGAACCACGCGTTGGTGCCGATGAAGCGTGCCTTGTCGATGCGGGCGGCGAGGAAGTACAGCGCCATCACGGGGCCGGCAGCGTTCGCGGTCATCGTCGCGAAGCCGGCTGCCGTGCCCGTCAGGCTCGCCCGGCCCCAGTGGGGATCGGTGTTCGGCGACAGGTCGGCCTTGGGCCGGGCCAGGCGCTGCCACACCTGGATCCCGACCATGAGGAGCAGGAGGAGCCCGATCGTGCGGCGCATGGTGGTGTCATCGACGAAGTTCATGAACAGGGCACCCAGCAACAGGCCGGGGATGACGCTGGGGACCAGCTTGAGCAGCAGGCGCCACGACACGGTCCGATAGCGCAGGATCGCGATCAGGTCACCGACGATGAGCAACAGCAGGACCGTGGCGGTGGACTCCTTGGCCGGCATCGCCAGGGCGAACACCGCGACCGAGATGGCGGCGATCCCCCCGAACGACGTCTTCGAGAAGCCGATCAGGACCGACGCGGCGGTCATGGCCAGCAACAGGGGCCAGCCGTACAGGGCGATGACATCGGGCACTGGGTGAATCTACCCCCGTTCCGGACCCGGCCCGGCGGGCCGCCGACATCCGGAGCCGAGCGGCCCCAGCCCGGACCCTTGCCGAACGTGGTGCAGGGGTGAAGGTGGGGCACTCAGGCGCGGGTGAGGCGCAACTCGATCGACTTCGTCGCGCTGAGGGAGTTGCTGATGAGGCAGACGGACTCGGTCTTGTGAGCGAGCCGCTCGGCCACCTCGTCGTCGGCGTCCTCGGGAACGGTGAGGTGGAAGATCGCCTGCACCTCGGTGAACCGGGCCACCCGATCCACACGGTCGAGGACACCGGTTACCTCGACACGCAGGCCGTTCCACGTGAACTTGTTGTGGGCGGCGACCGAGCGCCACGTCAGGGTCAGGCAGTTCGCGAGCGCGGCCATCAGCAGGGTCTCGGGTGACCAGTAGCCGCCGGGTCCATCGAACTCGGGCGGGGAGTCGGCTTCCCGATCGGGCAGCCCCGGGGAGGAGAACGTGAGGGGGCCGGTGGGCGCACCCACGGTCGAGACCTCATAGTGGTGCGGGTAAGGCTTCATGACGGCACGCTAGTGCGCCGCCGGGCCATCCGGGCCGGTTTCTTGATTCAGGTGAAGGGCCGGCGGGCCAGGGGCCCCGGTCCCGGCCGGAAAAGCCCCCTGACGAGGAGCGATCCTCGTCAGGGGGCATGTCCGCCTCAGCCCTCCATGAGTTCCGGAAGGTCGTAGGGCCAGCCGGTGTAGGACTCCGCCAGGTACTTCTTGGAGTCCTCCGACGACGTCACGGCCTCCAGCTCGCCCAGTTGGCGCTTCAGGAGGAACGGGTTGTCGTCGGTCGGGGTGTGCAGCATCTGGGTCATCCAATAGGAGAAGTTCTGCGACTTCCAGATGCGCTTGGCGGCGCGCTCACCGTAGGTGTCCAAGTCCTCGCGGCTGCCGGTCTTCGCCCACTTGACGAGGGCCGGGGCCAGCAGGGCGACGTCACCGAAGGCGAGGTTGAGACCCTTGGCGCCGGTCGGCGGGACGGTGTGGGCGGCGTCACCGGCCAGGAAGAGGTTCCCGTGCTGCATGGGTTCCTGGACGAACGAGCGGAACTGCAGCACGACCTTGTCGAAGATCGGGCCGCGCTTGAGCTTGTAACCGTCGGGGCCGGCGACGAGCTCATCGAGGTGGTTCCAGATGCGCTCGTCATCCCAGTCGGCCACGTCCTCGTCGGGGGAGCACTGGAAGTACATGCGCTGGACGGTCTCGCTGCGCTGGCTGATGAGCGCGAAGCCCTTCGGGGAGTGGCAGTAGATCAACTCGTCGGAGCTGAACGGCGCCTCGCACAGGATGCCGAACCAGGCGAACGGATAGCGCATCGTGTGCTTGACCCGGCCGGGGATGAGGTCGCGGGTCCGGCTGCGGGAGCCGTCCGACCCGATGACGATCTCGCACTGGATCTGCTTGGCCACCCCGTCGGCGTCGGTGAAGTTGATCTTCGGTGCATCGGTGTCGTGGCCGAGGACCTCGGCGTCGCTGACGCCGAACCGCACGTCCCCACCGTCCCGCTTCCGCGCGGCGGCCAGGTCGACGAAGACCTCGTTCTGGGCGTAGAGCCAGACGGTCTGGCCGACGAGCTTCTTGAAGTCGATCTGGTGGCTCTCGCCGTTGAAGCGCAGGTAGATGCCGGCGTGCTCGTAGCCCTGCTCCAGGATGCGCCCGTCGACACCCGTCTCGGTCAGCATGCGCACGCTGCCCGCCTCGAGGATGCCGGCGCGGTGCGTGGTGGCGATGACGTCGTGCTCGCGGTTGTCGATGACCACGTTGTCGACACCCTCGCGGGCCAGCAGGTGGCTCAGCATCAGGCCGGCGGGGCCGCCGCCCACGATGCCGACGCGGGTGGTGATGATCTCACGTTCCATGGTGGTGTTCCTCCTCGAACAGGGTCCAATGGTGGTGCTGTGGGGGAGCCGTCCGTCGTGCGGACGCCCCGGATCAATGGGAAGCGAAGGAGTGCCGCTCCTTGACGGCCGCTGCTGGTCCGGAGGCGAAGTGCCCCAGGACGGCGGCAGCGGCGTCCGGGTCGGACGCCGAGGCGCCGACCGCACCCGAGAACGTCGTCTCGATGGCGCAGTCGTCCGGCAGGACGCCGAGGATGCGGACCCCTGGTTGTCCGACCAACTCGCTGAGCTGCTGGAAGCCGAGGTCGACCGTCCCCTCGGCCAGCAACTGGGCGACGGGGATGCCTGCCGGGGCCTGGACGAGCTTGTCGCCCACGGCGTCCATCAGGCCCCAGTCCTCGACGTGACGGAGGAGGGCGGTGCCGCTCGGGCCGGTGGAGTAGCCGACCTTCGTGGCCTCGAGCAGGGCCGCTCGGACGCCCCCGGCGTCCGGGTAGGCGACCCCCTCGGGTCGCCCGGCTCGTTCGACGAGCGCGTCCGGCACGCCGACCGCCACCTGTGAGAGCACGAGCGGACGGATGGTCGCGGCGTCCACGTGGCCGTCGGCGGCGAGCTCGTCGAGCGCACCGGCAGCGAGCACCACGAGGTCGAAGGACTCGCCGGCCGCGACGCGCCTGGCGGCCTCGACGCCGCCGACGGCGGTGAACTCGACCCGGGGCAGCCCGTCGGATGCCGCGAGTTCGACCAGGTCCGCCAGCACGTGACGGGTGGCCATGGAGGAGATGCCGGTCAGCGCCATGCCGCCTCCTCGAACGCCTCGGCGTCCACCTCGGCGGACTGGGCGGCGTTGTAGCGCGGCCCGGAGACGGTCGACTGGTTGACCAGGTCGCCGGCCCGCTCGAGGATGCCCTCCTCGATCGTCAGGTCGGCCGCCGCGAGGTTGTCCCGCAGGTGGTCGACGTTGGTCGTGCCCGGGATCGCCGTGACGTGCGGACCCCGGGACAGGAGCCAGGCCAGCGCGAGTTGCGCGGGCGTGCACCCTGCCTCCCGGGCCAGCTCCACCCAGCGGGGCAACAGGGCGGCGTTGGCCGGCCAGTGCTCGGGCTGGAAGCGCGGCATGGCCCGGCGGATGTCCTTCTCCGCCAGCGCGTCCGGGTCGAGTCCGTCGGCGGCCAGGAAGCCGCGCGCGACGGGGGAGAAGGCCACCAGGGCGACCCCCGCCTCACGCGTCGCCTCGAGGATGCCGAGCTCGGCGTTTCGGCTCCAGAGCGAGTACTCGTTCTGGACGGCCGCGATCGGGGCCGCCTCGAGCGCATCGCGCAGCCGCGCGACCGAGACCTCGGAGAGGCCGATGCCACCGATCTTGCCGGCCGCCACCATCTCCGCGAGCGCGGCGACGCTCTCACCGATGGGGACGTCCCGATCCCACCGGTGGAGGTAGTACAGGTCGATGTGCTCGACGCCCAGCCGCCGCAGCGAGGCGTCGACCTGACCCCGCAGGGTCTCGGGTCGGCCGTCGATGACCTTCTTCCCGTCGACGATCGACATGCCGCCCTTGCTGGCCAGCACGACGTCGTCCCGGCGGCCCTTGAGGGCCCTCCCGACGAGTTCCTCGTTGCGACCGCCGCCGTACAGCGTGGCCGTGTCGAGGTGGGTCACGCCGGCGTCCAGCGAGGCCAGGAGGATCTCCAGGCCTTCGCTGGGCGTGGGCGGCACGCCGTAGGCGTGGCTCAGGGACATGCAACCGAGACCGATGCGGGGCAGGTTCATCGCGTGAGCTGCTCCTCGAGCTCGCCGAGGACGCGGTAGCAGTCGAACACCTTGCCGATCGAGCTGTTGGGCTCGCGGCCCTCGGAGATGGCGGCGACGAACTCGCGGTCCTGGAGTTCGATGCCGTTCATGCTGACCGCCACCTGGGACACGTCGATGGGCTCCTCGCGACCGTTCACGAGGTCGTCGTAGCGGGCGATGTAGGTGCCGGTGTCGCCGATGTAGCGGAAGAACGTGCCCAGCGGGCCGTCGTTGTTGAACGACAACGAGAGGGTGCAGATCGCGCCGGTCTCGGACCTCAGCTGGATCGACATGTCCATGGCGATGCCGAGCTCGGGGTGGATCGGACCCTGCACGGCGTTGGCCTGCACGATCCTGCCCGCCTGGTAGGCGAACAGGTCGACCGTGTGCGCGGCGTGGTGCCACAGCAGGTGGTCGGTCCAGGTGCGGGGCTCGCCCTTGGCGTTGATGTTCTTCCGGCGGAAGAAGTACGTCTGGACGTCCATCTGCTGCACGTTGAACTCACCGGCGGTGATCTTGTCGTGCACCCACTGGTGGCTCGGGTTGAACCGGCGGGTGTGGCCCACCATGGTCACCAGCTCGGGCCTGGCCTGCGCCGCGGCCAGCGTGGCACGGGCGTCCGCGAGGGAGTCGGCCAACGGGATCTCGACCTGGACGTGCTTGCCGGCGGCCAGCGCGGCCTGGGTCTGCGAGGCGTGCAGCTGGGTCGGCGTGGCGAGGATGACCGCGTCCACGTCGTCGCGCTCGAGGACGGCCTCGTACCCGACGACGGCGTTCTTCACGCCGTACTTGTCGGCCACGGCCTGCGTCGACCCGGCGTTGCTGCCGCTGACGACCGTCACCTCGGCGTCGGTGATGTTGCTCAGGCCGTCGAGGTGCTTCATGCCGAACGCGCCGGCTGCGCCGACGACGGCGATGCGGACCTTGTCGTTGCTCATGGGTTTCCTTTCGTTCCCTCAGATGCCGGGGTTGGTCAGCACGAGGTGACCGACGGCGGTGTTGGACGCGGGCACGTGGTAGAAGCGGTGGTTCACGGAGATGCCCTCGCCGCCGGTGAACTGATCGTCCATCGCGCCGCGTGCGATCAGCCACATCACCAGCTCGATGCCCTCCGAACCGGCCTCGTCCACGTAGTCGAGGTGCGGCCACTCGGTCAGGCCGACCGGGTCGTTGATCAGCATGTCGAGGAAGGCGTTGTCCCATTCCTTGTTGATCAGGCCGGCGCGCGGACCCTGGAGCTGGTGGCTCATGCCGCCGGTGCCCCAGATCTGGACGTTGAGGGGCTCGCCGTCCCACTTGTCGAGGGCGCGGCGCAGGGCCTTGCCCAGCTCGTAGCAGCGGCGTCCGGACGGGACGGGGTACTGGACCACGTTGACCGCGAGCGGGATGACCTTGGTGGGCCACTTCTCGACGTCACCGAACATCAGCGACAGCGGCACGGTGAGGCCGTGGTCGACCACCATCTCGTTGACCAGGGTCAGGTCGAAGTCGTCCATGATGACCGACTGGGCGATGTGCGCGGCCAGCTCGGGGTAGCCCTCGACGTCCGGAACCGGACGGGGGCCGTAGCCCTCGTCGGCGACGGGGTAGTGGGCACCGGTGCCGAGCACGAAGGTCGGGATCAAGGTGGAGTCGAAGGCGGTGGCGTGGTCGTTGTAGACCAGGATCACGACGTCCGGGGTGTTCTCCGGCTTGTTGATCCACTCCTTCGACTCCACGTAGCCGTCGAAGACCTTCTTCCAGTAGGGCTCATCGGTCTTCTTCAGGTCCATCGCGGCACCGATGGCGGGCACGTGCGAGGTGAAGACCGCGGAGGTGTAGCGCGCCGGGGCATCCTTGCGGGTCGTCTCGGCCTTCTCACCCGGCTCCGGGGGAACCCAGCCGTCCTGGTCCTTGAGGCGGTTGCCCTCGGGGCGACGGCCGCCGTTGATCATCATGTCGCGGTAGGCGGCCTCGGACATGCCGGTCATCGAGCCGGCCATCTGCTGGAAGCTCAGGCCGTGGGTGGCGCCGATCTTGCTCAGGAAGTAGATGTTGCCGCCCTCGGCCATCATGGCGTTGAGGTCCAGGGCCAGCACGGCCTTCTTCTGGGCGTCGGTGAGCGGCCACTCGTTGATGTAGGCCTCGCGGTCGGCGAGGTAGCGCTCCCGGTTCTCCGGCTTCATGAAGGACATGGAGAACTGGTTGAGGTGGTAGCCCTTCCGGGCCTGCTCGGCATCGAAGATGATGGTGCCGGGAACATCCTTGTAAGGCTTGTCGAGTGCCATGGTCATTCTCCTTCGGGCCAGTAGAGGCGGTTCGGGTTGTCGACGAGCAGCTTGTGCTGCAGTTCGGTGGTCGGGGCGATGAGGGGGATGTGGTCAACCAGCAGCCCGTCGTCGGGCATGTGGCTCTTGAGGTTGGGGTGGGGCCAGTCGGTACCCCACAGCACGCGGTCGGGGAACTCCTCGACGACGCGGCGGGAGAAGGGGACGACGTCGGCATAGGCGTGCTGCTCGCCGTCCAGGGCGGGCGCACCCGTCTTGGTGAGTCGCTCCGGGCAGGTCACCTTGCACCAGACGTTCGGGTTCTCGCGCATGAACTTCAGGAAGAGCCCGAACTCGGGGCCGTCCACGTCCTGGGTGACATCGGGGCGGCCCATGTGGTCGACGACCACATCGGTCTTGATGGAGGAGAAGAAGTCGTAGAGGTCGGGGAGGTCCTCGGCCTCGAAGTAGATGACCACGTGCCAGCCCAGCGGAGCGATCTTCTCGACGATCTCGGTCAGGGCGTGGGTCGGGACGGAGTCCACGAGGCGCTTGACGAAGTTGAACCGGACGCCGCGGACTCCGGCCTCGTGCAGTTCGGCGAGCTGCTCGGGGGTCACGTCACGGCGGACGGTCGCCACGCCGCGCGCCCTGCCGTTCGAACGGCGGACCGCGTCGACCATCGCCGAATTGTCGGCGCCGTGGCAGGTGGCCTGCACGATGACGTTGCGCGCGAAACCGAGGTGGTCGCGCAGGGCGAACAGCTGGTCGGCGGACGCGTCGCAGGGGGTGTACTTGCGCTCGGGGGCGAACGGGAACTCCCCGCCCGGGCCGAACACGTGGCAGTGGGCGTCCACGGCGCCGGCGGGCAGCTGGAAGCGCGGCTTGCTGGGGCCGTCGTACCAGTCGAGCCAGCCGGGCGTCTTGGTGAAGTCGCCGGTGACGTCACCGTGGGCCATGGGGATCCTCCTTCAGGATGCGGTCGGCGCTGGCGCGCCAGTCCGGGGTCGGTTCGATGGTGCCGGCCTGGGCCAGGTCGGCGACCCAGCGTTGGCGCTGGGCGGTGGCTCGTGAGGACCAGGGTTCGATCCCCGCGGCGGCGACGGTGTCGGCCGCCTCGTCCATTTCGTCGGCGCGGCGGCGGCCGTGCTGCGTGGCGCGGGCGAAGAAGTAGGACGCCTGCGCGTCCCAGTCGATACCGGGGAACGTCTCGGTGAGCGAGGCGAGCACCTCGTCCTCGACGCCGTGGTGGCGGGCTGCCACGAGGCTCTCGATGAAGAGGGCCTCCATCCCCTTGATGACCACCGACCGGCACAGCTTCGATGCAGAGGTGACGCCGAGGCGCTCGTCGTGCGCGGTGGCGGCGGTGAAGCCGAGGTCGGCCAGCAGCGGGGCCAGGCTCGAGGCGTCCGGGCCCCCGAGGAGGATCGGCACATCGAGGCGGTGCGGGGGGACCGAGGTCATGACCGCCCCCTCCACGTAACGCCCACCCACCGCGTTCACGGCCTCGGCCGCGCGCTGCTTCGCTCGTGGCGAGGCCGAGTTCAGGTCGAGGACGAACGTGCCCTCGTCCAGGCCGGGGGCCACGGCGTCCGCCACGGCGACGGCCTGGTCGGCCGTCACCGCGCTGATCACGAGGTCGGCCAGGGCTGCGACCGCCACGTGGTCGGCCACGAGCCGGACGCCGTGGGCCGCCGCGTGCTCGACGAGGGGAACCCGCTGACCGGTTCCGCGGGATCCCGAGGGGTCGAGCTTGACGTCGTAGGCGACGACGCCGGTGCCGCGAGCGCGCAGGTCCTCGGCGAGGATGCGCCCGACCTCGCCGTAGCCCACGACACCGACGATCGTCATCAGCCCAGGTACTTCAGGCCGGCGGCCGCGAGGGGCTCGCGCATCTTGTACATGTCCAGGCCCAGCTCGCCCGCCGCGAAGCGGTCGCGCTTGTCACCCTCGTTGGCCTCACGCTTGGCGGCGGCCTCGGCCACCTCGGCGGCACGGGCAGCGGGGACGACGACGACGCCATCGACGTCGGCGATGACCACGTCACCGGGCATGACGAGGGCGTTCGCGACCACCACGGGGATGTTGACCGACCCGAGGGTCGCCTTCACGCACCCCTTGGAGTTGATCGCACGGGCGAAGACGGGGAAACCCATCTCCTCGAGCACGTCGACGTCGCGGACACCGCCGTCGATGACCAGGCCCTTGCAGCCGCGAGCCTGCACCGACGTGGCGAGCAGGTCGCCGAAGAAGCCGTCCTCCGACTCGGTGGTGCAGGCCGCGACGAGGACGTCGCCCTCCTGGACCTGCTCGGCGGCGACGTGCATCATCCAGTTGTCGCCGGGCTGGAGGAGCACGGTGACGGCGGTGCCGGCGATCTTGGCGCCCTTCCACACCGGGCGGATGTAGGGACGCATGAGGCCGACCCGACCCATCGCTTCGTGGATGGTCGGCACGCCGAACTCGGCGAGCTTGGCGACCACGTCCGCGTCCGCGCGCTCGATGGTCGGCTGGACGACGCCCAGTTCGTTGTACAGGTGCATTCGTTCTGTCTCCTTGTGTCAGAGGCCGCGGGCGGCCAGGGCGCGGTCGACGCGGGGGTAGACCCTGCGCGCGTTGGTCTCGAAGACGGCCGTCTTCTGCTCGTCGGTGAGGTTCAGGGTCGCGTCGACGTAGCGCTTGGTGTCGTCGAAGTAGTGGCCGGTTCGCGGATCGATGTCGCGGACGGCGCCGATCATCTCCGAGGCGAACAGGATGTTGTCGACCGGGACGACGTCGGTCAGCAGGTCGATGCCGGGCTGGTGGTAGACGCAGGTGTCGAAGTAGACGTTGCCCAGCAGGTGCTCCTCGATCTCCGGCTTCTTCAGCGCCATCGCCAGGCCGCGGAACCGACCCCAGTGGTAGGGGACCGCGCCGCCGCCGTGGGGGATGACCAGCTTCAGGGTCGGGAAGTCCGAGAAGAGGTCGCCCTTGAGCAGCTGCATGAACGCGGTGGTGTCGGCACCGAGGTAGTGGTCGCCGGTGGTGTGGAAGACGCCGGGCTTGCAGGTGGTGGAGACGTGCACCATGGCGGGCACCTCGTACTCCACGAGCTTCTCGTAAATGGGGTACCAGGCCTTGTCGGTCAGGGCGGGGGCGCTCCACGTGCCGCCGGAGGGATCCGGGTTCAGGTTGACGGTGACCGCGCCGAGCTCCTCGACGGCTCGGACCAACTCGGGGACGCTGGTGGCCGGATCGGCGCCGGGGGACTGGGGCAACATCGCGCCCATGAGGAAGCGGTCGGGGAACAACTCGCTGACGCGGGCGACGAGATCGTTGCAGATGCGGGCCCAGGTCTTGCTGACCTCCAGGTCGCCGATGTGGTGGGCCATGAAGGACGCGCGCGGGCTGAAGACCGTGACGTCGCTGCCGCGCTCGTTCATGAGCTTGAGCTGGTTGGCCTCGATGGTCTCGCGGATGTCGTCGTCGCTGATGCTGAGCGCGGCGACGTCGGGCGCCTCACCATCCCCGTTGGCGAAGGCGATCTGCAGGTCACGCCAGGCGCCGAGTTGCTCCGGAGCGGTGGTGTAGTGGCCGTGGATGTCGATGATCATGCGATCCTCCGTCGTAGTGCTGCGTCCCAGCCTCGCGCCTCACGGCGTCGGATGGGTGGGTTTGTCAGGAATGGTGAACGGCCGCGGCGTTACGGATGGGGCCAGGTTGTTCGGCCGCGGTGCCGGGCGACCTGACACCAAAGAATCTAGGCGCGGACGAGCCTTCGGGTCCAATAGATGTTGCGATGGTCATACATAGATAACCTCTATGTATGAGTGTGGTCGACCTGAACCAGTTGCGGACCCTCGTCACGTTGTACGAGCTGCGCAGCGTCACCGCGGCGGCTGAGAACCTGCACGTCACCCAGCCGACGGTCAGCTACACGCTCGGACGCCTGCGTCGCCGGTTCGGTGATGACCTCTTCCGTCGCGAGGGGAGCGGGTTGGTGCCGACACCGCGGGCGACCCGCCTGTTCGGCCCGATCCACGAGGCACTGGCCCAGATCGATGCCGCCATCGCCGACCCTGACGACTTCTCCCCGTCCACCTGGACCGACGAGGTGGGACTGGCGCTGACCTCGATCGGGGAGCAGACCTTCCTGCCGCCCGTGATGGCGGCGTTGGGCGAGCACGCACCCCACCTGCACCTGCGCGTCGAGCGACTGGACGCCGACGTGGTGGAGGAGAGGTTGCTGCGGGGGTCCATCGACCTTGCGATCTCCGTGATGTTGCTGGGCAGCCGGCACGTGTGGCGCACCCCGGTGCGCGGCGTGGAGTACGTGGCCCTCAGTTCCGGGCAGCACCCGCTGCCGGACGGCGACCCCGACATGTTCGCCGGCCGCCGGTTCGTGCGGGTGTCGGCCCGCGGTGGGCACGTCTTCCCCAACCAGGTCCTGGTCGAGCACGGGCTGACCGAGCAGGTCGCCCTGACCATCGAGGAGTTCGCCAGCGTGCCGGCCGTGCTGGCCGCCACCGACCTCGTGGCGCTGTTGCCGAAGCACGTCGCGGAGGTGTTCATCGGTTGGTTCCCGAACCTGCGCACCTTCCGCCTGCCGTGGCCCGCGAAGAGCACCCCCGTTGCTGTCTACAGCCGTCCCGCGGGCAACCTGACCCCCGCGCAGCGCTGGTTCCGTGACCTGGTGGTCACGGCGGTGACCGAACCCACCTGGTGACCTCGTCGGTGTGGGGACGCCGGCACCTCGGGGCGTCCGCATCCCGGCGGCGGATAATGGTGACCTGCCCGAAGGAGGCGCCATGGACGTCCCACAGCCGACGCTGCACCGCACGATCGAGGTCGCGAGCCGCGATTTCGTCGAGGGCGGCGTCATCCCCGACCCGTTCACCTGTCACGGCCCGGGAGCATCACCTGCGTTCACCTGGTCGGGAGTGCCGGCCGACGCGACCACGGTTGCGGTGGTCGTCAGTGACCCGGACGCCCCGAGCGGCACGTTCCTGCACTGGCTGGTGACCGGGCTGCCCGCTGCGGACGGTGGCTTCCCCGCTGGTGCGACGGTTGCGGGAGCGCGGGAGTGGGCCAACAGCGGTCGGACGACGGGGTGGTACCCGCCATGCCCGCCGAGCGGGACGCACCGGTACGTCTTCGCCGTGTTCGCCCTGGACGCGCACGTCGAGGCGGGTTCGAGCCAGGAGGCGCTGCAGGCGATCGACGCCCACGTGGTGGCGTGGGGGACCCTGACCGGACTCGTCCGGGCTCGCTGATCAGCGACGCTCCCCAGGTCAACGCTTCTTGCGGTTCCAGCTGGCCTTGGCCGGCGCGAAGGGGCTGCGGGCGTGGATCGCCCACGTCGAGTGCGGGTGGATCGACAGCGTGTCGCGTTCCAGGCGCGCGCGTTCCTCCTCCGAGAGGGCGGGCAGGACGGCGTCGCGGTCGACCTCGTCCTGCGGGCGCGGGCGCAAGGTCTTCCACAGCAGCTGGATGCCGGGAGCGCCGGTCGGGACCCCTCCCACGTCCAGCACCGCTTCGTCCCAGGGGATGCCCAGTCGTGGGTCTCGGCGGTAGAGCCAGCGGTCGGCCGTGCCGTCCTCGACATGGACTTGCAGGACCCAGACGTCCCGGTCGGCGTCGTGGATGCCGATGGTCTGCAGATCCGCGTCGGCGGGGACGTCCGCGAAGGCGATCAGGCCGTCCTCCAGCACCGCCCACGCGTGGAGGTTCGCCGGCAGGGCTCCCATGATCGTGGCCAGGTCGCCAGGGAGGGTGCTGATGTCGATGTTGGACTGCTCGCGGATCGGCTCACCCAGCCAGTGCTCCAGCGCGACACCGCCCGACAGCCACCAGCGTGCGGCCACGTCGCCGAAGAGCGCGGTCAGGTCGTCGACCGACAGGGGTGCCCATGGTGCACCGGTGCTGGGAGGTTGAACAGCCGTCATGTCTCCATCCTGCCAGCGTGGCGCGCCGCCGAGGCGCCCACCCCTCGATGTCGGCGATGGGTGTCTTCGCGGTTCTGCACCACAGAAAGTGTCGATTCCGGGGGTGATCCTCTGGGAGGCTTGCCCACGAAGGTCAGCCGCGTGCGCAAGGAAGCGCAGCCGTGCGGACCGCGAGAAGGAGCGACATGCCCAACACGCATCCGACACCTGTCCGGCTCGAGGCCAGGGATGCCCCTGGTCAGCCTCCGGTCACCCCGGAGTTGGTGGAGCTCTACCAGGGGTTCGAGCAGGAGATGCTGGTCTGTCGCCTGCCATGAGCATGGGACCGGGGTAGCGGGTTTTCTGCCAGGTTCATGGGACCACTTGGATTGCCAGTCATGGGACCACCCGGCGTGTCTTGCCGGTGGGTCCTGGGTCGGCTCGTTGGATCGCCGTGTCGGTGTCGCCGTCATGGAGGTCTACGGGCGTGGGATTCAGGGAGGTCAGTGTGGTTGAGGTCAGGGAAGTACTCCGCGGCTGGCTCGAGGGCGCCGGGCTGCGGACAGTCGCCGAGCGGGCGGGGGTGGACCGCAAGACGGCCCGCCGCTATGTGGCCGCCGCGCAGGAGGCCGGTCTGCAGCGGGACGCGGGGTTCACGGCGGTCGATGACGACCTGGTCGCTCAGGTGGTGTCGGCGGTGCGTCCGGCCCGCCCGAACGGGCACGGGACGGCGTGGGAGGCCCTGGAAGCCCGCCAGGAGCAGATCGCGGTGTGGTTGGCCGGTGACGGCAAGGACGCCAAGCCGTTGTCGGTGGTGAAGGTCCACGAACTGTTGGCGCGGCAGGGGTGTGTGGTGCCGTATCGGACGTTGCACCGGTTCGCCGCCGAACGGTGCGGGTTCCGCGTGAAGGACACCACCGTGCGGGTCGCCGACGGCGAGCCCGGCGTCGAGCTGCAGGTCGACTTCGGACACCTGGGCTACCTGACCGGCGAAGACGGTCGCCGGCGGAAGGTCCACGCCCTGATCTTCACCGCCTGCTACTCGCGGCACCTGTTCGTCTGGTTGACGTACTCGCAGACGTTGGTGGCGGTCATCGCCGGCTGTGAAGCGGCGTGGGCGTTCTTCCAGGGTGTGTTCAAGGTGCTGATCCCCGACAACATGAAGGCCATCGTCACCGACCCCGATCCGGTGAACCCGCGCCTGTCCCAAGGCTGGCTCGATTACGCCCAACACGCCGGGTTCGGCACCGACCCGGCCCGCGTCAGATCACCGAAGGACAAACCGAAGGTCGAGCGGGCGGTGCAGTACGTCCGCGGCAACTTCTGGGCCGGTGAGGTGTTCACCAGCCTGGAGGAAGCCCAACAACGCGCCACGGTGTGGTGCGCCGAGCGGGCCGGGATGCGGATCCACGGCACCCTGCAGGCCCGCCCGGCGGAGGTGTTCGACGAGCACGAGGCCGGGGTGCTGTTGCCCGTCCCGCCGGCGTATGACGTGCCCGTGTTCAAGACCGTGAAGGTGCACCGCGACTTCCACGTCGAGGTCGCCCGCGCCCTCTACTCGGTGCCCGGCGCCTACCTCGGCCACCAGCTGGACGTGCGCGCCGACCGGGAACTGGTCAAGCTGTACCACCGGGGCCGGCTGGTCAAGACCCACCCCCGCCAAGCGCCGGGGGGCCGATCCACCGACCGCGACGACCTGCCCGCAGAGAGGTCCGGCTACGCGTTACGGGACCTGACCCGCCTGATCAGCACGTGCGCGGTCCACGGGTCGAGTATCGGGATCTACGCCGAGCGGCTCCTGGACGACCCGCTGCCGTGGACGCGGATGCGCGCGGTGTACCGGCTCCTTGGGCTGGTCCGCCGCTACGGCAACGGGCCGGTCGAAGCCGCCTGCTCCCGCGCCCTGGACCTCGACGTGGTGTCGGTCACCAAGATCGCCTCCATGCTGGAGCGGGCCACCGAGGACACCCTGCCGCTGCTACCGACTGGCACCATCCCCGGCGGCCGGTTCGCCCGCCAACCCGCCGAGTTCGCCACCCGGCCGACGGCCTTCGCCAGTGACCGGACCAGCCCCGCTGCCATCCAGGGGACCACCCCTGCCAGTCACCGGACCCCCACCGCCGGCGGTCCGGTCGCCACGTTGACCCTGGTCCGCGACGACGGACCCGACACCCTCTTCGAGGAGGAGCACCGATGACCACCATGACCAGACCCCCGGCGCCGGTCGACCCGGTCGGCGTCGACCTGACCCGCACCCTGCGCGCCCTGAAGCTGGGCGGCATGGCCGACACCCTGCCCGAACGGCTCCACCTGGCCCGCCAGCAACAGCTGGGCCACGCCGCGTTCCTCGAACTCGTCCTGTCCGACGAGGTCACCCGCCGCGAGGGCCGCTCCGCGACCCTCCGCGCCGCCAAGGCCGGCCTGGACCCCACGATGCGGCTGGACACCTTCGACGACCAACCCGACCTCACCTACGACCGGCACCTGTGGTCCGACCTGACCACCCTGCGGTTCGCCGAAGCCGGCACCGGCGTCCTCATCCTCGGCCCCGTCGGCGTCGGCAAAACCCACCTCGCCACCGCGCTCGGGCACATCGCCATCCGTCGCCGCCTGACCGTCGGCTTCCACCGCGCCGACAAACTGTTCACCCGGTTGCGGGCGGCCCGGCTCGACAACACCCTCGAGGCCGAGCTCCGACGCCTGACCAGCATCGACCTGCTCATCGTGGACGACTTCGCGCTGCGGGCCCTCGACGCCACCCAAACCAACGACTTCTACGAGATCGTCGTCGAACGTCACCGCCGCGCCGCCACGATCTGGGTGTCGAACCGAGAACCCGCCGAATGGCTCGGCCTGACCACCGACGCCCTCCTCGCCCAATCCGCCATCGATCGACTCACCTCAGGCGCGCACACCCTCGTCGTCGAAGGCCCCTCCTACCGCCAACGCGGGCGCGTCACCGTTGACCCCAGAAACGAGGTCCGCCATGCTCGATAACACTTCCAAGTGGTCCCATGCTCGTGGCAACACGGTGGTCCCATCACGCTGGCAAGCGACA
>NZ_JCAKNG010000014.1:0-38265 GCF_059516005.1 Propioniciclava sp. LT294
GGGACTGTCGGAGTAACGGTGTGTGGGGGTCCGGCCTGATCCGAAAGGAGATGGCCGTGACTGACACGACCGAGATGACCGAGATGATCGACCCCGTGACGGGAGAGATCATCGATCAGAAGCAGCTCGCCGAGCAGCTGCTCGCCCAGGCCAAGGCTCAGGGAATGTCCCTGGTCGGCCCGGGCGGGTTGTTGTCGGGGCTGACCAAGCAGGTCCTGGAGACCGCGCTGGAGGCGGAACTGACCGAGCACCTGGGCCACGAGCACGGCGCAGCGCCGCTGGGCACGAACATGCGCAACGGCACCCGGTCGAAGACGGTGTTGACCGAGATCGGGCCGGTCGAGATCGAGGTGCCCAGGGACCGGGACGGCTCGTTCACGCCGGTGATCGTGCCGAAGCGGAAACGGCGCCTGGACGGGATCGACCAGATCGTGTTGTCGCTGTCGGCCCGCGGCCTGACGACCGGTGAGATCGCCGCCCATTTCGAGGAGGTGTATGGGGCGAAGGTGTCCAAGGACACCATCAGCCGGATCACCGAGAAGGTCGCCGGCGAGCTCGCTGAATGGTCCAGCCGGCCACTGGACCCGCTCTATCCGGTGATCTTCGTCGACGCGATCGTGGTCAAGGTCCGCGACGGCCAGGTCCGCAACACCCCGTTCTACGTGGTGATGGGCGTCACCACCAACGGCGAACGAGACATCCTGGGGATCTGGGCCGGCGACGGCGCCGAGGGCGCCAGGTTCTGGCTGCAGGTGTTCTCCGAGCTGAAGAACCGCGGCGTCGACGACGTGCTGATCGCCGTGTGCGACGGGCTGAAGGGACTGCCGGAGGCGATCACCACCACCTGGGACCGCACCGTCGTCCAGCAGTGCATCGTCCACCTCATCAGAAACTCGTTCCGCTATGCCGGCCGGCAACACCGCGACGCCATCGTCAAGGCCCTCAAGCCGGTGTACACCGCCCCGTCGGAGGCCGCGGCCAGGGATCGGTTCGCCGAGTTCGCCCACGATTGGGGCGGGCGCTATCCGGCGATCGTCAGGTTGTGGGAGAACGCGTGGGCCGAGTTCGTGCCGTTTCTGGAGTACGACGTGGAGATCCGACGCGTGATCTGTACGACGAACGCGATCGAGAGCATCAACGCCCGTTACCGCCGGGCGGTGAACGCCCGCGGCCACTTCCCCAACGAGGCCGCCGCGATGAAGTGCCTGTACCTGACCACCCGATCGCTTGACCCCACCGGCCACGGAAAGGCACGCTGGGTCGTCAGGTGGAAGCCCGCCCTGAACGCCTTCGCGATCACCTTCGCAGGCAGGTTCGAGAGAGCCACTCACTAGAAACCGCCGGGCCTCACACACCGTTTATCTGACAGACCCGGTCTTGGGCGAGCACGGCGTCCCCCGCTAGGCGGTCAACCTGTTCTTCAGGCGTCAGCTCCCAGAGGTCCAGTGAACGCAGCGTGGCGGAGGGAACACGCTGCGAACCACCTGAGCTAGTAGCCATCAGCGTCTAGCATGGCAGGCCCGCACGACAATCCGACGGGTCGGACGGGCCTACGGCTTGATTGGTGCGACCTTCTTCCCGTGCTTCTCGAACAGCGCCAAGATGCTGTCCTTGTCGGCCGGCGACTCGAACACCGCCCGCTGAACCGACGCATCCAGAAGGTTCAATCCGATCAGGTAACCGTCCTTCTCTGCACCGATCGCAGTGATCTGCCCGAACTGGTCGCCGTGCCGGCTCGCGTACTCCGCCAACGCCCGCAGCTTCGGAGACGCATCACTCAGATGGGCACCGTGCGGGTCGAAGATGCTCGGGACTAGCACCCCATCGTGCTCACGCACAAAGATCAGGTCCGGCTGAACCGACTTCCAGCCATCCCCAGCCTCGTAGGTCACCCGAAGGCTGTGGCGCGACGCCGTGGACGGATTGCGGTACCACCCCGCCACGTCCCCCTCGTGAAGTTCGAACTCGATGACCGACCGCTCCCAGCGGTTTAGCTTCGCCTCCAGCGGGAACAGCCCCTTCTCGTCCGCCAACACGTGGCGCGCGACCGTGGGCAGGACCACCATGTCCTCATCGACGCTGTCCACCTGTTCCTCGGGCTTGATCTCAATGGGAGTCAGCTCGGGAGTGCGTGCCATGCCGCGCAGCCCCTCGTACACAGTCTTTCGCGCGTCCGACAGCTTCTTGATAGCCCCACCGTGAACGTTCAGCCAGTGGCGCGTCAGCGTCTCAGCAGCATCTTCGACGGCGGCCTGGAGCTTCTTCTTGCCGTCAGGCACTTCCAGCAGCCCGAGCGCGGCCACGCGAGACCGGACCTGCATCAGGTCCAGGTCTAGGACGCTGCCTCCATCCGCCTCGGCCTTGTCCACCGCAGCCTGGATCTCGCGGCGCAGGTACCCGTTCACCACGGACGTGGTGAGGATGCGGCGCAGGTAGCGCAGCGCGTCGTCCACCGTATTGGCGTCCGCTACGCGCTGGGTCTCTTCTTCCTCGGTGGTCTGCTTGCCCAGGTCCACCCGGATGCGGCGGATGTCGGCCGTGCGGATCTGCAGCGCACCCCTGTCGAGGTCGGTCCCGTAGTCCGTCACGTAGGCGTCAAGAACCGCGAAGAGGGTCTCGTGAGCCTCCTTGTTGGCCTCGGGCACCAGCCTGTCCTGGGCGAACGCCTGGGCGGCCTTCAGGAGCCGTTTGATCGGACGGGCCACAGAGGTCGGGCGGGCGTAGGAAGGCAGGGTCTCGATCAGGTCAGCGATGTCCGGTGCGATCTCGGTGTTGCGCTTCAAGGTGATCGGCTTCAGCAGCACCTTCTCAACCAGCGACGTCGACTCACCGTTGTCGCTGCCCTGCGCAGTCCCGAGCAGCCGGCCGATGACCACCTTGGTTGTGGCGGCGTCGAACTTGGGCAGGTACACCGAGGCCGTGTTGAGCCGGTCCACACTGGTCGTGCGGGCCAGGGGCGTGCGGACCATGCGTCCGATCAGCTGGGTCACGTAGGTCGGGTCCTTGCCGGGCCGGAGCGAGAGCAGCACCTCGGCGCGCGGGCAGTCCCAGCCGGTCGAGATGGCGTCCTTGGCGAAAAGTACTCGGATGCCCTCCTGCTGCTGCACGAGCTGAGGCTCAACGCGCGGGATGACATAGCTGCCTACGGTGATCGCACCGTGGTCTGAGCCCATCACATGGGCCAGCCCGTCGGCCGGCATCTCCGGCCAGTGCTCACGGATCGTCTCCAGTGCCAGGTGGATGAGCGCCTCCTCCTCCGCCTTGCCCTTGTCGGTGCCGGATGAACCGGCCTCCTTGTTCGGAATCTGCACGACCATCAGGGGGTAGATCGGGTCGATGCCCTGGTCGGCCGAGTACGTATCCCACCGGGCGCACACATCGAGGAAGTCCTTCGTGGCATCCCTCAGTAGCGTGGTAGCGAACTCGCCCAGCTCATCGGGAATGTCGAGGTGGATCGCCGATTTGATCAAGCCCGATGCCTGCACATGCTTGGGGTCCACCGTCACGTTGGGGCGGTTCGTCCGGTCGGTGGTCTTGGACATCGCCTGTGTGAAGCGGTCTACCGTTGCCGAGATCCCGAACACGATGGGTGCTGGCGGGTTGGTCCCGTTGCCGTTGATGATCTTCAGGACGATGGACTGGTCGCCGGCCGAGGTCTTCTTCATGCCCTCGTGGGCCTCGTCGAGGACTAGGTACAGCGTCTTGTCGGGGTCGGTGATGGTGTTGCGCAGGATGTCCCAGAAGGTGACGTTGCGGGCGTCGCTGTAGTTGACGAAGCCGCCGGTCACAGCCAGCTTCTGCGGGTTGATGAAGTAGACGGTCCCGGTCTGGAGAGACTCCTCGGCGAAGTCCTTGTCGAGCGTGACCAAGTCGCTCCACGGGATGCGGTCGGAGTGCTGGCGGAACCGGGCCGCCGTCTGTTCGTTGAGAGCCGGCTCCTTTGAGACCCACAGGAACACGGCCGTGGGGTCGGCGTCGATGTCGAACTCGTCGGATCCGTGCAGCACGGCTTCGATCGCTGCCGCAGCCATCACGGTCTTGCCGGAGGACGTGGGGGCGGACAGCGCGAACGATGTGCGCTCGTCGTGCTGGTGCCAGTCGTCCCGGGCTCGCCCCAGCTTCTTCAGGATGTCCTTGACGGCATCGCGCTGGTAGTCCTTCAACGGGGTGAGCATGGGTCAGTCTCTCTCGGTGTTGATCTGGAAGGTGCGCAGGTACGACTCGTAGAGGCGGACCGCCTCCACACCTTCAGGGAGCTGGGTTGCGACGGCCTGGAACTGGGGCTCGTCGTCGGTCACGATGTAGGCGACGCGGAGGCCATCTGCCTGCTCGACGGCGCTGATGAAGGCAGCACTGGCGTCCAAGCTGAACAACACGGCGTAGGTGTCGGCCACATCGAACGTGTCCGTGCGCTCGTCAATACGGCGGCCTTGCGCACCGGCTCGCAACCACAGCAGTGGGGCTACGGAGCTGAATGCCATGTCAAGCTCGACGAGTTGCGGGTTGAGGTAGGTGAGCCTGAAGAACTCGACGTTCTCGGCGACCGCAGGGTCGTTAGCGACGTTCATCAGCCTGGGCATCGTGACAGACCGGTAGACGCCTTGGGACTCCCAGTCTTCATCGCCGGGGCGGAGCGACTTCTTGCGCAGGAGGTTGCGAGTGGCCTCGTTCAACTCGTTGTTGGTGATGACGATGGAGCGACGTCGGCCACCGTCCTCGGAGTTCATTGCCATGACCGCATGTGCGGTGGTCCCAGAACCGGCGAAGAAGTCGAGGATGACCGCGTCCGGATCGTTGTTCGCCCAGCGGACCAACTGTTTGATCAAACGGACTGGCTTCTTGCCGTTCGAGAACTTAACTCCGCCCTCCTTGGCGACGTTGCCCATGTCAGCGTGGAACCCCTTCCACAGGTCGCCACGGATCACAGTCCTGCCGAATCGCGGTACTGCATCGTCGGAGGTCCGGTAGTTCCGCTGGAGGGCGTAGACCTGGTTGATCACCCCGGTCCCGAGCTTGGTGATGGTGTACGTGCGATGGTCGGCCTCGACGTTGATCCACCCACCGATGGGCGCATCCATCTCCCTCACTGAAACCGGAGGCGAGTCGAACCTCGCGATGCGGTCAAGGTTGTCCAAGATGAAGTCGTTGGCCGCCCGCGACACAGCGAGTAGCTTGTCCATGGCTGCCTTACCCGTGAACGTGCCGTCCTTCTTCGTGAAGCCAAATCTCTCAATGTCGGATCGGACCGGGGCGTGCGCCCACAGGGCGTCATAGAAATCAGTGATGGTCCCGTCGTCATTGAGCCACTTGGAATAGTGACTATCCCAACCATCTACCGAGTCGTACAACGGGGTGTGATGTACCTCATCAAATGCTGCCGACCGCTTGTAGATGTGAACGAACTCGACGTTCTTCACAATGGTTCCCTGCTGCGCATTGACCGTCTTGGGGCCAGACGTGGTGGACAACTCGACCGCGAGGGTATCGACGAAGTTCTTCTCCCCGAAGACCTGGTCGAGGAGCATCCTGAGGCGATGCTGTTCGGCATCGTCAATGCTGACAAGCAGGACACCGGCCGGTGCAAGGAGACGCTTGGCCATGAGGAGGCGGCGCTCCATGAAGGCCAGCCACTTGCTGTGCCTGAAGCCGTCCTCCTTATCGACGTAGTCGTCGTTGTAGAGCCAGAAACTCTTGCCTCCAGTGTTGTAGGGAGGGTCGATGTAGATGACGTCGACCTCGCCAGCGTGTGTGAAGAGCAAGGCCTCAAGTGCGTGATAGTTTTCGGCGTTGATTACCGCGTGAAAAGGCTTGCCATTCCCTCCGCTGTCGATGCGGTGAGTCGACTTCAGGCCCGGGAAGATCGGATCGCGGAAATCAGCGACATAAACGAGGTCATCAACTGCCCGCTCACATGTTGTGCCCTTGACCCGCTCTACCAGCTGGGCCACCCGCCCGCTCTTCGGCCCCTCAATGCCGGTGACGACCCAATTCGTGTTCGGACCGTCCCCGACAGAGCCGCGTTCGGGAATGAAACGCACCTTGTCTCCGACCGAGACTGGGCGACCGACAAGGGCCACTTGCTCTGGAAGATGCCGCTCGAAGTTCAACCCATTCTCGCGGCGCTGGGTCAGACTGGCGATCTGGCGACGAAGTTCCTTCCCGACCGCAGGGTCAAGTTCGGTCACCCGTCGCATGAGATTGCTCAGCTCGCTCGCCATCTACCCAGCGTCCCTTTCTGGTGGTACGGGTGCGCCTGCTCCCCCGCTCCCCGCTCGTCCGTCCAAGGCTATCGGCGACGTCCGACACCTCTCGGATAACTATGCCGGTGATCGGCGCGGCGGAGGTGGAGAGTCGTTCACGTACGCGAGGACCCCGGACGTGAACACTCCTCAAGGGACGTGCTTATCGGCCACCCTCCGCGCTCGTTCAATCGATCAGCTGGACCATTTGTTCGTATCCTTGCTGCATGTCCTCGCGCATCACCTCGGAGTTGGGCACTCTGGGCGACCGCATTGCTCGGATGGGCGCCACAGAACCAGCCAGGACGGTCCGTCACGTTCTGGCCCGGGATGATGCGGGCCTGTGGCAGCCAGCGCTCCTGGTTGGCTGGTTTCGCGCTCAGGACCGCTGGTGGGGGCGCGTCGCGATGCTCGACGGCGACCACGACGCCGCCCTCGTGGATCTGGCGGCCGGCCGGCTGCGTCCTTCCGATTGCAGCTGCTGCCAGTCCGGAACCGCCACCACTTAGACCGCCGAGTAGCTGCCCCTGCCCTCCAGCGCCGAGTAGAGGGTCTGGCGGCTCACGCCAAGGTCCTTGGCTACCCGCGCCTTGGGCACCCCGACCTCGATGCGCAACCGCGCGGCAGCGATCTCCTCAGCGGTGAGCCTTCGGGCCTTGCGGTACTTGCCCGCCGCCTTCGCGAGGGCGATCCCTTCGGCTTGGCGCTCGCGGATGGCCTCGCGCTCGAGTTCGGCGAAGGCTGCGAAGACCGTCAGCATCGCGCGCCCTTCCTTGGTGGTCACGTTGAGCATGGGTGAGTCCAGGAACTCGATCGAGACGCCCTTGGCCGCGAGCTCGTCCACGATCCGCAGCAGGTCCCGGGTGTCACGGGCGAGCCGGTCGATCGACTTCACCCGGATGGTGTCCCCCGCCTGCGCGAACGCCATCAGCGTACGGAGCTTCTCGCGATCGGCGACATTCTTCCCAGAGACCTGCTCCTCGACCAGCACGTCGACGCCGGCGAGCGCTTCACGTTGGCGCTCCAGGTTCTGGTCCTTCGAGCTGACTCGCGCGTAGCCGTAAACCCGTCCACGCATGTCTAGACCTCCCGGCAATACCGTCCAATATGAACCACTTGGAGGTTAGTTTACGCTCGGGAGTCGCACGCGGTCACCCTGTCTACGGAGTACACGGCGCTTCTCGACTGCCGTGGTTGCACCACTGGGGTGCTGTTGCGGTTCAGAGCACGGTAGATGGTGGCCCGGCTGACGCCCAGGACCGCACCGATCTGCGCCACCGTCATCTCGTTCTCCTCATACATCCGCCTCGCCGCCTTGACCTGATCCGGCGACAGGGCGGGCGGTCGCCCGCCTTTGCGTCCACGGGCCCGGGCGGCGGCCAGTCCTGCGTTGGTGCGCTCACGGATCAGGTCGCGCTCGAATTCGGCCAGCGCTGCGAAGACGTGGAACACCAGCCGTCCGCCGGAGGAGGTGGTGTCGATCGTCTCCTGCAGGGAGCGGAACCCCACGCCGCGCTCGGACAGGAGCTGCAGCTGGTCGATGAGGTGCCGGATTGAGCGACCCAGCCGGTCCAGCCGCCACACCACCAGCGTGTCCCCCGGGCGCAGCTGGTCCATCAGCTTCTCCAGCTCGGGCCGGTGGTCCAGGGAGCCAGAGATCGTGTCGACGAAGACCCGGTAGCAGCCGGCTGCGGTGAGCGCATCGATCTGCAGTGCGGCGTCCTGATCGGTCGTCGACACACGCGCATAGCCCAGCAGATGCCCCATGGCGTTGACTGTAACGATACTCATCCAGCACGGGAAGTATCGAGCCATAGAATCCGGCACTGAGTTTCGTTACAAACGCCATGGAACGAGAACCGCGAAGTGCCAAGCATCCTGAGGAGTGCGACGAGCCCTCATCGTCGCTGTAGCGGAATCGTTCGTTTACGGGACGACAGGCCGTCCCATATGACGCACCGTCACCGGACAACCCTTCTCGGGCGGTCTTGCGAACATTCGGGCGTGGGTTTCCGCCGATGACCTGCACCGCCTCCGCAACGGGTTCTCCTACGGGACGGACAACTGGACCGACCGCAACCGCTGCGAGGGCGGACCACTGAGCGTTAGGGGGTCCCGTCCGGCTCCGATGCCCTCTCCAGGCTTCGGACCGCTGCCAGGCGGTGGAGCTCAGACCGTCGGATGAGGAGTGCGGCAACGGGCGCCCGCGATCGCGCTGGCGGCGTGATGATTGGTCGTCATTCGCGCCCTTTGGTTCCTTCGCGCACCATCCGACGATGTTCGCCGCGGCCGGCGGCGTGCCCGCGTTGCGGGCGGAGTCGTTCAGTCGCGAGCGATGCGAAGGGCGACCCAGAGCGCGCACCTTCGGCAGATGTAGGCCGGTTCGCTCCCGAGTGCGTGGAGCGACCTTCGTGGCCGCTGGCGGCCGCAGCACGAGCATCGTTGCTGGGTGTCATCGGCCATGTCGCGATGGTGCCACGGGCCGGTGACCTTCGCGGGTCACAGGTAGCGGCAGACGTCCTCGGGGGAGCATGTGGCCGGGTCGCCGGTGGTGGCGTGCTCGCGCAGGATGGCGATCGTGGTGCGTAGCTGCGCGAGCTCGGCGAGCTGCCGGTCGATGACCGCGAGGCGGGTGTCGAGCAGGTCGGTGACGTGCTGGCAGGGGGCCTGGCCCCGGTCTCGGATGGCCAGCACCTGGCCGATCTGGGCCAGGGTCAGCCCGGCGGCTTGGCCCCGGCGGATGAAGTGCAGCCGGTCGAGCACCTCGGGGCCGTAGTCCCGGTACCCCGCCGGGCTGCGGTCGGGGTCGGGGAGGAGTCCGACGTCCTCGTAGTACCGCAGGGTCTTAGCTGTCGTGCCCGACGCCTGAGCCACCTCACCGATCCGCATGCCACTCATTCTGCCTTGACCTTCCAGTGCACTGGAAGGTCGATCCTGGTCCTGAGGCGCGGCAACAAGGGAGGACTTATGACGGCAACGGACAAGGGCAGGTCGTATGACCTGGCAGTGATCGGGTCCGGTGGGGCGGCGTTCGCGGCCGCGATCCGCGCCACCACCCTGGGCAAGCGGGTGGTGATGATCGAGCGCGGCACCATCGGCGGTACCTGCGTGAACACCGGGTGTGTGCCCTCCAAAGCCCTGCTCGCGGCCGCCGAGGCCCGCCACGTCACACTCGACGCCGCCCGGTTCCCCGGTCTGCCACTCCCCGACGCCCCACCGGTCGACATGCCCGCCATGGTCGCCGGCAAGGACAAGCTCGTCGGATCGCTGCGCAGCGAGAAGTACGCGGCCCTGGCCGCCGAGTACGGGTGGGCCCTCCACCCCGGCGAGGCCACCTTCGTCGGCACACCGACTGAGCCGGCACTCCGCGTGACCGGCCCGGACGGCACGGCGGAAACCGTCCGGGCCGCGCACCACCTCATCGCTACCGGCTCCACGCCCTGGGCGCCGCCGGTCCCCGGCCTGCAGGAGGCCGGTTGTCTGACCTCGACGACCGCGATGGAGCTGGACCACGTCCCGGAGTCGCTGCTGGTCATCGGCGGCGGCTACGTCGCCATGGAGCAGGCCCAGCTCTTCTCCCGCCTCGGTGCCCAGGTCACCATGCTCGTCCGCTCACGGCTGGCCTCCCACGAGGAACCCGAGGCCGCCACCGCCCTGGAAGAAATCCTCGCCGACGAAGGCATCGAGATCATCCGCGGCGCGGTGCCCACCGCGGTGCGCCGCGACCCGGCCACCGGCGAGGTCACGGTCACCGCCACCACCGCCGACGGCTCACACGAGCTCCGCGCGGCCGAGCTCCTCGTTGCCACCGGCCGCCGCCCGGTCACCGGCACGCTCGGCCTCGACACCATCGGCGTGCGCGCCGGCAAGCGCGGCGAGGTCATCATCGACAGCCACCTGCGCACCACGAACCCGCGGATCTGGGCCGCGGGTGACGTCACCGCCCACCCGCAGTTCGTGTACGTCGCCGCGGCCCACGGCGCCCTGGTCGCCGACAACGCCCTCACCGGAGCCGGCCGGGAGGTCGACACCAGCCACCTGCCCCGGGTCGTGTTCACCAGCCCCGCCCTGGCCTCCGTCGGAATGACCGACCAGCAGGCCCGCACTGCCGGGATCCGCTGCGACAGCCGCGTCCTGCCCCTGGCGCACGTCCCGCGCGCCATCGTCAACCGTGACACCCGCGGGCTCATCAAGATCGTCACCGACGCCGACACCGGCCGCATCATCGGCATCACCGCCCTCGCCCAGGACGCCGGTGACCTCGCCGCCGCCGGCGTCTACATCCTCGAGGCCGGCATGACCACCGACCAGGTCGCCAACCTCTGGAGCCCCTACCTGACCATGGCCGAAGGCCTCAAACTCACCGCCCAAACCTTCACCACCGACATCACCAAACTCTCCTGCTGCGCAGCATGAACCCGCACAGGGATCCCTATACCGGAGCGTCGAGCCTGGCGACCTCTCTCGTTCGCTTTGGCTCCGTCAGAGACCGAACGCTCCTCCGCTGACGAGGATGACGATGCCGAGGCCGATCAGGACGATGGGGAACAGGATGTGTTCCCAGCGCTCGAGGACTTCAGCGATCGGCGGCCGGGTGGCAACGAACTTGGCGACTACGACCAGGACCGCGACGAGCGCGAGGAAGACGAGGCAGTAGGCGACCACTGCGATGGGTTCCACGCTGAGGAAGACGGGGACATAGACGCCGATGTTGTCTCCGCCGTTGGCGAAGGTGACTCCTGCGACGGTCCACGCGCTGACCTTCGTGCCCGTGACCTTGGCGTCATCGTCGTCATCGTCTCCGCGCCAGGCTTGCCATGCAGCCCAGAGACCGAGGGCCAGGGGGATGAGCCCGAAGTACGGGATAGCTGCTGAGGGCAGGAATGCTCCGGCTCCGATAGTCACCAGCACAGCGGCACCGAGGATGCAGGCGAACCCCACGTACTGGCCGACCAAGATGCGGGTGGTCGTCCCGCGTTGGCCCGCGCCGCGGGCGAAGAACAAGGAGAGCACGATGATGTCGTCGATGTTGGTCGCGATGAACAGGCCGATTGCCTGCAGGACCGCAGCCAGGATCACGCGCCCGCCTCTGCTGCGTCGCATCCGTGCACCGAGCAGGCAGGATCGATGCACGGGGCGTTCTCGTCAACCGCGAGGGTGACGTCAACCAGGGCGGTCAGCGCCTGCGTCAGGTGGGGATCGGCGATCTCGTAGCGCGTCTTGCGGCCCTCGGGTTCGGCAGCAACGATGCCGCAGTCGCGCAGGCACGCCAGATGATTGGACACGTTGGAGCGTGTGAGGTCCAGATCGCGGGCCAGCTCTGCCGGGTAGGCCGGCCGGTCGAGCAGGGTCAGGATGATCCGGGACCTGGTCGGGTCGGCCAGCGCGCGGCCCAACCGGTTCATCACGTCCAGGCGAGAAGCAATGGTCAGCATGCGCTGAACTATACAGCGAGGACTGAAGTGGTTTTACGCAGCCCGGAGTCGCTAAGCGTGCGAACGAGGCTGTGTCAGTTGGGGATCGACCCACGGGACGATTCGCCCGATCATCAGGGAACTCACGAAGCGGCGACAGAACCCCGCCACATAACGGCCAAGGCCACAGCCAGCCGCACCGAGCGGCGATTCAGGCCCGTTCGCTCGGCGATCACCGTTTCCGCAACCCCAGCATCCGCAGTAGCGATGACCGCCCCCGTCAGCCGACCCATGGCCTCCCGCTCAGCCACGCGCGCCCGCGACCACTCCTGCGCGAGACCCTCCAGCGTGTCATCGCCCAGCAGCACCCTGATCGCGCCACTCATGGCCTCCCCCATCATCTCCTCGTCGGGATGCTGTCCGTGGTCCCGGCCCGGGTAGCGGGCGGCGATCATGTCGATACTCCGCTCGAAGTCCTCGCGCTGGTCCCTGGTCAGCTCGGTGTCGCCGAGCCAGGCGTCAAGCTCGTAGGGCTGCATGGGGGGTCATCGGAGGATCTCCCCGGTGTCGGGGTCGACCTGGCTGCCGTCGACCAAGCGGAGATTGGGGCGCGCTGTCGGTTCTGCCAGGAGGGCGGCCCGGTGGTGCTCGGCGAGTTGCTGGGCGAGGGTGGTGACGTCGCTGCCGTAGGCGCGCAGGCGGGTGTCGAACTCGTTCATGAGGCGGGCGTGGCGGCCGCGGGCGGGCCAGCTGGGGTGGCTGTCGTCGCACTGGTTCTTCAGGCGGGCCTTCATCCGGTCGATGAAGGCGGGGACGGCGTAGCGGTGCCAGTCCTCGAGCAGGTCAGCGCTCGAGGTCGGTAGGCCGAGGTCGTGTCGGGGCCGCGTGTTGATGGCTGGGCGGCGACGGGGTCGCCTCAGTGCGAGATCCTGCATCGGCCGGGATGTCGAGCAGCTTTTCCAAGCGTTCGCGCGCGTTCACAAGCCTCTTTCGCGTCGTTGACGCCTGGACGCCGAGCTCCTCCCCGATCGCGGCGTGGGTCTTTCCCTCCAGCCGGCCCACCACCACCGCGCGCTCAGCAGCCGGAAGCGCATCCAGTTTCTCCCTCAGGGTGGCTGCCGAAACTGAGTCGAGGGCTTGGTCTTCGACCGAGCGGTCCCGCGCGGACCAAGTCCGCTCCAGGTCCAGTCCCTCGAACGATCCCGTCCAAACCTGTGCAGCAAGAGTCTCGGCGTGCGGGCGTCGCACGCCAGCAGCATCGACCCCCCTCCTGTTCGTGTGATCCAAGATGCTCCAGACGTAGGCCGCCCATCCACCATCCTTCAGGTCAGGCTGCGGCCGGAACCTGTAGGCGGCCTGCAGCAGAGCCATGGACAGCTCGCTGCCCTGATCATCCCGTCGGCGGTTGGCACGCACCTTGTTTCCCACCATGGGCAGAGCAGTCACCACGAGGTCGGCCACAGCCTGTCGCCCCGCCTCGACCAAGTCGGGCCACGTGGCTGGATCGACCGCGATCGTGAGCTTGCTGCGATGGGTGCCCTGCGGCGCGTGGACGTGTTCGGCGCTCATGCTGGTGCTCCGTCCAGGGGGGCGTCAGGGCAGGTACGTGAGCTCGGGTCCGCCAGCCTTGCTGTGGATCAGGGGAGACCACGAGCGAGCGTCCTGTCCCCGGAGGGGCCGGCGGTGACTGCGGCGGGCGATGTAGTCGAAGCCGATCTCGTCGACCAGGGCTCGGATGTCCTCGGCGCTCACGGCCTCCGCGGGGGCGATCGTGAGGGACGATTCACCCGCAGGCTCAAGGTCGACGGTTACCTCCCGAACCCCGTGCAGGTGTCGGACGCGCTCCATGAGCAGGACGAGGCAGTCCGGGCAGGTCAGACCGCTCACCCCGAAGGTGCTGACTCTCCTGATCGTGGCCCTCGTCACGGTGCGCTCCTTGGGTAGTTCGTGGCATGCAGGGGGGCGGGGTCGGCGCCCCCCCCCGGCAGGGTTCAGCGTTGGTCGTTGAGGATCCGTCGGCGCTGCTGGTAGTCGTCGGGTTCGATCTCCCCGCGAGCGAGGCGTTCGTCCAGCAGTTCCAACGCGGTCGGCCGCTCGCGCTGGGGCCGGGGCGCCTCGACGCGGCCGATCCTGCTGATGGACCACACCAACAGAGCGATCAGGACGACGAGGATGAGCGTGCTGATCCCCATTCCCAACCACATCCCCCAGCCGCTGTTGTCTCCCCACATCATTATTGGTTCCCTTCTTGAGCTGGCCTTAGGTCCATGGTGCTGCGTCGACGGCGTGCGGCCCGTCTGCGGTCGGTCAAGATCGCTACAAGGTCGGCGGCGCAGCGTTCGCGCCCGTTCACAGGCGGCTGGTGGCTTCGTGCAGGAGTTCGGCGGGGTCGAGCCACATGGAGGGGTAGTTGCCGTGCCAGAGCTTGTTGCCGTCGGCGTCGATCAGGACGAAGCCGTGCCCGGGCAGGCCTGGGTGCATGCCCTTGTCGAGGGTGTCGTAGGCCTTCGAGACCGTGCCGTCGTCGAGCAGGTAGGGGGTGGTGACGCCGAAGCGGTCCAGGTCGGGTTGGATCTGGGCGGCGGTGTTCATCACGATGGGGAGCACGGTGATGCCGGCTGCGGCGAAGCCCGGCTCCTGCTCGATGAGGGCCATCTGCTGGGTGCAGGAGCCGCAGCCGGCGCCCTCGTTGAAGTAGAGGATCACGGGCTGGCCGCGGTAGTCGGCCAGGGACACGGTGGTGCCCGCGGTCGTAGGCAGGGTGAACGCGGGCGCCTGGCCGGACGGGCCACCCTCGACGGGGCGGGCGCTCCACAGGCCGAACCCGACGAGGGCGACGATGAGCGTGGTCAGCAGTCCGGTCGCGATTCTGAACAGGCGGCGACGCTTGGTCTCCTTGGCTGATTCGCGTGCCCGTTGGTCTCGGAGCTGTTGCCGGCGGCTGATGGTGGTGCGCTGGTTGCTGGGCATGGTCGTCAGTTCCTTGCGGTGTCGTGGTCGGCGATCGGGTGGTCGGCGTCGGTCGTGCTGTGGCAGTGCGGCAGGGTGGGGTCGGCGTCGGCGTGCTCTTCGGCTCCCTGGCGCGCGTCGCGGCGGCGGTCGCGGAGCGTGGTCCACACGAACACCCCGGCCAGCCCCAACAAGGCGAGGCCGAGGACGGGCTCAGGGACCGGGGCAAGCCAGCCGAGGACGGTCTGAGCAGCTTGGGTGATCCAGTCGCCGGCGGCGAGCTGCACCCAGGTGCCCGACCCGGTCATCGTCGCCGTGCCTGCGAGGGTGATGACCCAGACGCCCATGATGACGAAGGCGACCGCGACGAGCAGGTTGACGCTGTTGGTGTGCAGCGTGCGGCCGGCGACGGTCACCCTGATGGGCTTCGCCCGGCCCCAGCGTCGTTCGTTGAGGCGGGCGGCGTCCCACACGAGTGCCATGACGAGCAGCGGGATGACCATGCCGAACACGAACGCCAGCCCGAGGACCAGGCCGCCGAGCGGGTTGCCGGAGAGGGCGGACAGGGTCATCACGCCTGCCAGGACGGGGGCGCAGCAGCTGGACGCGATCCCGGAGAACACGCCGAGGCTGAAGAAGGTTGCGGTGTCGCCGCGGGTGGTGTCGGGGGCGCGCAGCATCGACGGCATCGACCACATCCGGCCGCTGAGGGCCAGCAGGCCGAGGCCGATCATGAGCAGGCCACCGGCCCAGTACAGGATGACGTGGTACTTGGCGATCGCACCGGCCAGCAGACTCACCCCCAGCGTGATCGGGACCAGGACGAGCGCCAGGCCTGCCGCGAAGACGAAGGTCAGCGGGAGGAGGCGCCACCGGTTGTTCTTGACCGCAGCAGCCAGGTACGACGGGGCGAGGAAGACGATGCAGCAGGGTGCGAACAGGGCCACCGTGCCCGCGAAGAAGGCGGCCAGGATGCTGCCGGTGGCCAGGAGTTCCGAGCCCATCACGAGGCCTTCCGTGCCGCGAGGGCGCGGTCGAGCTTGCGGCGCGGGAGGCGTCCGGCGCTGAGGAACGCGCCGTCGAGCAGCACGAGGGGGAACATGGCCGGGCGGTGTTGATGGAGGAGCTTCTGGCCCTGCGGTGATTCGGCGTCCACCTGGTCGAGCAGTAGCTGCCCTTGGGTCGCGCGGTTCAGGAGTTCCGTGTGGGCGTCCTCACAGAGGTGGCAGGCCTCTGCGGTTACCAGGGTGACCATGGGCGACGCAGCCCGGTCGGTCTGGTGGCCGACCCGGGCCCAAGTGTTGTTCGTCGTGTTCACGACGACCATGGTGGTTCCCCTCACCGGGGGGACCGGTCAAGGCAGCCTCAAGATCTCGTCTGGCCTGAGAACAGCATGTGCGGTCGTCCGAGGGCGAGGGGCCGGCAGCACCTGCCGGCCCCTCGCCACGGTCGGGTTCCTACGCTGATGCGAGCAATCCCTGCATCTCCTCGATCTCTGCTTCCTGGTCGGCGATGATCTTCTGCGCCAGCTCGATGGCTTGCGGGTCCCGGCCGTCGGCGAGTTGGGTCTGGGCCATCTCGATCGCTCCTTGATGGTGGGCGATCATCGAGGTGAGAAACTGCCGGTCGAAGTCGGCGCCCGATAAGCCTCGCAGCTCGGCCATCACCTCTTCCTGGCTTCTGCCGTCCATGTCCATGCCCGAGTGGTCCATCCCGGCCATGTCGCTGTCGGCCGGCATCGGATCCTCGCCCCACGCCGAGAGCCAGCCGCTCATGGTCTCGATCTCGGGGCCCTGAGCTGCCGAGATGCGTTCGGCCAGGGCCTGGACGTCCGCGCTCTGGGCCTGCTGGGCGGCGAGGTCGGCCATCTCGATCGCACCCTGGTGGTGCACGATCATCATCTGCGCGAACGCCGTGTCTGCCTCGTTGTGGGCGGCCGCATTGCTCGGGTTCGCTGACCCTGCTGTCGTCAAGGCTGGGCTGGGAGTGGCCGCCGGCGTGGCCGAGCACGCCCCCAGCATGGTCGCCGCTACCGCGGCGCCCATCACGATCGTGACCCACTTCAATGTTGCGCTCATGGTTCTCCTGTTTCTCGCAGACAATCGGCCGCACCCCCGAGGGAAGCGGGGCACCCGCCGTCTTTCAAGGCCTCGCAACGAAGCTTGGCCATACCTTGACCTAGATCGCTCGCCGGGGGCGTCGGGCTTTGGTGCCAAAGTCTGCGACGTCCCGACCCGACCCACCGCCGGCTGCGGCCGCGCCGGCAACGGTGAGGGCGGCCACGCCGGTGGTCAGGGGAACGCTCAGCACGAGCCCGATGCCGCTACCCAGGGTGCGGATGATCTCCTCGGAGAACTGCTCGGTCGACAACAACAGGTTCAACGGCTGCTCGTACAACGACAACAACAGCAACAGCGACAGCGCAGCGCCGGCGTACGCGAACACGATGGTGTAGATCGTCGAAGCGATGTGGTCGCGGCCGATCCGCATCCCCGAGGCGAACAACTGCCCCCGGCTCAGGTGCGGCCCGGCGGCCCGCACCTCCCACACCGACGACGCCTGCGTGATCGTCACGTCGTTCAGCACGCCCAGGCCCGCGATCACCAGACCACAGGTGAGGATGTCAGGGAAGTCGAGGTCACCGAGCAGGTTGGTCAGCGCGAGGCTCTCCTCACTGGAGATGCCGCTCAACCGGGCCATCGACACGCCCAGCGCGCCGAGGCCGGTGGTCACCAACAGGCTCAACCAGGTGCCGACGAACGCTGACGTGGTCCGCCACGACACCCCATGGGCCAGATAGAGCACCACGAACATGATGGCGGTCGACCCCACGATCGCCACCCACACAGCCGGCTGTCCCGACGTGAGGGCCGGGATCATGAACCCGAACAGCACCACCCCGGACACCACCAGCCCCAGCAACCCGAAGAAGCCCTTCCGGCCGGCGACGACCAGCACCGCCACCACGAACAAGACGGCGAAGATCGCCAGGACCGGGATCCGGTCGACCGTGATCAACGACCATCCCCCGGGCACCCCCTCGGTGGCGCCGACCTCGGCCACGTGGACGCCGTCGCCGGGCTGCAGGCCGCTCCACGCGGTCTCTCCCACCAGCTCCACGTCCACGAGTTCGCCCGCCCGGCGGTCCAGTTCGACCTCGGCGACAAGGCAGGCGTGCTGGACACCGGCGTCCGGCCCCGTCGCGGGGGCGCCGGGCACGGCCGGGCACGGCTCGATGCTCGTGATCTGCCCGCGGACCGGCACGATCCCCTCGGCCGTCAACACCGAACCCTCCGGCAGGACGCGTTCGGTCGGCCACAACCAGACCAAACCCGCCATGGTGATCGCCGCCACGACGGCCAACAGCACGAGTGTCGCGAGCCGGGCCGTCCGGGAGACGCGCACATCGGCGTCCACCCCATCATGCCCATGGTGGTGACGGTGACCCCCGCTCATGGGGTGGCCGCCGGAGGGACGAGGCGAGGTGTGGTCACGATCGTCCAGCGTGGCAGCCAGCGCATGAGCCGGAGGTCAAGGCCGGGTCAAGATCTGGTCTGGTTCGTGTCTGGGTGGTGCCCGTCGTGTTCCTCCAGCGGCTGGCCGGTGGGGCCAGTGGTCGCCGCGGGCTGGGGTGCGACGGGTGTCGGGTTGAGGGCGGGCCCGATCACGAACGCGGACAGTGTGAACAGGCTGGTGAAGGCGATCGCCCCCAGCGCTGGCGCCTTCCAGGTGCCGAACCGTTTCCGGAGGCGGTTGAGCATCGGGATGCTGAGCAGCATCCCGGCTGCGTAGAGCACCGTGTTGCCCACGACGCCGGTCAGGAGGGCGGCGCCGGCGAGGAACCCGACGTGGTGCAGGACATGCGGTGCGAGCCCGAGCAGGGCCCCGAACGTGGCTCGGGTGGCCGCCCACGCCCCGGCGGCGCGGGCCCGCCACGGGGTGGCCGCGGTGACGCTGTCGGCGGCCAGAGTAGATGCCGGGGGGTCGGTCAGGCTGGTGTCCATACCGTCGAGGGTGCGTGACGTCGGTGTGGTGTCGGTCCGGCTCTGGTCAAGATCCGACCAAGGGATGAAAGCGCCTGCGCGGCGAAGGCGTCAGCGTGAGCGCCGTGATCCAGAGCGCGGCGGCCACGGTCGCGGTGACCTCCAGGGGGGTGGCGAGCCAGCTGGCGGTGGTGGTCCCGGTGCGCAGGCCGAGTTGCACCACTCCAACGGCGGGACCCGGTTCGGTGACCTTCATGGTGACCCGACCGGTGGGATCGATGAGTCCGGTGATGCCGCTGGTGGTGACGACGAGGGTGTCGCGGCGCAGTTCGGCTGCCCGGGCCCGGGTGATGGCGAACTGTTGCTCGATCTGGGCGGTGCCCTGGTACATGGCGTTGTTGCTTTGCACGATGACGGCCTGCGCGGTGGCGAGGTCGTGCACGACGGGGTCGAAGGCGACGTCGAAGCAGGCCAGCACGCCGAGGCTGATCGAGTGTCCGTCGGGGAGCTGTACGTCGAGAAGACCCGGATCAGTGCCGGCCACGGACTGGGCGCCGACGTAGCGCAGGGCAGGGATCAGCGGCAGCAGCACGTCTCGGAACGGGATCCATTCGCCGAACGGGACGATCGAGCGTTTCTGGTAGGTGGGCCCGATCCGGCCGTCGGGTTCGCGCCATTGGGCGGCGGTTCGCCGCTGGCGGGGTCCGGGACCGTCGAGGATGGCGCCGACCAGCACGGGACGCCCCACGGCCGCGACGGACTGCTCGACGAGCTGGCCGGTGCGCTGGTCGGTGTCGGGGTCGAGGTCGGTGGCGTTCTCGGGCCACACGACGAAGTCGGGGGCCGGCAGGCGGCCGGCGTCGATCGCGGCGGCCAGTTCGCGGGTGGCCCGTGCTTGGTTGGTGGTGATGGTGCGAGGCGGGCCGAGGCCGTAGACGCCGCCGCCGGGTGCGCCACCCTGGACCCAGCCCGCGGTGACGACGCCGTCAGGGGGCGGGGTCGGGGTCACGGTACCGGCGGTGGCGGCGCCGGTGACGACGACCAGCCACGCCGCGGACCAGGCCAGGCGCCGCCTGGAGGGCCCCAGCAGGATCCAGGCGCCCAGCTGTCCCGTGAGGACCACGGAGAAGCTGACGCCGGCCACCCCGATGAAGGGGTACAGCCCGGCCAGGGGCGAGTCGATCTGGGTGTAGCCGAGCCGCAGCCAGCCGAAGCCGCCGAACGGGACGCGGGCGGCGAGGAACTCCACGCCCAACCAGGCCAGGGCTGCCAGTACGGGCCAGCCGCGGCTCCGGCCGGCGGCGCGGACCAGCACGGCCGTGACCGCAGACCAGCTGGAGGAGAGCAACAGCAGCCCTACCAGGGCGGCCGGGTGGATGGCGGCCATCCAGCCCAGGGTTGGTCCGGACAGGCCAAGGCCGTAGGCCAGCCCCACGGCAGCCGCAGCCCGGAGCGACGTGCTCCGGTGCACGGCGACGGTGAGCACCATGACGCCAAGCGGTGGGGCGAGCCACCAGCCCAGCGGTGCGACACCCGTGCCCGTCATCAACCCCGCCGCACCCGCCGCCCCCGCCGCCCCCGCCGCGACCAGCGGTGCCCAGTGGCGCGGCCACCGCTGCCGGGCCCATGACGCGTCCCGTGCGGTCCGCAGGGTCGTCATCGCGGGCGTGGCCGTTTCACCGAGTGGATCACACGCGTGCCGGCTCGACCGGGTGTGCGGCGGCGGGCTCGGGGGTCCGCTGCCGGCGGTCGACCGCGATCAGCATGACGCCGGCGATGATGCTGAGCACGCCGAACAGTTGCGCTTCGGTGAGGCCGAGCAGGACGCGGTCGTTGACCCGGACGATCTCGACCAGCAGTCGCGCGGCCCCGCTGAGGGCGAGGTAGCCGCCGAACACTGACAGCGGCAGCCAGCGGCGGGCGAGCAGCCAGAGCACGGCGGCGATCGCGAACGCGCCGGCAGCCTCGTACAACTGGGCGGGGTGAACCGGGACGGTCACGGGCACGACGCCGTTCGGGAAGGCCATCCCCCAGGGCAGGTCGGTCGGCGTGCCGTAGGTGCCATCGCCCGCCAGGAAGCAGCCGATCCTGCCGATCCCGTACGCCACCGACAGGGGGATCGCGGTCGCGCCGGCCACGGTGGCCAGCGGCAGCCGGTAGCGGCGGGTCAGGACGACGACGGTGAGGATGCCGCCGATCAGTCCGCCGTACCAGACGAACCCGGAGCTACCGAGCAGGTGCCAGCTGAACTGGGCGCGGTTGTCGATCAGGAAGTACACCTTGGCGGCCACGAACCCCCACACCGCCGCCCACAGGACCAGCGAGTGCGCCTGGTCGACCGGGAAGCCGAGCTTGCGGAAGGCGCGGCCGAGCAGCCACGCGGCGACCAGCGCCGCGAGGGCCTTGCTCACCCCGTACGACTGGATCTGGATTCCGAACACTGAGAACAACACCGGCCACACGGGGAGACTCCTCCATCAAGCGACGCACCCGCGTGGCACGCCGGCTCCCACTGTCGCGGGCCGGGGTCAAGGGCCCCCTGAGCGGCAGCCAAGATCACGTCAAGAAGCCGATGAAACTGGGCGGGGGTGCCTGGCGAAAACCTCAAGATTCGGCCAAGAACCCCGATCCGGGGCTCGACGCCGCGAAACCCCGGTGGGTAGCGTCGATGCCCATCCTCACACCTGAGGCGAACAACCAAGGGAGGCATGATGGAACACACGAACCTGACCCGACGGGTGGCGTCCGGCTTGACTGCGGCCCTGTTGGCGACCGGCGCCCTGACCGGGGTGGCGGTGGCGGCCGCACCACCGGCGCAGGCGAGCGCACCGGCGGCGTCCGATCAGGCGGCCCGGTTCGAGGTCGACTTCCTGACCGGGATGATCGACCACCACCACATGGCGGTGATGATGGCCGAGATGTGCGTCGAGAAGGCGGTCCACGACGAGCTCGCTGCGACGTGTGAGTCGATCGTGGCCACCCAGTCGGCCGAGATCGCGACCATGCAGCAGTGGCTGGAGGACTGGTACGGCATCTCCCACGAGCCGGACATGACTGGGATGCAGTCGATGCACCGGTTCCACGACCTGGACGGCGAGGAGTTCGAGGTGGCGTTCCTGCGGTCGATGATCCGCCACCACTGGGGGGCGATCCGGGAGGCCGAGAAGTGCCTGGCGAACGCCGAGCACGACGAACTGCTGACCCTGTGCACCGACATCCGCGACGCCCAACTGGCCGAGATCGCGCAGATGCAGGACTGGCTGCAGGAGTGGTATGACCTGCCGGGCGGCCGACCGGTCGGCACGGCCTGATCGTCGCCCTGCCCCCCGCGGGCGGCCCGACGCGGCGTGACGCGGAAAGGGCGGGTGGGTCGCGCGTTCGCGACCCGCCCGCCCCTCTTCACACGCAGGACTGCTTCAGGTGCGCAGCAGCCGCCCGATGGCCCGGAGGGCCTGCTCCACCTGTTTTGTCTGCTCGTCGGCCAGGGTGGTGGCTGCCCCCCGCTGCAGGCAGTCGCGGAGGTGTTGGTCGACCAGCATCAGGGCTGCGGCTTCGAGGGCGTGGGTGACAGCAGCCACCTGGGTGAGGATCTCGATGCAGTCGGCGTCGCCGTCGACCATCCGGGCGATCCCGCGGACCTGTCCCTCGATGCGCCGCAGCCGGCCCAGCAGGGCACGTCGGGTCCGTGGGCCCGACGCGCTCCGCTGGGCTGCGGGTGTTGCAGCGCCCGGGTCAGTGGTGGCCGGCGCCGGAGGGTCCATGCGCGTAGCGGTGGGGGTCGGTGTCGAACGCGGCTGCGCAGTGGGTGGAGCAGAAGTGGATCGTGGTGCCGTCGTGGTCGCGGGTGGCGGCAGCGTCAGCGGGGTTGATCTTCATACCGCAGACCGGGTCGACGACCTTGGCGGTGGTGGTGTCCTTCTTCTTGCCGAACAGGCCGAACATGGTGGTTTCCTTTCGTTGGGTGTGGGGTGAGGCTTCGACGCTGCCGCCCACCTCGACGAGCGGGTCGACGCCGGCCACCTGGGTGGTGGCAGCCAGTGGACGGGGGGTGAACCGGCGGAGCCGGTTGGCGTTGGCGACCACCGACAGCGACGACAGTGCCATCGCGGCGGCGGCGATGATCGGGCTGAGGGTGATCCCGAACGCCGGATAGAGCACGCCGGCGGCGATCGGGATGCCCAGGATGTTGTACAGGAACGCGAACACCAGGTTCTGCTTGATGTTGCGCATGGTGGCCCGGGACAGGTCGACGGCGGTCACTATGCCCACCAGTGCCCCCGAGACCAACGTGATGTCGGAGGACTCGATCGCGACGTCGGTGCCGGTCCCGATCGCCGACCCGACGTCGGCCTGGGCGAGGGCGGGGGCGTCGTTGATGCCGTCGCCGACCATGCCGACCACCTTGCCGTCGGCCTGCAGGCGCCGGACCTCGGCGGCCTTGTGGTCGGGCATGACCTCGGCGACGACGCGGGTGATGCCGACCTGGCGGGCGATCGCGGCGGCGGTGTGCCGGTTGTCACCGGTCATCATCACGACCTCGATGCCGCGGGCCTGGAGGGCTGCGACCGCCGCCGGGGCGCCTTCCTTGAGGGTGTCGGCTACAGCAACGACGCCGGCGGGGTGTCCGTCGACCGCGACCAGCATCGCGGTCTTGCCTTCGGCGGCCAGCCGGTCGTGGGCGGCGAGCAGGACGGCCGCGTCCACCCCGAACGCGTCCAGCAGCCGACGGTTGCCGACCAGCACGCGCCGCCCGTCGACCCGCGCCATCACCCCTTGGCCGGTGACGGACTCGAACCCGTCGACCTCGGGCACAGCGAGCCCACGCTCGGTCGCCCCGGCCACGATCGCGGCCGCCAGCGGGTGCTCGGAGGCCCGCTCGACCCCGGCGACAGCGGCCAGGAGGCGGTCCTCACCCCCGTCGGTCACGGGGATGACGTCGGTGAGGGCCGGGACGCCGCGGGTCAGGGTGCCGGTCTTGTCGAGGATGATCGTCTGCAACTTGTGGGCGGTCTCGAGCGCCTCGGCGGAGCGGATCAGGATGCCGTGCGCGGCGCCCTTGCCGGTGCCGACGGTGATCGACATGGGCGTGGCGAGCCCTAGGGCGCAGGGGCAGGCGATGATCAGCACCGACACGGCGGCGACGAGCGCGAAGATGAACACCGGCGGCGGGCCGACCAGCACCCACGCGACGAAGGTCCACACCGCGATCACGATCACCGCGGGCACGAAGTAGCTGGACACCTGGTCGGCGAGCCGCTGGATGGGCGCCTTGGAGCCCTGGGCTTCGCGGACCAGCTTGATGATCTGGGCCAGCATCGTGTCGGCGCCGACCTTGGTGGCGCGGTAGCGCAGGGCGCCGGTGGTGTTGATGGTGGCGCCGATCACGGTGTCCCCGACGGACTTGGTCACCGGCATGGATTCGCCGGTCACCATCGACTCATCGATCGAGGAGGAGCCGCTGGTCACCTCGCCGTCGACCGGGAGCTTCTCCCCGGGCCGGATCAGCACGATGTCTCCGACCCGCACCTCATCAACGCCGACCTCGAGTTCGGCACCGTCGCGCTCAACCCGGGCGGTGCGGGGCTGCAGCCCGATCAGAGCTCGGATTGCCTCACCGGTGCCGGCCTTCGCTTTCGTCTCGAGCAGCCGCCCGAGCAGGATGAGGGTGATGATCACCCCGACGGCCTCGTAGTACACGTGCCGCAGCGCGTCGGGCAGCAGCCAGGGCAGGAACGTGACCACCAGGCTGTAGCCGAAGGCGGCAAACGTGCCCAAGGTGATCAGCGAGTTCATGTCGGCGGTCCGGTGCGACAGCGCCTTCCAGCCGGTCCGGTGGATCGGCCAGCCGGTATAGAACATCACCGGAGCGATCAACGCCAGCTGTAGCCACGGGTTCATCAGGAACTCGGGAACCCACATCGCCTGGAACAACTCCACCGCCATCACCGCGACCAGCACCGGCGCCGACAGCACCGCACCCACCAGCAGGCGGCGGGTCAAGTCGCGGATCTCGGCGGCACGCTCAGCCTCCTCCGCCTCCGCGTCGGGGGCGGTGCCGCCGGCCGCGGTCGTTCCGTCCACCGGCCGGGAGGCCTGCTCCACCACGGTGCCGCCGCCTTGGGTATCGGCCGGGGGGCTCCCGCTGACCCGGACCACCCCCGACACCATGTTCATCCCACACGCAAAGCGGTACTCCCCCGTTTCGGTGGGAAGGAACTCGACCGCCGTGGTTCGGAACGCCGGCAGCGCTGCGTTGACCTTGAAGTCGGGCATGACCACCCGCGAGGTGCACTCACCGCTCTCCTGCCGGTCGAACAGGAGCCTGACCGGTACGCCCGGGCGGACGCCCTCGATCACGTCCGGGCTGTAGCCACCGTCCACGGTGACCCGCACCACCTGGACGCCGTCCTCCAGGCTCACCTGTCCGGCCCGCTTCGGACCGAAGAAGAACCACCACAACAACCCGGTGACGACCACCGCGCCGCCGATGACGAGCCAACTCATCACAACCACCTCACCCTGTCCTGATACCCCCCAGGGGTACCGCTTCTGGTGTCAGGTTAGGTGGGTCTCGTGTCCGGATCGGCAGGATCGGATCAAGGTCGCGTCAAGATCCCGACGCAGCCTGCGCGGCCGGGGTGCCTGGTCGGCGGTGGTGCTCGTCGGGGAGCCGCAACCGCTTCAGCAGCAGGGCGTTGACAGCGACGATCAGGCTGGAACCGGACATCGACAGCGCAGCGATCTCTGGCCGTAGGGTCAGCCCGACGCCGGCAAACACGCCGGCCGCGATCGGCAGGGCGACCACGTTGTAACCGACCGCCCAGCCCAGGTTCTGCCGCATCTTCCGCAGCGTGCCACGGCCGATGGTCAGGGCGGTCGGCACGTCGAGGGGGTCCGACCGCATGAGGACCAGGTCGGCCGTCTCGATCGCCACATCGGTGCCCGCCCCGATCGCGACCCCCACGTCAGCCTGGGCCAGAGCAGGGGCGTCGTTGACACCATCACCGACCATCGCCACCACCCGCCCCTGACGTTGTAGATCGGCCACATGGGCGGCCTTGTCGCCGGGCAGCACGTCCGCGATCACCGTGTCGATCCCCAGCTGGGCGGCGATCCGCTGTGCGGTCGCCTGATTGTCCCCGGTCAGCATCACGACCTGCACTCCCTGGTCGTGCAACGCCGCGACCGCCCGGGCGGAGGTCTCGCGGGGGGCGTCCGCCAACCCGATTACCGCCACGATGCGGCCGTCCACCGCTCCGAACACGGCGGTCTGGCCCTGGGCGGCGACCCGCTCGCGGATCGGCCCCGCCGCCGACAGGTCGACACCGAGGGACTCCATGAGCCGCCGGTTTCCGACCGCAACGTCCAGTCCGTCGACGACGGCGGTGGCCCCGTGGCCGGGCACGTTGCGAAACTCGGCAGCCTTACGGGTCGCGACGCCGAGGGCGTCGGCATGGGTGACCACGGCGGCCGCGAGCGGGTGTTCGGATTCGCGCTCCACCGCCGCGACCAGGTCGAGGTGGGGGTCGCCCCCGACGGCGATGACCTGGGTCACCTCGGGTTCGCCGCGGGTGAGCGTGCCGGTCTTGTCCATCACCACCGTGTTGACCTTCGCGGAGGTCTCCAGGGCGGTGGCGTTCTTGAACAACACTCCTCGCTTGGCGCCCAGACCGGTGCCGACCATGATCGCGGTCGGCGTCGCCAGTCCGAGGGCGTCGGGGCAGGTGATGACCACCACCGTGATCGCGAACAGCATCGCCGTCTGGACCGACGCGCCGGCCAGCAGCCAGGCCCCGAACGTGAGCCCTCCTCCGATGATGGCCACCAGCACCAGCCAGAACGCCGCCCGGTCCGCGAGCCGCTGGCCGGGGGCCTTCGAGTTCTGCGCCTGCTGCACCAGCGCGACGATCTGCGCCAGGGCGCTGTCCGCGCCCACCTTGGTGGCCTCCACCCGCAGCGTCCCCGTGGTGTTGATCGACGCCCCCACCACCGCTGAACCGACCGTCTTGTCGACCGGCAAGGACTCCCCGGTCACCATCGACTCGTCCACCTCGGAACGGCCCTCCCGGACGACGCCGTCGACGGGCACCTTCGCGCCGGGACGGACCAGCACCAGGTCGCCGACCAGCACCTCGCTGGTGGGCACGTCGGCCTCGACCCCGTCACGAATCACCGTCGCCATCGGCGGCGCCAGGTCCAGCAACGCCCGGATGGCGTCGTTCGCGCCGCCGCGGGCCCGCATCTCGAACCAGTGCCCCAACAAGACGAACGTGGTCAGCACCGCGGCCGCCTCGAAGAACACCTCGCCACCACCGGTGAGCGTGACGTACAGGCTGTACAGCCACCCGGCGCCGATCGCGATCGCGACCAGCACCATCATGTCCAGCGTCCGGTTCCGCAGGGCGCGGAAAGCCCCGTCGAAGAAGATCCAGCCCGCGTAGAACACCACCGGCAGCGACAACACCAGGGCGAACACCTCGTCCCGCAACCCGAACGGCGCCGGCAGCCCGAAGCCGAGCATGTCGCGTCCCATCGGGGAGAACAACGTGATCGGCACCGACAGCACCGCCGCGACCAGGAACCGGTTGCGCATGTCGGCGACCATGGCGTCCATCGACATCCCCCCATGACCGCCATGACCCATCGCGTCATGCGGCGAGATCACCACCCCCGCGGCGTGGCTCGCCGCCTGGTCGTGCCCCCCATGACCGTGCGGCACCGTGGTTCCGGGGCCGCCGTGCCGCGCGTGGGCGTCCGGGGCTGCGTGCCCGCCGGGATGACCTGCCGGTTCGATGCGGGGAACGCACACGTGGGTGGGCTGTGACTCGCCGGCACAGTGGTAGCCACACTCGCGCACCCAGCCCTGAAGTTCGGCGACGTCGGTCCGCGTCGGGTCGAACGTGACGGTCGCCGTCTGCGAGATCGCGTTCGCGTCGACCGCCAGCACGCCTGGCCGGGTCAGGAGGGTCTGTTCGACGCCGTGGGCGGTGGTGGCCCAGTGCAGGCCACCCACGTGCAGCACGACCGACTCGGCGGTGGAGTTCAGGTTCATCACATTCTCCTGTCAGGGCGGACGGGCCATCGCCGAGCCACTCGGGGGATCGGGGTGGCTCGGCGATGGGGTTCGTGGGGGTGTCGGGGTCAATGCTTGTGGCCGCCAGCGGAGCCCTGGTTCATGAACAGCATCATCGCGCCCATCATCGCCATGCACAGCAGGGCGTAGCCGATGACGCCGCCGCCCGCCGCCCCGGTGGCGACGAGGAATCCGACGACAGCCAGCATCGGGGCGCACATCAGCAGGTGCATCCACCACCGGTGCCGCACGGGCTGGGCCGTAGGGGCCTGCTGCCCAACGGGCGGTGCCGGGGTGGTCGGCGCGAACGGGTCGGCGGCGAACCGGTCGTACGGGTCGCTGCCGGCCGGCGGGATGGCGCGATGGTCGGTGTGGTCGTGATTCATGGCAGGGACTCCTTGACGTCGGTCGGATCGTTACACCAACGAGGCTGGTCGACGAAGGTCGGGTCTGGTTGTGGGAACCGTCAAGGTCGCGTCAACGTTCCCGCTCAGCCGCGGTAGAGCAGGCCGATCATCATGCCCGCTTCGGCGTGATAGATGTTGTGGCAGTGGACCATCCAGTCACCGACGTTGTCGGCGTCCAGGTCGAGCGCCATCGACTGCATCGGCGCCAACAGCACCGTGTCCTTCCGCAGCCCCGACGGCAGCGCGAACGTGTGCCCGTGCAGATGCAGGGGGTGGGTCATCATCGTCATGTTCATCACGTTGAGCCGCAGCCGTTGCCCCTCACGCACGGTGAGCGGCTGGTTCTGCCCGAACGGGGCCCCGTTGATGCCCCACCGGTACGGGCTCATCGACCCCTCCAACGACATGTGCGCGGTGGCGTCCGGCGATCGTGAAGGCAGCCTCACCGACTCGTGGGGACGCAGGTCGGTGGCCAGCAGGATGCGCCCGGCCAGTTCGGCGGGCGACACGTCGGGGCCGGGGGCCTGACCCGAACCGGTCCTGACCAGGGCCAAGCCCTGGCCGCCCTCGGTCTTGCCGAACGGACGAGCCACCAGGGGGAACACGCCGTCGTCGAGGGTGACGAGGGCGTCGTAGCGCTCGCCCATGCCGAGGTAGAGGGCGTCGACCTCCCGCGGTTCCACGGGGAAGCCGTCGCCGTGGGTCACCGTCAGTCGGTGGCCGCCGAGCGCGACCGTGAAGATCGTGTCGGACGCCGCATTGATCAGCCGGATCCTGACGCGCTGGCCCGGCTTGGCCTCGAACGTGGCGGGTGCGGTGGGGACGCGTCCGTTGATCAGGAAGTAGGGGTAGGTGACGTCGCCGGCATCCCCCCACGGTTGCGGAGCGTTGCCGCCACCGTGACCGCCGTGGTCCATGCCACCCATCCCACCCATGCCGCCCATGCCGCCGCTGGGGGCAGGGCCGCCGTCGGCGATCAGCTTCGCGAGGACGTCGTCGGGGGTGCGGCCGGTGCCGTCGACCCAGTCGTCGAGGACGACCACCCACTCGGCGTCGTAGGCGCCCGCCTCGTTCGGGTCGTCGACGATCAGGGGGGCGTACAGGCCGCGGTCGAGCTGGACGCCGACGTGCGGGTGGAAGAAGTACGTGCCGGGATCCGGCGCGGTGAACTCGTAGGTGAACGACCCGCCGGCCGGGACCGGGTCCTGCGTCATGCCGGGCACCCCGTCCGCCTTGTTGTGCAGCCGGATCCCGTGCCAGTGGATGGTCGTGTCCGCGGGCAACTGGTTGTCAAGACGTATCCGGAGGAAGTCACCCGCGGTAGCCCTCACGAGCGGACCGGGCGCGGTGTCGCCGTAGGCCCAGGTAGGGACGGTGGGTCCGCCGAGGTCGAGGGTCACAGGCTTGGCGGTCAAGACCTGCTCGACGATCCGTTGCCCGGGTCTCGGGGTGGCCGGCGGGAGCGTCGGCATCGGGCCAGACGCGGAGGGGACGGGGCCGGCGGCCGGCGCGGAGGTGCAGCCCGTCAGGGCGGCGGCGCCGAGGCCGAGTCCGCCGAGCAGGAGCGTGCGTCGGGACATGCCAGTCATGGGTGCCTTTCGATGGGTGCTATTCGAGACGTTGAGGAGGAGTCGGTCCGGGCCGGCGGCTCGGCCGAAGCCCGAGGCTGCGAGCGCCCGGCGGTGGCGTCGTTCTCGGGTGCATCGCGGAATCGCGGCTCAGGCGTTTTTCCGCCCGCCAGGAACAGCGCGCGGATGCCCAACAGGACCACTGCCCAGAAGCCGGCCATGCCGATGAGCATGAGGACCCACATCTCCCAGCCCATAGCAATCCCCTCTCCTGGCCTCCTGCCACTGTGGCCGCCTGCTGTGGCGCCGCCGTATGGCGCAGGTTCAGGTTCGGTCAAGATCGGACCACCTGGTGATGTCGCCCAGCGAACCCTGCCAACGCCGGCTGGGCGAGGCTGCGACGGCCTTGTCGGCCGTCGACAAGCTCGTCGAGCCCACCCGCCTACCGATGCGGCCATCAACCAGCTGCACGGCGTTCACCTCACTCGTCCATGCAGGTCCCGCCTGACACCCCAGCCGCGCTCGGCACCCAATCGCAAATCGAAGGGGTCGCAATCCCGCCTCGAAGTCCCTCCCCGATAGGAGGCGCCGTACGGTTCCACGGCGCGGTCGAGAGAACGGCGTCCCTCCAGCGCTGGCTCGAACACCGGCTGGACACAGCGCCCGGCGCTGCCACATCGTCCGACCGGGACCTTCTCAAGATCGCATCAAGACCCGCGCGAGAGCCCGGCCCCGCCGACCGCCGGCGCGCCGGCCGCGGCCATACTGGCTGATATGAACAGAGAAGGTGCACTGCCGACCAAGGTGCTGGTCGTCGATGACGAACGCGCACTCGCCGCCGTCATCGCGTCCTACCTCACCCGCGCGGGCCACCAGGTCAGCCAGGCCCACACCGGCCCCGAGGCCCTCGACCAGGCCAGGGCCGAGGACCCCGACGTCATCGTGCTCGACCTCGGGCTGCCCGGCCTCGACGGCATCGAGGTGTGCCGCCAGATCCGCACCTTTTCCGACTGCTACATCCTGATCCTGACTGCTCGCGGCGACGAGGTCGACCGGCTCATCGGATTGTCCGTGGGGGCCGACGACTACCTCACCAAGCCCTTCAGCAACCGCGAACTCGTCGCCCGCGTCCAGACCGTGCTGCGGCGCCCCCGCCGCCCACCCGCCGCCGCCCCCGCGGTGGAGGATCAGCGCGTGTTCGGCGACCTGCGCATCGACGCCGCCGGCCACGAAGTGTGGATCGGCGACCACCCCGTCGCCCTCACCCGCACCGAGTTCGACATCCTCGACGTCCTGTCCGCCCAACCCCGCTTGGCGCTCAGCCGCCGCCAACTGATCGACGCCGTGTGGGACACCGCGTGGGTCGGCGACGAACACGTCGTGGACGTCCACGTCGCCAACCTCCGCAAGAAACTCGACGACGACCCCACCGAACCGCGCTACATCACCACCATCCGCGGCGTCGGCTACCGAATGGGACGAGGGTGACCCGCCTGCTTGAGGCGATCGCAGCGTGGCGGCTCGGCACCAGGCTGTTCGTCGCCCAGGCCATCGTCCTGTTCGCCATCGTGGCCAGCGCCGGCCTGACCGCCGCGATCATCGGGCCACCGCTGTTCCACGCCCACCTCCTGGACACGGGCCACCCGCCCGACTCTCCCGAGATCGTCCACATCGAACGCGCCTTCGCCGACGCCAGCATGATCTCCCTCACCGTCGGGCTGCTGGTCGCGCTCGCCGCCTCCCTCGGGATCTCGTGGTACCTGACCCGCCGCATCGGCCACCCCGTCGAGCTCCTGACCCAGGCGGCCGGCCGGCTCAGCCGTGGCGACTACGACGCCCGGGTCACCGTCACGGGCGGCGGCCCCGAGTTGAGCACCCTGGGCGACACGTTCAACACCATGGCCGACCGCCTCGGCGACGTCGAGAACACCCGCCGGCGCCTCCTGTCCGACCTGGCCCACGAAATGCGTACCCCCATCGCCACCCTCAACGCCCACCTCGAAGGGATCGCCGACGGTGTCCTCACCTGGGACGACAACACCCAAGCCGTCGTCGAGCAACAAGCCCAACGCCTCACTCGGCTCGCCCGCGACCTCGACGAGGTGTCCCGAGCCGAAGAAGGACGCATCGAACTCCAGACCAGCGTGCAACCGCTCACCGATCTGGTCGAGCCGGCGATCCGTCAGGCCAGGCACGCCTACGACACCAAAGGCGTCACCCTCACCGTCCGAGTCGACGACGTGCCGGTCCGAGCCGACCCCCAGCGCGTCGCCCAGATCCTCGGCAACCTGCTCACCAACGCCCTCCGACACACCCCCCAGGGGAGACGAGTCGACGTGACGTCAACCTCGACCCCGGACGCCGTGACCATCAGCGTCGCCGACACAGGCCAAGGCATGACCGCCGAACAACTCGCGCACATCTTCGAGCGCTTCTACCGCGGCGACGCCGCCAGGGAGGCCGACAAGGGCGGATCCGGCATCGGGCTCACCATCGCCAAAGCACTCGCCGAAGCCCACGGGGGCAGCCTCACCGCCACCAGCGACGGGGAGGGCACCGGCGCCACCCTGCGACTCACCCTCCCCAGGGAAACGCACCAATCGGGGCGGTGAGGGCAAGACCGTGACACCCGCTCCTCCGCTGTGGACGCTGACCGGACAGCCGCTCATTGCGCCGGCGTCACGCCCTCGTCCGGGTGGCCTGCGAGCTGACGCCAAGCCGTCCGCGTCGTCCAGGAGACAGTAGGCAGAACGTCCGCTTCCATATGACACCCGGCACGACTCCGGGCCGAGGTCCACAGGTCGGTCATCAGGTATTTCCGTCAGCAGTCAGCCTGATCAAGCGGCGCATGCGGCTCGCATGAGGGCCACGGCGACGGCGACGGCGCCGTTGACGGCGGACGCGACCACCGAATGCCAGCCCGACGCCCACGTTCTCCAACTGGAGCGGGTTGAGGAAAGCACCACCGAGGTCCACAGGATGAACGCCACAGCGACCAATATCATGATGCCTTCGATCACGGCGGAGGTGCTCGGCCCCGTCGCCGAGAGGCCGGTCCAGCGCACAAATCGCCGACGCGCGCTCCGGTCAGTGGCAAGACCCACGCCAACTATCTGTCGGCGTTCCTCAGCTCCCTCCATGCAGCCACCGATCGCACCTCACAGAGCTGGTCAACTGGCGGCCTCCAAGCCCTCCACTCGCGCCCCCACCAGCAGATCGGCCTCGCTGACCACGCGTTCGGGTTGCGGCCCGTGCACGGAATCGCCCTCCACGATCACCACGCGGGCTGGTGCACGGGACGTCGCCGAGCATCGCGCGTCGCCTCGGCCGCCTGCACCGGGAGCCCGTTCCCCTACTCCAACTCCTTGATGTAGGCCTTCATCTCCTCGATTTCCTTGCGCTGCGCCTCAATGATCGAGTCCGCCAACTCACGGACCCGCGGATCCTCGAGGTGGGCGCGCTCGCTGGTGAGGATCGCGATCGAGTGGTGCGGGATCATCGCCCGCATCCACGCGACGTCGCCGACGGTGGCCTGGGTGCGGACCAGGGCAAGGCCCGCACCGAACACCACGACAGCTCCCACCACGATCACCGCGTTCACCATCCGGTTGCGGTACATCCCCAGCATGAAGGTCAACATGACGACAGTCATGGTCGCCGCGGACATCATCGTCATGAAGAACCGCGTCCAACTCCAGAAGACGTGGTCGATCGAGTAAGTGTTCAGGTACATGACGATGTACATCACCACTGAAGAGGTCAAGATCATCAGACCGAAACGCACGTAAGTACCCAGGCCGGGGTCACTGGCCTTCCCCGAACGATCGTGTGAAGTGTGGCCTGTCCCCTGATGCGACGCCCGCTCTGAGGATCGATCGTCTTCGCTACTCATGGCATCTCCTTCGGATCACTAGGGTCTGTCAGATAAACGGTGTGTGAGGCCCGGCGGTTTCTAGTGAGTGGCTCTCTCGAACCTGCCTGCGAAGGTGATCGCGAAGGCGTTCAGGGCGGGCTTCCACCTGACGACCCAGCGTGCCTTTCCGTGGCCGGTGGGGTCAAGCGATCGGGTGGTCAGGTACACCCCGTTGGACACCGAACAGCTGCGCGCGAGAGGGCCGGCAGCCTGTCTACCCACCCAGCAGACACCCGCCACCCCCGTGGTTACCCCTCTAGAAAATCTCAAGTAGTTCTCCTACCGGCGGACGCCGCGGCGCCGGTCCGGGCTCGTGTCCCAGGGGACTCGAAACCGAACCTCACTGAGTCGCGCGCATCCGGCGCACGTCGTCACTGCCGTCACCGAAGGTCAACCAGCGGTCGGTCTCAACGAAGGCTGTCTGGCGGATGAGGATGCCAGGCTCTCCGTTCCGGGGAGGTTCCCACGGTGTTGGGGCAAGGGCGCGAAGCGGCGAAGCGAACCCTTGCCCCAACACGATGGTTCCGTGGTTGGCTGGCTGGGACCGGAAAAGGGCGGTCCGGGCAGGGTCTGGTGGACGCCTGACCAACCGCGCGGGGCACTACCTGGGGCGTGGTTGCAGCCAGCCTGCACAGGAAGGGCATGAGCACTAATCATGAAGGTCAGCCCGACTCAAGGAACGAGCGCAGCTGGTGGGTGACTGTCGGTGTCTGGGGGTGGCGTGCCGCGGGGTGGCTGGCGGGCTACGCGGCGTCACGGCTGCTGGACGCGTGGTGGCCGTGAGCCGCTGAGAGGCGCCGTGGCTCCTGGGGGGGACGTCGACCGCGGCCACCGCGGGCGTCACCTGGGACGCCCAGGTGGCGGCGCGACCAGCGGCCACCGAGGAGCGCGCCTCGGCGGTGCTCACGACCACGCCAACGCACCGGTTATCGGCGTCGATCAGGAGGAGGGGCCAGCGAACAGCAGGGCGTCCGCGTCGGCGCGACGCGCCGACGCGCCGGAGGTCCTCTCGACCCGCTCGAGGTCGTCGAGGCACACCCCGAGCTCGGGACGGTTCATCGCAACGCCTGAGACCTTCTCCGCGTACACGCGAACCGCACCGGCGTTCCGCAGTAGGTCCACCTGGGCGTCGAGGTCCTGGTCCTGCGTCGAAACGCGGGCGTATCCATAGATCATGACGAGCCGGCTCCTTCGCGTGGGTGCTCTAACTTCCGATGTGAACCTCACGGCCCGTGCGGGAGCGTTGAGTGAGACACGCCGCACGCGGGAGCGGGTTCTCTGGCGCGACTTCTCGCGAACCCATCGTCTGATGAGGGCGAAGCCCACCTACACCCATCTTCCTTGGGGTCGTACGGTGGAGTCCATGAGATCGGACTCCACCGAGCTGGGGCATTGGAAGCTTGATGCCCTGCACGACGGCACTCAGATGATCCCGCCACTGGCGGAGGCTAGAGCCGAGCTTCAGTTCGCCTTAGACGGCAAGCTATTCTGTCACGACAGTGTGAACACCGCGTACGGTCGATACTCACTGGGCGAAGACGGAACGATGCACATGACACTCCTGGGGGAGACGCTCGGCGGCCCGCCCAAGTGGGCCCAGAACCAAGACAATCTTCTGCGGGCGGCCCTTACGAGCGCAAGCCGGCTGCTCGTCAGAGGGAACTCCCTGGCCTTACTCGACTCGCAGGGGTCGGCACTAGCGATTTTCCTTCGTGCGGCGTCACATTAGCCCATTGAGTACGACCCAAGCGATAGCGTCTGCGCCATGAACGTGCGCTTCACTGCCGTTGCCGTTGCCGTTGCCGTGGCCCTGGTGCTGGCCGGTTGCTCTGCTGCCCCGGCGGTCCCCACGGAGCCCGTCACGGTCACCGACCCGACCGGTGATGCCGTGTCCGGGCCGGACCTCACCCAGGTGAGCGTGCAGGTGCTTAAGAGCGGCGACCTGGAGGCCACTTGGACGCTCGCGGGGCCGGTTCCCGCCACGGGCCTGGTGGGCCTCTACCTGGCAGTCGCGAGTCCTGATGGGCAGCACTCGGGCCAGGTAGGAGTGAAGCTCAACAACGGCCAGACCATGGCGCAGTTCGTGTTCCTCGACGGCACCAACCACGAACAGCCGCTGCCTGTCACGAAGGTGGAGGGCAACCGCGTCACGACCGTGATCAGCGGGGCGCCGTTGAAGCCGCTGGGTAAGACGATGCAGTGGAACGCCACCGTCACCGCCGACGGCATGGACAGCGACACCGCACCCGACCCAGGGCCTAACGCGCGGGCCACCATCACACTGCGCTGATGCCTCCCGCCGAGGAACCTGCACCCCTGGCGGTGGATCGCTGACCGCGTCCTAACCGGAGCAGCGCTCCTGTTCTTGGCCGACTATGCGGTCCCGATCATCTGGCCCGAGCTGCCGCGCCCCGTGGTCACTGCCCTGCGACGTTTCCGGTGACTGGGATGTCCTGTTCGTTCAGGGCTGTCGCGGGTGGGTGTAGCCGTTGCGGCCCTTCCCGCTGGCGGGCGGGTCGGCCAGGGTGCCGCCGTCGCGGTTGCGGGCGCGCTCGATCTGGTAGCGGACGGCTTCCACGACGACGCCGCCGTATTCGTGTTCTGGACCCGCACCAACCGGTCCCGCCACCCGGCCGGCAGGACCGCCGTGTCGAGGTCGACGCCATCGATGCTGAACCCGTGCTGCTCCTCAAACGGTGACCACTCCCCAGCGACCGCCTCGATCAGGTCCGCCAACTCGGCGGTCACCGTGTTGTTGTCGGAGATGGGCAGCACGTCGACCTCCACCGACATGGTCGCCTCGACCGGTAGTTCGTCCTCGCCGAAGCTGCCCAAGATCGCCTGGGACCCCACGATGATCACCGCCGGATGCCCGATGATCTGGCACGCCGTCCGGATCGCATGCTCCAACTGGTCGCGTCTCATCGGCCGACCACCGCCAGCACCTTCGCCCGCTCCGACTGCGGCAACAATCCACCCAACGGCGACACCTCCCGCATCTGCACCGAGTCGGTGTCTAGGCCGGTCATCACACGGCGCAGCCCGGGAACGTCGCGCTGCTCCACCAACACCTCCCACCGGCCCAGGTTCGACACATGAGGTTCACCCTGAACGCGGTGCCGCAACCGCTCCACGTTCCGCCGGATCGTCGGCACCCAGTCGTCCAACACGCCGGTGTCCAGATGAGTGGCCAACTGGCGGTGCAGGCGCCAACTCCGCAGGTGCGACCGGTCCAACTCCACCCGGACCGGGCGACGCACCACCTCAAGCCGATACCCCAAGCACGACAGCAGCCGATCCAGCATCTCGTCGCTCATCTCGATCCGGCCCGACAAGAACTGACTGATACTCGGCTGCCGCACCCCACTCATCCGCGACAACTCCGACTGAGACACCTTGCTCTCAGTCATCACCTCGCGCAGGACCTCCCGACCACCCATGCCCGGACTAGGGACTGTCGGAGTAACGGTGTGTGGGGGTCCGGCCTGATCCGAAAGGAGATGGCCGTGACTGACACGACCGAGATGACCGAGATGATCGACCCCGTGACGGGAGAGATCATCGATCAGAAGCAGCTCGCCGAGCAGCTGCTCGCCCAGGCCAAGGCTCAGGGAATGTCCCTGGTCGGCCCGGGCGGGTTGTTGTCGGGGCTGACCAAGCAGGTCCTGGAGACCGCGCTGGAGGCGGAACTGACCGAGCACCTGGGCCACGAGCACGGCGCAGCGCCGCTGGGCACGAACATGCGCAACGGCACCCGGTCGAAGACGGTGTTGACCGAGATCGGGCCGGTCGAGATCGAGGTGCCCAGGGACCGGGACGGCTCGTTCACGCCGGTGATCGTGCCGAAGCGGAAACGGCGCCTGGACGGGATCGACCAGATCGTGTTGTCGCTGTCGGCCCGCGGCCTGACGACCGGTGAGATCGCCGCCCATTTCGAGGAGGTGTATGGGGCGAAGGTGTCCAAGGACACCATCAGCCGGATCACCGAGAAGGTCGCCGGCGAGCTCGCTGAATGGTCCAGCCGGCCACTGGACCCGCTCTATCCGGTGATCTTCGTCGACGCGATCGTGGTCAAGGTCCGCGACGGCCAGGTCCGCAACACCCCGTTCTACGTGGTGATGGGCGTCACCACCAACGGCGAACGAGACATCCTGGGGATCTGGGCCGGCGACGGCGCCGAGGGCGCCAGGTTCTGGCTGCAGGTGTTCTCCGAGCTGAAGAACCGCGGCGTCGACGACGTGCTGATCGCCGTGTGCGACGGGCTGAAGGGACTGCCGGAGGCGATCACCACCACCTGGGACCGCACCGTCGTCCAGCAGTGCATCGTCCACCTCATCAGAAACTCGTTCCGCTATGCCGGCCGGCAACACCGCGACGCCATCGTCAAGGCCCTCAAGCCGGTGTACACCGCCCCGTCGGAGGCCGCGGCCAGGGATCGGTTCGCCGAGTTCGCCCACGATTGGGGCGGGCGCTATCCGGCGATCGTCAGGTTGTGGGAGAACGCGTGGGCCGAGTTCGTGCCGTTTCTGGAGTACGACGTGGAGATCCGACGCGTGATCTGTACGACGAACGCGATCGAGAGCATCAACGCCCGTTACCGCCGGGCGGTGAACGCCCGCGGCCACTTCCCCAACGAGGCCGCCGCGATGAAGTGCCTGTACCTGACCACCCGATCGCTTGACCCCACCGGCCACGGAAAGGCACGCTGGGTCGTCAGGT
>NZ_JCAKNG010000015.1:0-28443 GCF_059516005.1 Propioniciclava sp. LT294
TGTCGCCTGCCATGAGCATGGGACCGGGGTAGCGGGTTTTCTGCCAGGTTCATGGGACCACTTGGATTGCCAGTCATGGGACCACCCGGCGTGTCTTGCCGGTGGGTCCTGGGTCGGCTCGTTGGATCGCCGTGTCGGTGTCGCCGTCATGGAGGTCTACGGGCGTGGGATTCAGGGAGGTCAGTGTGGTTGAGGTCAGGGAAGTACTCCGCGGCTGGCTCGAGGGCGCCGGGCTGCGGACAGTCGCCGAGCGGGCGGGGGTGGACCGCAAGACGGCCCGCCGCTATGTGGCCGCCGCGCAGGAGGCCGGTCTGCAGCGGGACGCGGGGTTCACGGCGGTCGATGACGACCTGGTCGCTCAGGTGGTGTCGGCGGTGCGTCCGGCCCGCCCGAACGGGCACGGGACGGCGTGGGAGGCCCTGGAAGCCCGCCAGGAGCAGATCGCGGTGTGGTTGGCCGGTGACGGCAAGGACGCCAAGCCGTTGTCGGTGGTGAAGGTCCACGAACTGTTGGCGCGGCAGGGGTGTGTGGTGCCGTATCGGACGTTGCACCGGTTCGCCGCCGAACGGTGCGGGTTCCGCGTGAAGGACACCACCGTGCGGGTCGCCGACGGCGAGCCCGGCGTCGAGCTGCAGGTCGACTTCGGACACCTGGGCTACCTGACCGGCGAAGACGGTCGCCGGCGGAAGGTCCACGCCCTGATCTTCACCGCCTGCTACTCGCGGCACCTGTTCGTCTGGTTGACGTACTCGCAGACGTTGGTGGCGGTCATCGCCGGCTGTGAAGCGGCGTGGGCGTTCTTCCAGGGTGTGTTCAAGGTGCTGATCCCCGACAACATGAAGGCCATCGTCACCGACCCCGATCCGGTGAACCCGCGCCTGTCCCAAGGCTGGCTCGATTACGCCCAACACGCCGGGTTCGGCACCGACCCGGCCCGCGTCAGATCACCGAAGGACAAACCGAAGGTCGAGCGGGCGGTGCAGTACGTCCGCGGCAACTTCTGGGCCGGTGAGGTGTTCACCAGCCTGGAGGAAGCCCAACAACGCGCCACGGTGTGGTGCGCCGAGCGGGCCGGGATGCGGATCCACGGCACCCTGCAGGCCCGCCCGGCGGAGGTGTTCGACGAGCACGAGGCCGGGGTGCTGTTGCCCGTCCCGCCGGCGTATGACGTGCCCGTGTTCAAGACCGTGAAGGTGCACCGCGACTTCCACGTCGAGGTCGCCCGCGCCCTCTACTCGGTGCCCGGCGCCTACCTCGGCCACCAGCTGGACGTGCGCGCCGACCGGGAACTGGTCAAGCTGTACCACCGGGGCCGGCTGGTCAAGACCCACCCCCGCCAAGCGCCGGGGGGCCGATCCACCGACCGCGACGACCTGCCCGCAGAGAGGTCCGGCTACGCGTTACGGGACCTGACCCGCCTGATCAGCACGTGCGCGGTCCACGGGTCGAGTATCGGGATCTACGCCGAGCGGCTCCTGGACGACCCGCTGCCGTGGACGCGGATGCGCGCGGTGTACCGGCTCCTTGGGCTGGTCCGCCGCTACGGCAACGGGCCGGTCGAAGCCGCCTGCTCCCGCGCCCTGGACCTCGACGTGGTGTCGGTCACCAAGATCGCCTCCATGCTGGAGCGGGCCACCGAGGACACCCTGCCGCTGCTACCGACTGGCACCATCCCCGGCGGCCGGTTCGCCCGCCAACCCGCCGAGTTCGCCACCCGGCCGACGGCCTTCGCCAGTGACCGGACCAGCCCCGCTGCCATCCAGGGGACCACCCCTGCCAGTCACCGGACCCCCACCGCCGGCGGTCCGGTCGCCACGTTGACCCTGGTCCGCGACGACGGACCCGACACCCTCTTCGAGGAGGAGCACCGATGACCACCATGACCAGACCCCCGGCGCCGGTCGACCCGGTCGGCGTCGACCTGACCCGCACCCTGCGCGCCCTGAAGCTGGGCGGCATGGCCGACACCCTGCCCGAACGGCTCCACCTGGCCCGCCAGCAACAGCTGGGCCACGCCGCGTTCCTCGAACTCGTCCTGTCCGACGAGGTCACCCGCCGCGAGGGCCGCTCCGCGACCCTCCGCGCCGCCAAGGCCGGCCTGGACCCCACGATGCGGCTGGACACCTTCGACGACCAACCCGACCTCACCTACGACCGGCACCTGTGGTCCGACCTGACCACCCTGCGGTTCGCCGAAGCCGGCACCGGCGTCCTCATCCTCGGCCCCGTCGGCGTCGGCAAAACCCACCTCGCCACCGCGCTCGGGCACATCGCCATCCGTCGCCGCCTGACCGTCGGCTTCCACCGCGCCGACAAACTGTTCACCCGGTTGCGGGCGGCCCGGCTCGACAACACCCTCGAGGCCGAGCTCCGACGCCTGACCAGCATCGACCTGCTCATCGTGGACGACTTCGCGCTGCGGGCCCTCGACGCCACCCAAACCAACGACTTCTACGAGATCGTCGTCGAACGTCACCGCCGCGCCGCCACGATCTGGGTGTCGAACCGAGAACCCGCCGAATGGCTCGGCCTGACCACCGACGCCCTCCTCGCCCAATCCGCCATCGATCGACTCACCTCAGGCGCGCACACCCTCGTCGTCGAAGGCCCCTCCTACCGCCAACGCGGGCGCGTCACCGTTGACCCCAGAAACGAGGTCCGCCATGCTCGATAACACTTCCAAGTGGTCCCATGCTCGTGGCAACACGGTGGTCCCATCACGCTGGCAAGCGACACGCTGCCGATACGGCCAGCCGGAGGGACCCACATGGTGGGCCGGACAAGGGGTGGCAGCATTCTCGGCCCCCGATTGGGCGTACGACGCAGCGTCCGCTACCATGGAACGGTTCGACCACCCGTGAGGGCGGTTCGTGGCAAGTGGAGTCGCCAAGCTCCCACCCGCACCAGCAGTGGCTGATCGGGTTTCAGGTGCCCCCGCATCGCGCGGGGTGAGCGCCGTCGGCTTGGGCTTCCGCGTGCTGCGGAGGCCCTTTTCGTTTGGTCGGCACACCACCACGAACCATGGAGGAACACATCAGCACCGAACCGCGCATCAACGAGCGCATTCATGTGAACGAAGTCCGACTTGTTGGCCCGAACGGCGAACAGGTGGGCATCGTGCGCATCGAGGACGCCCTGCGCCTGGCTCGTGAGGCCGATCTCGACCTGGTCGAGGTTGCTGCTCAGGCCCGGCCGCCGGTCGCCAAGCTCATGGACTACGGCAAGTTCAAGTACGAGTCCGCGCAGAAGGCGCGTGAGAGCCGCAAGAACCAGGCGAACACCGTCATCAAGGAGATGAAGCTCCGTCCGAAGATCGACGAGCACGACTACGAGACGAAGAAGGGCCACGTGGTCCGCTTCCTCAAGGCCGGCGACAAGGTCAAGATCACGATCATGTTCCGAGGCCGCGAGCAGAGCCGCCCCGAGCTCGGTTTCAACCTGCTCAAGAAGCTGGCCGAGGACGTCGCCGAGGATGGCGTCGTCGAGAGCCAGCCCCGCCAGGACGGCCGCAACATGCTCATGGTGCTCGCCCCGACCCGCAAGAAGGCCGAGGCGCGAGCCGAGGGCGAGGCCGCCAAGCAGGCCCGTATGTCGCAGCGCCAGGCGCACGCCGAGCAGGAGGCTCGCCACCTGGCCGAGCACCGTGCCGCGGAGCAGGCCGCGGCGCAGCCCAAGAAGAAGCGGGGGCCGGCCGACAACCTGGACCCCGACATCGACCTGTAGGACACACGGCCACGGCCCGGTCCCCCCGGTGTCGAGGCACACGAACGCGAGTTCACGAGAGAAAGAGAGCGGCGCCATGCCGAAGATGAAGACGCACTCCGGTGCCAAGAAGCGGATCCGGGTCACCGGCAGCGGCAAGCTCATGCGCGAGCGCGCGGGCAAGCGGCACCTCAACGAGCACAAGCCCTCCAAGCGCACGCGCCGCCTCAGCAGCGACGTCGTGCTGTCCCCGGCCGACACCCGCACCGCTCGCCGCCTGCTCGGCAAGTGACCTGCTGATCCCGACTTCGTAACACACAAGGAGAAACACCATGGCACGCGTCAAGCGCGCAGTGAACGCGGCGAAGAAGCGCCGCGAGGTGCTGGACATCGCGTCCGGCTACCGGGGGCAGCGTTCGCGCCTCTACCGCAAGGCCAAGGAGCAGATGCTCCACAGCTACACGTACAGCTACGCCCACCGCAAGGACAAGAAGGGCGACTTCCGTTCGCTGTGGATCCAGCGCATCAACGCCGCTGCCCGCGCCAACGGCATGACGTACAACCGATTCATCTCGGGCCTCAAGGCCGCCGGCGTTGAGGTTGACCGCAAGATCCTGGCCGACCTGGCCGTCACCGACGAGAACGCGTTCGCGAAGCTCGTCGAGCTGGCCAAGGCCAACCAGCCCGCGGCCGCCTGAGGTCACACAGCAACGCTGAGCGGCAGCTCCCGGTTCCAAGACCGGGGGCTGCCGTTTCTGCGTCGACCGGGTGTGGCAAGGTGAACCTGCACGAGTGAGGATGGATAGCGATGACGACTGACCGGATCGAGCTGGACGAGCCCAGCCAGGCCGTGTTGCGCCAGGCGCGCAGCCTGCTGCGTCGCAAGGAGCGCAAGGAGACCGGCGAGTTCCTCGTGGAGGGGCGCCAGGCGGTGCGCGAGGCGCTCAAGGTGCGGGGTGTCGTGAGGTGGCTGTTCGTCCGCTGGGCGTCGGTCCACGACAACCTGGATCTGGTCGACCTCGCCCGCGAGCACGACGTCCAGGTGTACGCGGTGAGCGAGCAGAACCTCGCCACGATGTCGGACACGGTCACCCCTCAGGGCGTGATCGCCGTGGCGCGGAACATCGACGTGAGCCTGTCGCAGGTGCTCGGTACGAAGCGCAAGGACCCGTGCAAGGAGAAGAAGAAGCACCGGCGCAACGACGTGGCGCTGATCGTCATCTGCGCCCAGATCCGGGACCCGGGCAACGCCGGCACCGTGATCCGGTGCGCGGACGCGTTCGGCGCGGACGCCGTGATCCTGAGCACCGACTCCGTCGAGGTCTACAACCCCAAGACGGTGCGGGCCAGCGTGGGCAGCATGTTCCACCTGCCGATCGTCACCGGTGTGGACCTGGAGCAGGCGATCGAGGCCTGCCGGGCCGCGGGCCTTCAGGTGTTCGCCACCGACGGGGACGCCGGCGCCGACCTGAGCGACCTGGACTCCGAGCTCGCGAGTCCGACCGCCTGGGTGATGGGCAACGAGGCCTGGGGGCTGCCCAGCGAGCACCTCGCCCTGGCCGACAAGACGGTCGCCGTCCCCATCTACGGACACGCGGAGTCGCTCAACCTGGCCACGGCCGCCGCGATCTGCCTGTACGCCTCGGCGTCCGCGCAGAGCGCCTCGAACTGACGTCCCACGGCGTACGGACACGTGGGGAGATCCCACGCGCCCGACCACGATTCGACAAGGAGGGCCCATGTCAGGGCCGAACGACAACTACGACCCGAAGCAGGTCGCCGCGCTGAGCGCGGAATCGCTGGACGCCATCGTCGCGGACGCCCTGGCCGCGTTCGCCGGGGCGTCCGACAGTGCCGCCCTGAAGGAGGCGCGCTTGGCGCACGCGGGTGAGCGCGCGCCGATCGCGCTCGCCAACCGCGAGATCGGCGCCCTGCCGCCGGCCGCCCGCAAGGATGCCGGCCAGCGGATCGGCGCCGCCCGGGCGCGGATCAACGAAGGCTTGTCGGCTCGCCAGGCCGAGGTCGAGTCCGCTGAACTCGAGCGCGCGCTGGTCGAGGAGACCGTCGACGTCACGCTGCCGGTGGGGCTCTCCCCCCAGGGCGCGATCCACCCGATCACCGGATTGATGGACCTCATGGGCGACGTGTTCGTCGCCATGGGTTGGGAGGTCGCCGAAGGCCCCGAGGCGGAGGCCGAGTGGCTGAACTTCGACGCGCTCAACATCGGCGCGGACCACCCGGCGCGTGGCGAGTCGGACACGTTGTTCGTCGCTCCGCACGACAGCCACGTGGTGCTGCGCACCCACACCTCGCCGGTGCAGATCCGGTCCCTCCTCGACCGGGAGCTGCCGGTCTACGTCGTCTGCCCGGGCAAGGTCTACCGCGCCGACGAGTTCGACGCCACGCACGTGCCGGTGTTCCACCAGATCGAGGGCCTCTGCGTCGACAAGGGCATCACCATGGCCCACCTCAAGGGGACGCTGGACCATCTGGCCCGCGAGATGTTCGGTGACATCAGGACGCGGTTCCGTCCGAACTACTTCCCGTTCACCGAGCCGAGCGCCGAGTACGACCTGGAGTGCTTCGTCTGCCACGGCGCGTCCGTCGGCAACCCGGACGCACCGTGCCGCACCTGCCGCAGCGAGGGCTGGATCGAGTGGGGTGGCTGCGGCGTCGTCAACCCGCGCGTGCTGGAGGCCGCCGGCGTCGACTCGAGCGTGTACTCGGGCTTCGCGTTCGGCATGGGCATCGAGCGAACGCTGATGTTCCGGAACAACGCGGCTGACATGCGCGACATGGTCGAGGGAGACGTCCGGTTCAGCCGGATGCTGAGGGGAGAAGCACGGTGAGGGCAACCAAGAGCTGGATCGCCGAGTATGCCGACCTGCCCGCCGGGCTCACCGCCTGGCAGCTGGCGGACGCACTGGTCAGCGCCGGCCTGGAGGTCGAGCAGGTCGAGAGCATCGGCGGGGACGTCACCGGGCCGGTGGTCATCGGTCGTGTCGTCGCGTTCGTCGAGGAGCCGCAGAAGAACGGCAAGACCGTTCGCTGGTGCCACGTCGACGTCGGCGCGGAGCACGCCCCCGAGGTGGCGCCCGGCCCGCTGGTCAAGGGCGACGAGGTCGTCCGCCTGCCCGGCGGCCACTGGCCGCGCGGCGTGATCTGCGGTGCGCTGAACTTCGTCGACGGTGACACGGTCGTCGTGGCGCTGCCCGGCGCGACCCTGCCCGGCCCGTTCCCGATCGGGTCGCGCAAGACCTACGGACACGTCTCCGACGGCATGATCTGCGCCGAGGACGAGTTGGGCCTGGGTGAGGACCACCACGGCATCATGGTCCTGGGCGACACCGACGCCGAGGGGAACCCATGGGTCCTCGGCACCCCCGCACTGGAGGCCATGGGTGTCTCCGACGACGTGCTCGACATGCCGGTCACCTCCGACATGGGCCACTGCCTGTCGGTGCGCGGCCTGGCCCGCGAGGCGGCGCAGGCGCTCGGTGTCGGCTATCGCGACGTCATCGCCCACGAGACCCCGGCCCCGCGCCAAGGTGGTCATCCCGTGGTCCTGGAGTCCGACGCGTGCCCGCTCTTCGTCGCGCTGACGGTGGAGGGCTTCGATCCCGCCGCCGAGTCGCCCGGCTGGATGAAGCAGCGCCTCGCCGCGTGCGGCATGCGCTCGATCTCGCTGAGCGTCGACATCTCCAACTACGTGATGCTCGAGACCGGCCAGCCGAACCACTGCTATGACGCCGACGCTCTGCAGGGTGCCATCGTCGTTCGCCGGGCGAAGCACGGCGAGCAGATCACCACGCTCGACGACGTCGTCCGCACGCTGGATGAGGCCGACCTGGTCATCGCCGATGACCGGGGGCCCATCGGCCTCGCCGGTGTCATGGGGGGCGAGGACACCGAACTCCGCGACACCACGACCCGCATCGTCATCGAGGCCGCCAACTTCGACGCCGTGACGATCGCGCGGACCGCGCGCCGCCACAAGCTGGGTTCGGAGGCCTCGCGCCGCTTCGAGCGTTCGGTCGACCCCGGTGCCGCCTACGGCGCCGCCCGCCGCGTGGCCGACCTCCTCATCGAGCTGGGTGGGGGACGCCTCGTGGCTGAGACCGTCGCCGGAGAGGTGCCGGCGAGGCCGGTCACCACCATCGACGGGGGGCTTCCGGAGCGCATCCTCGGCATGCCGGTGTCCGCCGACCGCGTGGTGGCCGTCCTCACGGCGTCCGGTGTGGGCGTGGAGCGTGACGGCGAAACCCTGACCCTGACGCCTCCCACATGGCGCGCAGATCTCACCGACCCCTACGACTACGTCGAGGAGGTCGGCATCAAGGTGGGCTACGAGCACCTGCCCTCGGTCGTCCCGGCGGCCCCGGTCGGTCGCGGACTCACCGAGGAGCAGAAGCTCCGACGCGGGATCGGCCGTGCGCTGGCCACCGCCGGTTTCGTCGAGGTGCTGACGTTCCCGTGGGCCTCGACCGCCGACGCGGACGCGTTGGGCCTGGACGAGGACGATCCCCGCCGCCGTGCTGTCAGCCTGGTCAACCCGCTCGCCGAGACGGCGCCGCTGTTGCGGACGTCGATCCTGCCGGGGCTGTTCGGGGCCGTGGCGCGCAACGCGTCCCGCGGCACGGACGACCTCGCCTTGTTCGAGGCGGGGCGCGTCTTCTTCGCGTCCGAGACCGGTGAGGCCGCACCGCTGCCCGCGGTGACCGCTAGGCCGAGCGACGACGAGCTGGACGCCATCGAGCGCGCCATCCCGTGGCAGCCGCGCAACCTGGCCGCGGTCGTCACCGGGGCCTGGCAGCCCGCCGGCTGGCAGGGGGCCGCGGTGCCGGCTTCCTGGACCCACGCGATCGCGTTCGCCGAGGTGGCCGCCGGTGTCGTCGGGGTGCATCTGGCGCGCCGCGCCGCCACCCAGGCCCCGTGGCACCCGGGTCGTTGTGCCGAGTTGCTCGTCGGGGAGACGGTCGTCGGCTACGCGGGCGAGTTGCACCCCAGCGTCATCAAGGCGTTCGAGCTGCCGGCGCGGACCGCCGCGGTGGAGATCGACCTCGACCTGCTCGTGTCGCTCTCGCCCGGACCCGGCACGCTCGACCCGGTCTCGGCGCACCCCGTCGCCAAGGAGGACATCGCCCTCATCGTCGACGAGGACGTGCCGGTCGCCGACCTGCAGGCCGCCATCGTCCAGGGCGGAGGCGAACTCCTGGAGTCGGTCCGCCTGTTCGACATCTACCGCGGCACGCCGGTGCCGGAGGGGAAGAAGTCGGTGGCGTTCGCGCTGCGCCTGCGGGCGTCCGACCGCACGCTGACCGATGCGGACGCCGCAGCCGTGCGCGAGGCGTCCGTCGCCGCGGCCGTGGAGCGCTTCGGGGCGGAGCTGCGCGCCTGACGCCTGGGGCCCGACACTCACCCTTGACACACATGACCCGGTGACGGAACACCGTCAGGCGTGGCGAAGGTGAGTGTCGGGCCCCCAGGCCGCGCAGCCATCCATGAGACGATGACCGGGCCATGAGCCTTCTTCCGTTCCTCCCCGAAGCCCCCGACGCCGATGCCCTGTACGACTCGTTCACCGCGTGGGCCCAGCGTGACGGGCTTCAGTTGTACCCCCACCAGGACGAGGCGCTCATCGAGATCCTGTCGGGCAGCAACGTCGTCGTCACGACCCCCACCGGCAGCGGCAAGTCGCTGATCGCGACGGCCGCCCACTTCGCCGCGCGCGCCGCGGGCCTGCGCACCTACTACACCGCCCCGATCAAGGCACTCGTCAGCGAGAAGTTCTTCGCGCTCGTCGACACCTTCGGTGCCGAGAACGTCGGCATGGTCACCGGGGACGCCTCCGTCAACGGAGACGCGCCCATCGTCTGCTGCACCGCCGAGATCCTGGCCAACATCGCCCTGCGCGAGGGCCGGGACGCCGACGTGGGCCAAGTCGTCATGGACGAGTTCCACTTCGTCGCCGACCCCGACCGCGGCTGGGCCTGGCACGTGCCGCTCGTCGAACTGCCGCAGGCCCAGTTCGTGATCATGTCGGCCACCCTCGGCGACGTCACCCGCCTCGCCGACCGGCTCACCACCAGCACCGGGCGCACCACCGCGGTCATCGGCGGCGCGACCCGCCCCGTGCCGTTGAGCTACGCCTGGTCGCTGGAGCCCATCCACGAGACCATCGGCAACCTCATCGCCACGCACCAGGCCCCCGTGTACGTGGTGCACGCCACCCAGGCCGCCGCCATCGAGCGCGCCCAGGCGTTGCTCAGCCAGGGCGTCACCGACGCCGCCCGCCGCGCCGACCTCGCCGAGGAGTTGAAGGGCTTCGCTTTCGCCTCGGGCTTCGGCCAGACCCTGGCCAAGCTGCTGCGGGCGGGCATCGCCGTCCACCACGCCGGCATGCTGCCACGCTACCGCCGGCTGGTCGAACGCCTCGCGCAACGTGGCCTGCTCGCCGTGATCTGCGGCACCGACACGCTCGGCGTGGGCATCAACGTGCCGATCCGGACCGTCCTGTTCAGCGCCCTGACCAAGTTCGACGGACGCCGCGTGCGCACCCTGCGCAGCCGCGAGTTCCACCAGATCGCCGGACGCGCGGGTCGGGCGGGTTTCGACACCGTCGGGTACGTGGTGGCCCAGGCCCCCGAGCACGAGGTCGAGAACGCCCGCATCGTCGCCAAGTTCGCCGACGACCCGAAGAAGCTGCGCTCCGTGCGCCGCAAGCAGCCCCCCGAGGGTTTCGTCAACTGGACCGAGGCCACGTTCACCAAGCTGATCGCCTCCGATCCCGAGGAACTCCACCCGCGTCTGGCCATCAGCCACGCGCTGCTGCTCAACCTGCTGCAGCGCGACACCGACACCGGCGCGGCCGTGGTGCGCCTCATCGATTCGGTCAACCCGGACACCGCCACCCGCCGGCGCCTGATCAAGCGCGCCGCCCAGCTCGGGCGTTCCCTGCTGCGGGCCGGCGTGGTCACGCGACTCGACCGGCCGACCCCGGGTGGACGCCGCTACGCCCTGGCCGTCGACCTGCAGCGCGACTTCGCCCTCAACCAGCCGCTGTCGGCGTTCGCGCTGGCCGTCATCGAGACCCTCGACCCCGAGAGCCCGGAGTACGCACTCGACGTCGTCAGCGTGATCGAGGCGACGCTGGAGAACCCGATGGTGATTCTGCTGCAGCAGCAGTTCAGGGCGCGAGGCGAGGCCGTCCAGGAGATGAAGGCCGACGGGCTGGAGTACGACGAGCGCATGGACGCCCTGGATGAGGTCACCTGGCCCCAGCCGTTGGCCGAGCTGCTCGAGCACGCGCACGGGGTTTATGCCGCCGCGCACCCGTGGCTGAACGAGACCCCGGTCAAGCCGAAGAGCGTCGTGCGCGACATGTACGCCCGGGGCATGCGGTTCGGCGAGTTCGTGGCCCACTACAAGGTGCAACGCAGCGAGGGACTCCTGTTGCGCTACCTGTCGGACGGCTACCGGGCGCTGCGGCAGACGGTGCCCGAGGTGTCCCGCAGTGAGGAGTTGGCCGACCTGATCGCGTGGCTCGGGGAGGTGACCCGCCTGACGGACTCCTCGCTGATCGACGAGTGGAACAAGCTGGCCGCGCTGGCGGGCGAGCCCGCCGCGTCCGTGGACGAGGCCCCGCCGCCGAGCCGACCGGTGACGGGCAATGAACGGGCGTTCCGGGTGCTGGTCCGCAATGCGATGTGGCGCCGGGTCGAGCTGATGGCCGACGACGACCTGGACGCCCTCGCCTCCTTGGAGACGGGGCAGTCGGTGGTGATGACCCGCCAGCACTGGGACGACGCGCTGGGCGACTACTGGGATGAGCATGACGCGATCGGCACCGACGCCGACGCGCGCGGGCCGAAGTACTTCGACGTCGAGGTGGCGACCGGCTCCAGGGCGGGGCGGACGTGGCAGGTGCGCCAGATCATCGCCGACCCCGCGGGGAATCAAGACTGGGCCCTGCACGCCTGGGTCGACCTGGACGAGTGTGACGAGGCCGGCGACCTCGTCCTCCACGTCACCGACTTCAGCCGGCAGGACTGAGGACGGTCAGTCGTCCAGCAGTGCGCGGCGGGGCACCACGGGCATGGCCACCGTCGCGTCCGTCCCCACGACGGGCGTGGCCGTCGTCGGGGCCGGCATCGGCTCGTTCAGCAGGTACGCGATGAGCGAAGCCTCCGGGCGATCGGCCGGCTCCTTGGCCAGGCAGGCCGTGATGAGCTCCACCAGATCGGCCGGGGTGTCGTCGGGCAGCGGCGGGGGTGCGTCCTGCACGTGCGCCAGCGCCGTGGCGATCGGCGTTCCCCGGTCGAAGGGCTTGCGCGCCGTGAGCATCTCGTGGGCCAGGACCCCCAGCCCGTACACGTCCGTCGGCGGGCCCACCGTCTGACCCAGCGCCTGTTCCGGGCTGAGGTAGTGCGCGGTGCCCAGCACCTGACCGGTCATTGTGCGTGACTCGGAGTCGATGGAGCGGGCGATGCCGAAGTCCATGAGCTGGGCGCGGTCGCCGTTGATCAGGACGTTCGCCGGCTTGATGTCGCGGTGGATGATGCCGATGCTGTGCGCGACCGCCAGCCCCGCTGCCAGCTGGCCGAGGATCCGTCGGACCTCCTCCGGCTCCAGCGGGCCCGCCTCCAGCAGCCCGCCCAGCGTCGGTCCGTCCACGAACTCCATGACGAGGAAGGAGAGCCCGTCGTCCTCGACGAAGTCGTGGACCACCACGATGTTCGGGTGGGCCAACTGGGCGGCGAAGCGTGCCTCGTCGCGGAACCGCTCGGCCAGGGCCAACTCGTCCTGCGTGTGCGGGTGCATGATCTTCAGGGCCACCGTGCGGTCGAGGGTGTCGTCGTGGGCCTCCCAGACCTGGCCCATGCCACCCGACGCCACGTGGCGCACCATGCGGTAGCGCCCCGCGAGGACCAGCCCAGGACGAAGTCGCTCCATGTCCACCTCATTCGGCCGGCCGGGTGCGAATCACAAGGCCTGACAGTCAGCGTACCGCGCTGACCGGCCGTCACCAGCCCCCCTCCCGGCCCACGCGTCAGAGTGGGCGGCACACGCCGTCCGCCTGAGCGGCGGCCATGGCCGCCGCGGCGACGGCCGGGGCCACGCGCTGGTCGAACGCCGAGGGAATGATGTACTGCGGGTGCAGTTCGTCGGCGGCGACCTCGGCGATGGCGTGTGCCGCCGCCAGCTTCATGCGCTCGGTGATCTTGGTGGCGCGCGCGTCGAGGGCGCCGCGGAAGATGCCGGGGAAGGCCAGCACGTTGTTGATCTGGTTCGGGAAGTCGCTGCGTCCGGTCGCGATGACCGCCGCGATGTTCTTGATCAGCTCCGGACGGATCTCCGGGTCGGGGTTGGCCATCGCGAAGACGATGGGGTCGGACGCCATGGCCGACACGTCGTCGACGGTCAGGACGTTCGGGGCGGACAGACCGATGAAGACGTCGGCGCCCCCGATGACGTCCGAGATCGAGCCCTGGAGGTTCTCGGGGTTGGTGACCTCGGCGAACCAGCGCTTGCTCGAGTCGAGGTCCTCGCGCCCGGTGTGGACCACGCCGGCGTGGTCGACCCCGACGATGTGGTTGCAGCCCAGTGCCATGACCATCTTCATGACGGCGATGCCGGCCGCGCCGACGCCGGCGGTCACCAGCTTGATGTCGCCGATGTCCTTGCCCACGATCTTGAGGGCGTTGATCAGGGCCGCCACCACGACGATCGCGGTGCCGTGCTGGTCGTCGTGGAAGACAGGGATGCCCATCGACGCGGCGAGACGCTCCTCGATGTCGAACGCCTGGGGGGCGGCGATGTCCTCGAGGTTGATGCCGCCGAAGGTCGGTTCCAGCTTCTGCACCAGGGAGACGATCTCGTCCGGGTCGGTGGTGTCGATGCAGATCGGGAACGCATCCACCCCGCCGAAGTGCTTGAAGAGCTGCGCCTTGCCCTCCATCACGGGCATGGCGGCGCGCGGGCCGATGTTGCCCAACCCCAGCACCGCGGTGCCGTCGGAGACGATCGCGACCGTGTTCTTGCGGATCGTGTGGGTGAACGACCGGTCGGGGTCGGCGGCGATCCGCCGGCACTCGCGGGCCACCCCGGGGGTGTAGAGCATCGCCAGGTCGTCCATGTCGGCCAGTTGGGACTTGGACACGACCTCGATCTTGCCGCCCTCGTGCAGGCTGTGGACCCGGTCGTCCCAAGCCAGGATCTCGACGCCCTCCAGTGCGTCGATCGCCGTGCGCACCTCCTCCTGGTGCGCCACCGAGCTGCAGTAGATCGTGATGTCGTCCTCGAGGTAGGCACCCTTCACCACGAAGCCCTCCAGGGCGACGATGTTGGCGCCGACGTCACCGATGGCGACGGCGATGTGGCCGAGCGTGCCGGGTTCGTTCACCATGCGCACGCGGATCCGGACGGAGTAGGCGGGGGACGGGGTCTGTCGGGTCACATCGCGAGGGTACCGAGAAGCGGGTGCGGCTGCAGGGTCGGCCGCTCCGCGCTGCTCGGCCCTGATGCGGGAGCTGGGTCGGTAGTCTGCCTTCATGGCCCTCTCCCTGCCCACCGTGCTCGATGCCGCCCGCGGCATCCTGGACGCGGACGGCTTGGAGGGACTCAGCATGCGCCGCGTCGCCGGTGCGCTCGAGGTGCAACCCGGCGCGCTCTACCACCACGTTCCCGACAAGCAGACCCTGCTCGCGGGCGTGGCCGACCTGATCCTGGCCGAGGTCCAGGAGCCGATCGGCCTGTGGCGTGATGCCGTGGAGGGGTGGGCGAACAGCCTCCGGACGGCTCTGCTGGGACACCGCGACTCCGCGGAGCTCGTCGCGACCGCGCGCGGGTTCCGGTTGTCGCGCCACGACACGACCCGGCACCCCGCGACGCTGCTGGCCACGGCCGGGCTGAGCCCGACCGAGGCGCGCGGGGCGGCGTCCGCCTTGTTGTACTTCGTGCTGGGGCACGTGGCCGAGGAGCAGGCCCGACTGGACTGGGAGAGGTTCCACCCGACCGATGCGTCCAGCGCCCAGGAGGCGGACGAGGCGTTCGCCCTCGGGATCCGCCTCCTTCTCGACGGCGTGGAGTCGCGACGGCTGCACGAGCTGCCGCGATGACCGGACGCCTCGGTGGCGCTCCCGAGCGGCCGGCAGCGTTCCGCGCCGACGCAGGTGTGGTCCGCACGAGGCGAGGATCGACTCGGACGGACTTGGAATATCTATTCCAAAGGGGGCATAATCATGCACATGAAGACGAAGGTTGCAGTCGCCGGGTGCACGGGTTACGCGGGTGGGGAGATCCTGCGGCTCCTGCTCGGGCGCAACGACATCGAGATCGGCGCGCTCACGGCGAAGTCCTCGGCCGGCAGCCGCCTGGGTGAGCACCAGCAGCACCTGACACCGCTGTACGACCGTGTCGTCGGCGACACGACTCCCGAGAACCTCGCAGGCCACGACGTCGTGTTCCTCGCGCTGCCGCACGGGACGTCGGCTGAGGTCGCCGCGCAACTCGGGGACGACGTCCTCGTGGTCGACGCCGGTGCGGACTTCCGCCTGGAGTCGCCCGAGGAGTGGTGGCACTTCTACGGCACCGAGCACGCCGGGACGTGGCCCTACGGCCTGCCCGAGCTGCCCGGGCAGCGTGACGTCCTCGCCGGTGCGCGCCGCATCGCCGTCCCCGGCTGCTTCCCGACCACCGTGACGCTGGCCATCGCGCCCGCGCTGGCCGCCGGCATCGTCGACGGCCATGATGTCGTCGTGGTCGCCCCCACGGGTCCCTCGGGGGCGGGGAAGTCCCTGAAGCCGCACCTGCTCGGCAGCGAGCTGATGGGCTCGGCGTCCGCGTACGGGGTGGGGGGCGTGCACCGGCACGTGCCGGAGATGCTGCAGAACTTCCGCAAGCTCGGCGCCGTGGAGCCGACCCTGTCGTTCACGCCGGTGCTCGTCCCGATGCCGCGCGGCATCCTGGCGACCGTCACCGCGCCGCTGTCCGCGCCCATCTCCACCGACGACGTCCGGGCCGCCTACGAACAGGCCTGGGCCGACGAACCCTTCGTCCACCTGCTGCCCGAGGGGCTGTGGCCCCAGACGCAGTCGGTGGTCGGCTCCAACCACGTCCACGTGCAGGTCGCCGTGGATGCCGCCGCGCACCGCCTCGTCGCCGTCGCTGCCCTCGACAACCTGACCAAGGGCACCGCCGGCGGGGCCATCCAATCCATGAACATCGCCCTGGGCCTCCCCGAGACCCTCGGCCTCACCACGTTGGGAGTCGCCCCGTGAGCGTCACCGCAGCCCAAGGTTTCACCGCAGCCGGCGTGCGGGCCGGGATCAAGGCGTCGGGCAACCACGACCTGGCCCTAGTGCGCAACGTCGGCCCCAAGAGGGTCGCCTCCGGCGTGTTCACGACCAACCGCTTCCAGGCGGCTCCAGTGGTCTGGTCGATCGACGCCCTGGCCGACGCCCACCTCGACGCCGTGGTGCTGAACTCGGGCGGCGCGAACGCGTGCACCGGTGCGGACGGCCTGGCCGACGCCCGCGCCATGGCCGAGACCACGGCGTCCGCCCTGGGGACGACCGCTGACAGGGTCGCCGTCTGCTCGACCGGCCTCATCGGCGCCCGCCTCCCCATGGACGCCGTGCGCACTGGCATCGCGGCGGCCGCTGCGGAGTTGTCCACCCGGGGTGGCGCCGATGCCGCGCTGGCGATCATGACCACCGACACCGTGAGCAAGCAGGCGGGGACCACCAGCGAGAGCGGCTGGAGCGTCGGCGGCATGGCCAAGGGTGCGGGCATGCTCGCCCCGGCGCTGGCCACCATGCTCGTGGTCATCACCACCGACGCCGACCTGACCCCGGCCGAGGCCGACACGGCCCTGCGTGCGGCGACCCGCGTGACGTTCGACCGCACGGACTCCGACGGCTGCATGTCGACCAATGACACCGTTCTGCTGCTGGCCAACGGGGCGTCCGGCGTCGCCCCCGACCCCGAGGAGTTCACGCAGGCACTCACCGGGGTGTGTGCCTCATTGGCCCGCCAACTGCTCTCGGATGCCGAGGGCTCGAGCCACGACATCGCGGTCACCGTCGTGAATGCCGTGACCGAGGACGAGGCCGTCGACGTGGCCCGGTGCGTCACCCGGTCGAACCTGTTCAAGACCGCCATCTTCGGCAACGACCCCAACTGGGGGCGTGTGCTCGCCTCGGCGGGCACCTCGAGGGCGACGTTCGACCCCGACCGGGTGAGCGTCTCCTTCAACGGCGTCACGGTGTTCGACACCGGCGCGCTGGGGGAGGACCGCTCCCTCGTGGACCTCACGCCGCGCGAGGTGCGGGTCGAGATCGACCTGGCAGCGGGTTCGGCGTCCGCCACCGTCTGGACCAACGACCTGACGTACGACTACGTCAAGGAGAACGCGGAGTACAGCTCATGACGTACACGACGCGCACCGCACAGGTGCAGGACGAGGCCTATGCCAAGGCGGGCACACTCATCGAGGCGCTGCCCTGGCTCACCAAGTACGCGGGCGCCACGATGGTGGTGAAGTACGGCGGCAACGCGATGGTCAGCGACGAGCTCAAGAAGGCGTTCGTGGAGGACATCGTCTTCCTGCGCCGCTGCGGCGTGAGGCCCGTCGTCGTCCACGGCGGGGGTCCCCAGATCAACCTGATGCTCGACCGACTCGGCATCGTCAGTGAGTTCAAGGGCGGCCTCCGCGTCACCACCCCGGAGGCCATGGAGGTCGTCCGGATGGTGCTCGTGGGGCAGGTGGGCCGTGAACTCGTCGGCCTGCTGAACGCCCACGGCCCGCTCGCGGTCGGCATGTCCGGCGAGGACGGCGGCCTGTTCACGGCACGCCGCCGCGGGACCGTGGTGGACGGCGAGGAGATCGACCTGGGACTCGTCGGTGAGGTCGCCGGCGTCGACACCGCCGCCATCACCGACCTCATCGAGGCCGGACGGATCCCCGTCGTGGCCTCGGTGTCCCCGGACGAGACCGGTGCGGTGCTCAACCTGAACGCCGACACGGCAGCGGCGGCGCTGGCGTCCGCACTGGGTGCGGACCGCCTGATCATGCTGACCGACGTCGAGGGGCTCTACGCCAACTGGCCGAGCAAGGACGAGATCATCGCCTCCATCACCACCGAGGGGCTGCGCGAACTGTTGCCGAACCTGGCCAGCGGCATGATCCCGAAGATGGAGGCCTGCCTGGCCGCCGTGGAGGACGGCGTCCCGCTCGCCACGATCGTGGACGGCCGCAAGCCCCACTCGATCCTGCTGGAGATCTTCACCGACGAGGGTGTCGGCACGATGGTGGTGCCCGCATGAGCAACGCAGACGTCCTGGGCCGCTACGGCACCGCCCTGATGCACACCTTCGGCACGCCCCCACGCGTGCTGGTGCGCGGCGAGGGCCCTTGGGTGTGGGACGCCGACGGCGTCAAGTACCTCGACCTGTTGGCCGGGATCGCGGTGAACTCGCTGGGTCACGCGCACCCGCGCCTGGTCGCGGCCATCGCCGAGCAGGCGGGCCAGTTGATGCACATCTCCAACCTGTTCGCCTCCGAGCCGCAGGTCGCGCTGGCCGAGAAGCTGGACGCGCTGGTCTCCGGCGACTCCGGACGCCAGGCGCGGACGTTCCTGACCAACTCCGGCACCGAGGCCAACGAGGCAGCCCTGAAGGCCACCCGCCTGACCGGACGCCCACGCCTCGTCGCCATGGAGGGGTCCTTCCACGGCCGGACGATGGGCGCCCTCTCGGTCACCGCGACCGCCGCCTACCGCGACCCGTTCGCACCGCTGCCCGACAACGTCACCTGGGTGCCGTTCGGCGATCTGGAGGCGCTGGGCTCCGCGATGGGCGACGACGTCGCCGCCGTGGTCGTCGAGCCGATCCAAGGCGAGAGCGGTGCCGTCACCCCGCCGGACGGGTGGCTCGCCGGCGTCCGGGCGCTGTGCGATGAGCACGGGGCCCTGCTGTGGCTCGACGAGGTCCAGACCGGGATCGGCCGGACCGGCGAGTGGCTGGCCAGCCGGGGCGAGGGCGTGGTGGGCGACCTCGTCACCCTCGCGAAGGGACTCGGCGGGGGCTTCCCGATCGGCGCCTGCGTCGCGACCGGCGAGGCCGCGGCTCTCCTGCAGGCGGGCCACCACGGTTCCACCTTCGGCGGCAACCCGCTCGCCTCGCGGGCGGCCCTCACGGTGCTGGATGTCATCGAGTCCGAGGGGCTGCTGGGACACGTGCGCGAAACGGGTGAGTGGCTCGTCGGCGCCATCGAGGGAATGGGCCTGCCGCAGGTCAGCCATGTCCGTGGACGCGGCCTCCTGCGTGGGATCGTCCTGAACCAGCCGAACGCCAAGGAGGTCTGGGCGGCGGCGCTGGAGGCCGGTTTCCTGGTGAACGCACCGCGTCCGGACGTGATCCGGCTCGCTCCGCCGCTCGTCATCACCAGCGAGGAGCTGCAGGGCTTCGTCGACGCGCTGCCGCAGTTGGTGGCCGCGACGTGACCGAGCGGGCCGTGGGGACGTCCAAGGCGGCCCGCCAGGGCCGCATCGTGGAACTGCTCACCCGTCAGACGATCCGCTCCCAGACCGAGCTGGCGGACCTGCTGGCCGACGAGGGGTTCGCGGTCACCCAGGGCACGCTGAGCAAGGACCTCGTGGACGTGGGGGCAGTGAGGCTGCGCTCGGCGACGGGGGAGCTGAACTACGCGATCCGCGACCTGGAGGCGGCCGACCTGGGCCGGGCCCACGCCAAGCTCGTGAGGCTGGCGTCCGAACTGCTGCTGTCCGCGGAGGCCTCGGCGAACCTCGTCGTGGTCAAGACCCCGCCCGGCGCCGCCCAGTACCTGGCGTCCGCCGTGGACAAGGCCGGGCTGGACTCCGTCCTCGGTACGATCGCCGGGGATGATTCGATCCTGATCGTCAGCCGTGCACCCGATGGCGGGGCCGCGCTGGCCGAACACCTGCTCGCGCTCGGCGCGGGCGCATGAGAGGAAATGCCATGACCGAGGCCGGTGAGGGACGACTCTGGGGCGGACGCTTCAGCGGGGGGCCCGCCGAGGCGATGTTCGCGCTCAGCAAGTCGACGCAGTTCGACTGGCGGCTCGCTCACCACGACATCGCCGGCTCGAAGGGGCATGCCAAGGCCCTGCACGCGGCGGGCCTGCTCACCGACGATGAACTCGCCGGCATGCTCGACGGGCTCACCCGGTTGGACGCCGACGTCGCCTCGGGCGCGTTCGTCGCGGCGGAAACCGACGAGGATGTGCACGGCGCGCTGGAGCGCGGCCTGATGGAGCGGGTCGGGCCCGAGCTGGGCGGACGCCTGCGCGCGGGTCGCTCGCGCAACGACCAGATCGCCACGCTGATCCGCCGCTACCTGCGTGAGGAACTGCGCGTCGTCGCCGTCGGGGTGCAGGAGGTCGTGGTCGCGCTGCACGATCAGGCGCAGGCGCACCTCGGCGTCCCCATGCCGGGGCGCACGCACCTGCAGTCGGCCCAGCCCGTCCTCCTCTCGCACCACCTCCTCGCGCACGCGTGGCCGCTGCTGCGTGACATCGAGCGCATCAAGGATCTCGACCGCCGCCTGGCCGTGTCCCCGTACGGATCGGCCGCCCTGGCCGGCACGTCGCTGGGGCTCGACCCGGAGTTGGTTGCGCGCGAGCTGGGCTTCGCGGGGTCGGTCCCCAACTCGATCGACGGCACCGCCGCGCGCGACCTCGTCGCCGAGGCCGCCTTCATCCTCGCGATGATCGGCGTGGACCTCTCCCGGATCTCCGAAGAGGTCATCCTCTGGTCGACCGTGGAGTTCGGCTTCGTCACGCTGGACGACGCCTGGTCGACGGGGTCGTCGATCATGCCCCAGAAGAAGAACCCGGACGTGGCCGAACTCGCTCGCGGCAAGGCGGGCCGCCTGATCGGCAACATGACGGGCCTGCTGGTCACCCTCAAGGGTCTGCCCCTGGCATACAACCGGGACCTCCAGGAGGACAAGGAGCCGATCTTCGACGGGCTTGACCAGCTGCGCGTCCTCCTGCCGGCGGTGGCCGGGATGATCGGCACGCTGACCTTCCACCCCGAACGATTGTCGTCGCGCGCTCCCGAGGGCTTCTCCCTGGCGACCGACGTGGCCGACTGGCTCGTTCGCCAGCGCGTCCCGTTCGCCGAGGCACACGAGATCTCCGGCAGGGCCGTGCGCTACTGCGAGGGCAAGGGCATCGAGCTCTACGAGCTCACCGCCCACGACCTGCCCGCCATCGACGAGCGGCTGGGGGTGGGGGTGCTGGCCGTGCTGACGGTCGAGGGATCCATCAATGCGCGCAACGGACGAGGGGGCACCGCCCGCGAGCAGGTGGAGACCGTCCAGCTGCCCGAGGTGGCGGAGGCCATCACGGCCGTCAGTGCCTGGATCGGGTCCGACGGCGCCGCGAACGCCCACGGGTGAGGCGGACGCCGTCCGCTAGGGTTGCCACTCGTGAACGCAGTGATCGATGAACTCTCCTGGCGCGGGCTGATCGCCCACTCCACCGATCTGGACGCCCTGCGCGCCCACCTCGACGAGGGCCCGATCACCTCCTATGTGGGTTTCGACCCGACAGCGCCGTCGATCCACATGGGCAACCTCGTCCAGGTCATGGTGCAGCGCGCGCTGCAACGGGCCGGGCACAGGCCCATCCTGCTGGTGGGTGGATCGACCGGCCTGATCGGTGATCCCAAGCAGGCGGGCGAGCGCGTCATGAACGACCTGGACGTCGTCGCCGGCTGGGTGGAGCGGATCCGCTCGCAGGTGGGTCGTCTCATCGACCTGGACGGCCCGAACGCCGCGACGCTGGTCAACAACCTGGACTGGACGTCCGGCATCTCGGCGCTGGACTTCCTGCGCGATGTCGGCAAGCACTTCTCGGTGAACCGCATGCTCGACCGTGAGGTCGTGAAGAGCCGACTGGACACGGGCATCAGTTACACCGAGTTCAGCTACGTCCTCCTCCAGTCGCTGGACTACCGCGAGCTGTTCCGTCGCCATGGGGTGACCCTGCAGACCGGAGGCTCGGACCAGTGGGGCAACCTCACCGCCGGCGTCGACCTGATCCGCCGCTCGGAGGGAGCGCGGGTGCACGCCTTGGCCACGCCGCTGCTGACCAAGGCGGACGGCACCAAGTTCGGCAAGACCGAATCGGGCACCGTCTGGCTGGATCCCGAGATGACCTCTCCCTACGCGTTCCACCAGTACTTCCTGAACGCCGAGGACGCGATGGTCATGACGTACCTCAAGGTGTTCAGCGAGCGGTCCCGGGACGAGATCGCCGAGATCGAGGCCCAGCAGGAGGAGAAGCCCTTCCTCCGCATCGCCCAGCGCGCTCTCGCCGATGACATCACCGACCTGGTGCACGGCGTCGGCGAACGCCAGTCCGCCGAGGCTGCCGCCGCCGCCCTCTTCGGGCGCTCCGAACTGCGCGAGCTGGACGGACGGACCCTGAGGTCGGTCGCGAAGGAACTGGGGGCGGCGCGACTCGAGGTGGGGGAGGCCCTGCCGGCGTTCGTGGACGTCATGACCGAGTCGGGTGTGGTCGACAGCAAGTCGGCGGCCCGCCGCGCCATCCAGGAGGGCGGCGCCTACCTCAACAACGAGAAGGTGACCGACGTGGACGCCGTCCTCAGGCAGGCGGACCTGCTCGATGGCCGGTGGGCGATCGTGCGCCGTGGCAGGAAGACCGTGGGAGCCGTCGAGGTCGTGAGCGGCTGAACCGTGGCCTGACAAGGGCGGACGCCAACGGCGTCCGCCCGATTTTGTTTCTCGGGCGAGGGTGTGTAATGTTTACCAAGCGCTCGGGGGGCGGACGGAGAGGCCAAGGCCACAACGTACGAACCAGGAACGCCAATCCAAACCAACGATGACAACTCTTTCGAGAGTGGCGTCAGCGTGCGGATTGAGAGGGAAAATAAGCCGATTTGACTCGGCGAAAATGACTCTCTAAAGTATACCAAGTGCCCCGCGGGGATCGCTTCCGAATAGGAAATGATTTCCACGGTGTGTGTCGGAAGTTTGAGAACTCAACAGCGTGCTTAGGTCAATGCCAGTGGCCAGGACATCTTTTGTGGTGTTTTGGTTCATTTTTTGCACACTTAACCTTTGGTTTTGTGTGTCCTCGTTGCCAACTTTGGTTGGCTTCTTTGAGTGATTATTTGATTGCCAGCCTTTTGGTTGGTTTGTCAGTGTGATTGCTTTCCAGTTTTTCGATGGAGAGTTTGATCCTGGCTCAGGACGAACGCTGGCGGCGTGCTTAACACATGCAAGTCGAACGGATCATCAAACTTGTTTGGTGGTTAGTGGCGAACGGGTGAGTAACACGTGAGTAACCTGCCCTTCACTGTGGGATAACGAGGAGAAATTCTTGCTAATACCGCATATTCATATCTTGCTGCATGGTGGGGTGTGGAAAGTTTTTTCGGTGGGGGATGGACTCGCGGCCTATCAGCTTGTTGGTGGGGTAGTGGCCTACCAAGGCTTTGACGGGTAGCCGGCCTGAGAGGGCGACCGGCCACACTGGGACTGAGATACGGCCCAGACTCCTACGGGAGGCAGCAGTGGGGAATATTGCACAATGGGCGAAAGCCTGATGCAGCAACGCCGCGTGCGGGATGAAGGCCTTCGGGTTGTAAACCGCTTTCAGCAGGGGCGAATTTGACGGTACCTGCAGAAGAAGCACCGGCTAACTACGTGCCAGCAGCCGCGGTGATACGTAGGGTGCGAGCGTTGTCCGGATTTATTGGGCGTAAAGAGCTCGTAGGTGGTTTGTTGCGTCGGATGTGAAAACAGACAGCTTAACTGTGTGCTTGCATTCGATACGGGCAGACTTGAGGGATGTAGGGGAGAACGGAATTCCTGGTGGAGCGGTGGAATGCGCAGATATCAGGAGGAACACCGGTGGCGAAGGCGGTTCTCTGGACATTTCCTGACGCTGAGGAGCGAAAGCGTGGGGAGCAAACAGGCTTAGATACCCTGGTAGTCCACGCCGTAAACGGTGGGCACTAGGTGTGGGGGACATTCCACGTTCTCCGTGCCGTAGCTAACGCATTAAGTGCCCCGCCTGGGGAGTACGGCCGCAAGGCTAAAACTCAAAGGAATTGACGGGGGCCCGCACAAGCGGCGGAGCATGCGGATTAATTCGATGCAACGCGAAGAACCTTACCTGGGTTTGACATGCACCAGACGGCAGCAGAGATGTTGCTTCCTTCGGGCTGGTGTGCAGGTGGTGCATGGCTGTCGTCAGCTCGTGTCGTGAGATGTTGGGTTAAGTCCCGCAACGAGCGCAACCCTCGTCCTATGTTGCCAGCACGTAATGGTGGGAACTCATGGGAGACTGCCGGGGTCAACTCGGAGGAAGGTGGGGATGACGTCAAGTCATCATGCCCCTTATGTCCAGGGCTTCACGCATGCTACAATGGCTGGTACAAAGTGTTGCGATCCCGTGAGGGTGAGCGAATCACGTAAAGCCAGTCTCAGTTCGGATTGGGGTCTGCAACTCGACCCCATGAAGTCGGAGTCGCTAGTAATCGCAGATCAGCATTGCTGCGGTGAATACGTTCCCGGGCCTTGTACACACCGCCCGTCAAGTCATGAAAGTCGGTAACACCCGAAGCCGGTGGCCCAACCCTTGTGGAGGGAGCCGTCGAAGGTGGGATCGGTAATTAGGACTAAGTCGTAACAAGGTAGCCGTACCGGAAGGTGCGGCTGGATCACCTCCTTTCTAGGGAGCCTCTGTGCCCCATCACCGTCACGGGTGGGGGGTCGTCCTCGTTCACATCCGAGTGTGGTGTGCGGGGCGGGGTGACTGAATTGTGGAAGGCATTGGCCAAGTTTCTGTCGGTTGGTTGTTCGAGTGTCTAGTACTGCCTCTTTGGGGTGTGGAACGGGTTCGGGTGGCTGGCTGGTGGGGGCGGTGGCACGTTGTTGGGTTCTGGGACTTCCGCCGGTTGGTGGGTGTCGCAACGATGATGCCGGATGATGGTGCACTCCTGGTGGGTGTGGGTTGTCTGGTGTTTGTTTGTTGTTTGAGAATTGTATAGTGGACGCGAGCATCTTTGTAGATTTTGTTGATCGTTTTTGTTTGGTGACAAGCTACTAAGGGCGGTCGGTGGATGCCTTGGCATCAAGAGCCGATGAAGGACGTTGTAACCTGCGATAAGCCATGGGGAGCTGGTAAACGAGCTTTGATCCGTGGATCTCCGAATAGGGAAACCTCGAATGACCCGAGTTGTGTCGGGCGACCTCATCCTGAATATATAGGGGTGTTGGAGGGAACGTGGGGAAGTGAAACATCTCAGTACCCACAGGAAGAGAAAACAATTGTGATTCCGTAAGTAGTGGCGAGCGAACGCGGAAGAGGCCAAACCTGGCGTGTGTGATAGCTGGCAGGCGTTGCATGCTGGGGGTTGTGGGGCCGACTCGGGAGGGCTGCTGATCTCCCATCGAGTGATAAAGCAAACATGAAGCTGAAACACCTGGGAGGGTGTACCAGAGTGCGTGACAGTCGTGTAGGCGTATGTGTTTGCCTCGTTGTCGTTACCCCAAGTAGCACGGAACTCCTGAAATTCTGTGTGAATCCGGCGGGACCACCCGTCAAGCCTAAATACTCCTTGATGACCGATAGCGGACAAGTACCGTGAGGGAAAGGTGAAAAGTACCCCGGGAGGGGAGTGAAATAGTACCTGAAACCGACCGCCTACAATCCGTCGGAGCCTCTTTGTGGGGTGACGGCGTGCCTTTTGAAGAATGAGCCTGCGAGTCAGTGCTCGGTGGCGAGGTTAACCCGTGTGGGGGAGCCGTAGCGAAAGCGAGTCCGAATAGGGCGTTTTTTAGTCGCCGGGTCTGGACCCGAAGCGGAGTGATCTATCCATGGCCAGGTTGAAGCGACGGTAAGACGTCGTGGAGGACCGAACCCACTTGGGTTGAAAACCGAGGGGATGAGCTGTGGATAGGGGTGAAAGGCCAATCAAACTCCGTGATAGCTGGTTCTCCCCGAAATGCATTTAGGTGCAGCGTCGCCTGTTTCTTGCCGGAGGTAGAGCACTGGATGGTCTAGGGGGCCCACAAGCTTACCGAAATCAGCCAAACTCCGAATGCCGGTAAGTGAAGGGCGGCAGTGAGACTGTGGGGGATAAGCTTCATAGTCGAGAGGGAAACAGCCCAGATCACCAGCTAAGGCCCCTAAGGGACTGCTAAGTGGAAAAGGATGTGGAGTCGCGAAGACAACCAGGAGGTTGGCTTGGAAGCAGCCACCCTTGAAAGAGTGCGTAATAGCTCACTGGTCAAGTGATTCTGCGCCGACAATGTAGCGGGGCTCAAGCAGTCCGCCGAAGCTGTGGCAATCATGCGTGTACCTGCCTTCGGGCCAGGTGTGTGGTTGGGTAGGGGAGCGTCGTGTGCGCAGTGAAGCGGCGGGGTGACCCAGTCGTGGAGTGCACACGAGTGAGAATGCAGGCATGAGTAGCGAAAGACGGGTGAGAAACCCGTCCGCCGAATATCCAAGGGTTCCAGGGTCAAGCTAATCTGCCCTGGGTGAGTCGGGACCTAAGGCGAGGCCGACAGGCGTAGTCGATGGACAACCAGTTGATATTCTGGTACCGGCGAAGCAACGCCCGTGTCGAGGCCGGTGATACTAAGCACGCGAGACCTTCTGTGGTGCCTTCGGGTGCCTGGTTGGTTGAGTCTGTGACCTGATCCGGTAGTAGGCAAGCTGCGGAGGGACGCAGGAAGGTAGCCCATCCCACGCGATGGTTGTCGTGGGCTAAGCGCGTAGGCCGGCACATAGGCAAATCCGTGTGCTGTGTGGCTGAGACGTGATGGCACTGCCACTTTGGTGGTGGTGTGGGTGATCCTATGCTGCCTAGAAAAGCTTCGTGAGCGAGTTGTGAGCCGCCCGTACCCCAAACCGACACAGGTGGATAGGTAGAGAATACTAAGGCGATCGAGAGAATCGTGGTGAAGGAACTCGGCAAAATACCCCCGTAACTTCGGGATAAGGGGGACCTGATCCGTGAACCACTTTGCGTGGGGCAGCGGTGAGGGTCGCAGAGACCAGGCCCAAGCGACTGTTTACTAAAAACACAGGTCCGTGCGAAGTTGAAAGACGATGTATACGGACTGACTCCTGCCCGGTGCTGGAAGGTTAAGGGGAACTGTTAGCGCAAGCGAAGCGGTGAACTTAAGCCCCAGTAAACGGCGGTGGTAACTATAACCATCCTAAGGTAGCGAAATTCCTTGTCGGGTAAGTTCCGACCTGCACGAATGGAGTAACGATTTGGGCGCTGTCTCCACCACGAACTCGGCGAAATTGCATTACGAGTAAAGATGCTCGTTACGCGCAGCAGGACGGAAAGACCCCGGGACCTTTACTATAGTTTGGTATTGGTGATCGGTACGACTTGTGTAGGATAGGTGGGAGACTTTGAAGCTGTCACGCCAGTGATGGTGGAGTCAACGTTGAAATACCACTCTGGTCGTTCTGGTTATCTAACCTCGGACCCTGATCGGGTTCAGGGACAGTGCCTGATGGGTAGTTTGACTGGGGCGGTCGCCTCCCAAAAGGTAACGGAGGCGCCCAAAGGTTCCCTCAGCCTGGTTGGCAATCAGGTGTTGAGTGTAAGTGCACAAGGGAGCTTGACTGTGAGACAGACATGTCGAGCAGGGACGAAAGTCGGGACTAGTGATCTGACGGTGGCGTGTGGAAGCGCCGTCACTCAACGGATAAAAGGTACCCCGGGGATAACAGGCTGATCTTGCCCGAGCGTCCATAGCGACGGCATGGTTTGGCACCTCGATGTCGGCTCGTCGCATCCTGGGGCTGGAGTCGGTCCCAAGGGTTGGGCTGTTCGCCCATTAAAGCGGCACGCGAGCTGGGTTTAGAACGTCGTGAGACAGTTCGGTCCCTATCCGCTGCGCGCGTTAGAGTCTTGAGAAGGGCTGTCCTTAGTACGAGAGGACCGGGACGGACTAACCTCTGGTGTGCCAGTTGTCCTGCCAAGGGCACGGCTGGTTGGCTACGTTGGGAAATGATAACCGCTGAAAGCATCTAAGCGGGAAGCATGCTTCAAGATGAGGACTCTCACCACCTTGAGTGGGTAAGGCCCCCTACAGACCATGGGGTTGATAGGCCAGACGTGGAAGCACAGCAATGTGTGGAGCTGACTGGTACTAATAGGCCGAGGGCTTGTCACTACACCAAACAAGTGACGAGACCAGACAAAAACTATGTAACGCTCGCGTCCACTATACGATATCCCGATCAACAAACAGGTCAGGATGATCCCCCACACCCATCGGTGTGGGATGACAACTCCAGATTGTTTCGGTGGCCATTGCGCAAGGGAAACGCCCGGTCCCATTCCGAACCCGGAAGCTAAGCCTTGCAGCGCCGATGGTACTGCACTCGTGAGGGTGTGGGAGAGTAGGACACCGCCGAACACACCCCCCAACAAGGGGTGAACAAGAGAGGCCCCCAGCCATGCTGGGGGCCTCTCTGCACACCCCCACACGCCACGGCGCCACCCCGGCGATTCGGTCGCTCGGACGGGGCGCCCTCGGCATCAAGCTGCGGTCTCTCGACGCACAGCCCTCCTGACTTGCACACCTTGAGCTGATTGCTGGGGTTCCGGGCGATATCACTGCTAGTCGGAGAGTTTTGGTTCGTGGGTTTGGGGCACTAAAGGGGCCGGTAGGATCGGGTGGGTGAGCCCGTTCCTG
>NZ_JCAKNG010000016.1:0-24434 GCF_059516005.1 Propioniciclava sp. LT294
GGGACTGTCGGAGTAACGGTGTGTGGGGGTCCGGCCTGATCCGAAAGGAGATGGCCGTGACTGACACGACCGAGATGACCGAGATGATCGACCCCGTGACGGGAGAGATCATCGATCAGAAGCAGCTCGCCGAGCAGCTGCTCGCCCAGGCCAAGGCTCAGGGAATGTCCCTGGTCGGCCCGGGCGGGTTGTTGTCGGGGCTGACCAAGCAGGTCCTGGAGACCGCGCTGGAGGCGGAACTGACCGAGCACCTGGGCCACGAGCACGGCGCAGCGCCGCTGGGCACGAACATGCGCAACGGCACCCGGTCGAAGACGGTGTTGACCGAGATCGGGCCGGTCGAGATCGAGGTGCCCAGGGACCGGGACGGCTCGTTCACGCCGGTGATCGTGCCGAAGCGGAAACGGCGCCTGGACGGGATCGACCAGATCGTGTTGTCGCTGTCGGCCCGCGGCCTGACGACCGGTGAGATCGCCGCCCATTTCGAGGAGGTGTATGGGGCGAAGGTGTCCAAGGACACCATCAGCCGGATCACCGAGAAGGTCGCCGGCGAGCTCGCTGAATGGTCCAGCCGGCCACTGGACCCGCTCTATCCGGTGATCTTCGTCGACGCGATCGTGGTCAAGGTCCGCGACGGCCAGGTCCGCAACACCCCGTTCTACGTGGTGATGGGCGTCACCACCAACGGCGAACGAGACATCCTGGGGATCTGGGCCGGCGACGGCGCCGAGGGCGCCAGGTTCTGGCTGCAGGTGTTCTCCGAGCTGAAGAACCGCGGCGTCGACGACGTGCTGATCGCCGTGTGCGACGGGCTGAAGGGACTGCCGGAGGCGATCACCACCACCTGGGACCGCACCGTCGTCCAGCAGTGCATCGTCCACCTCATCAGAAACTCGTTCCGCTATGCCGGCCGGCAACACCGCGACGCCATCGTCAAGGCCCTCAAGCCGGTGTACACCGCCCCGTCGGAGGCCGCGGCCAGGGATCGGTTCGCCGAGTTCGCCCACGATTGGGGCGGGCGCTATCCGGCGATCGTCAGGTTGTGGGAGAACGCGTGGGCCGAGTTCGTGCCGTTTCTGGAGTACGACGTGGAGATCCGACGCGTGATCTGTACGACGAACGCGATCGAGAGCATCAACGCCCGTTACCGCCGGGCGGTGAACGCCCGCGGCCACTTCCCCAACGAGGCCGCCGCGATGAAGTGCCTGTACCTGACCACCCGATCGCTTGACCCCACCGGCCACGGAAAGGCACGCTGGGTCGTCAGGTGGAAGCCCGCCCTGAACGCCTTCGCGATCACCTTCGCAGGCAGGTTCGAGAGAGCCACTCACTAGAAACCGCCGGGCCTCACACACCGTTTATCTGACAGACCCTGCCGTTCCACCCGGTCAGCAAGGCGGCGCCGCACCTGTGGCGGTGGCGGAACCTGATCCGGTTGGCGGAGAAGGCCGGGGAGATCGTGGCGGTGGGGCGTGGCGGGGAGCGTCGGGCGATCGCGTTGGCGAACCCGACGTTGGGGGGTCGTCCGTACGCGACGCCGACGTTGTGGGCGGCCATCCAGTACCTGTGCCCCGAAGAGGTGGCGCCGTACCACCGTCACACGCAGAACGCTTTCCGGTTCGTGGTGGAGGGTGAGGGTGTGTGGACGGTGGTGAACTCCGACCCGGTCCCGATGCGGCGGGGTGACTTCCTGCCCCAGGGCGGGTGGGCGTGGCATGCGCACCAGAACCCGTCGCAGCACTCGATGGCATGGATCGACGGGTTGGACATCCCGTTCCAGTACGAGGTGGAGTCGACGTTCTTCGAGTTCGGTCCTGAGGAGTTGGATGCCAAGGAGACCCCCGACGTGTCCCGGGCGGAGATGCTGTGGGGTCGTGCGGGCCTGACTCCGTTGAGTTTCGTGGGCCCGACGCCGAAGTCGCCGTTGTTGGCCTACCGCTGGGAGTTCACCGACGCCGCCCTGCGTGACCAGTTGCAGTTGGAGCGGGCCGGGCACAGTGTGACGGTCGAGCCGGGGCATGCCGCGGTGCGGTACACGAACCCGAACAATGGTCTCGACGTCCTGCCGACGATCCGGACGGAGTTCCACCGGATCGCGGCGGGAACGGAGACGGCGCCGGTCAGGGAGACCGGTTCGTCGGTGTTCCAGGTGTTCGACGGGACCGGCACCGTCACCGTCGGCGACCAGCGGTGGAGTGTCGAGCGGGGCGACATGTTCGTCGTGCCGAGTTGGGTGTCGTTCTCGGCGAAGTCGGACGCCGGCCAGGACGGCTCGGACTCGGGTCATCTGGATCTGTTCCGGTTCTCGGATGCGCCGATCCTGGAGAAGCTCGATCTTGCGCGTGTGGAGGTGGCTCGATGAAGTTGGCAACGGTGCGTGTGGAGGGTGGCACCCGTGCGGTGCGGGTCGACGGGGATGACCTGGTCGACCTCGGGGTCGCCGACCTGGGTGACTTCCTCGCCCAGGAGGACTGGCGTGACGTCGCGGCCGCGGCCACCCGGGTGATCGGCCGGGTGTCCGGGGTGGAGTTCGCCCCGTTGGTGGCCCGGCCGTCGAAGGTGGTGTGTGTCGGTCTCAACTACGCCACCCACATCACCGAGATGGGGCGTCCGCTGCCGGAGTACCCGACGTTGTTCCCCAAGTTCGCCGACACCCTGATCGGTGCGGGGGACGACATCGCACGCCCGGCCGAGACCGAGGAGTTCGACTGGGAGGCCGAGCTGGTCGTCGTGATCGGCAAGCCGGTGCGACGGGCCACGGGCGTCGAGGCGGAGTCCGCGATCGCGGGGTTCACGGTGATGAACGACGTGACCTGCCGTGATTGGCAGTTCCGGACGCGGGAGTGGACCCAGGGCAAGAACTGGGACGCCACCACCCCGATCGGGCCGGTCCTGGTCACGCCCGACGACCTGCCGGGCGGGGTCCGTCCCCGCCTGGCGATCACCACCCACGTGGACGGCGAGTTGGTGCAGGACGACAACACCGGTGACCTGGTGTTCGATCCGGTCCACCTGGTCGAGTACGTGTCCACGATGATCCGGCTCAACCCGGGCGACCTGATCGCGACGGGAACCCCGGGTGGGGTCGGGCATGCCCGCAAGCCGCCTGTCTACCTGCGGGTGGGTCAGGAGGTGTCGTGCACGATCGAGGGGATCGGGTCGGTCACGAACAAGGTGGTGGCCGGGTGACCCGCTCCCGGGAGGACGGCCTGCGTTGGGTCACCGAGGGGACCGCGCTGGTGCGGCGCGCCCTGGACGGACTGGACAGCGACGATGCACTCGGCGGTCCGAGTGCGCTGCAGGGATGGACACGCAAGCACCTGCTCGCCCACATCGCCGCGAACGCGGACGCGGTCGGCAACCTCGTCGCCTGGGCGAGGACAGGTGTCGAGACCCCCATGTACACCTCGAGGGCCCAGCGCAACGCCGACATCGAGGCCGGTGCTCTGCGTCCGGCCGTTGACCTGCTCGCCTGGTTCGAACGCTCGGCCGCCGCGCTGGCCGACGCGTTCGCATCCTTGTCGGACGAGGAGTGGGAGCATCTGATCGTCACGGGGCAGGGTCGGACGGTCCCGGCGACCGAGACGCCTTGGATGCGCGCCCGGGAGGTCATGGTCCACGCCGTCGACCTGGCCGGTGACGTCACCTTCACGGACCTGCCCGAGGACTTCCTGGCGGCGCTGGCGGACGACATCGTCACCAAGCGCGGTGCCACCGGCGGGCGACCCGTGTCGGTGCGCGCGTCGGACACCGACGTGTCCTTGGAGTTGGCGGGCGCGGGCGATCCCGTGCTGGTCAGCGGACCCTTGGCCCAGGTGGTCGCGTGGCTGGCCGGACGCACGTACACGGGTCTGTCTGCCGAGGGCGGGGCAGTGCCGGAGCTCGGCCCCTGGCTCTGAGCGGGGTCACAGCGAGGTGGTTCCCCTGACCCGGTGCCCGACGGCGATCGACTCTCCCGAGATCGCGCCGGACCGGGGGGACACGAGGAAGGCGACGAGGTCGGCGACCTGCTCGGGGCTCGACTCGCCCCCTCGCCCCGCGGGCACCTCCCGGGCCGGGGCGTCCGACACCGGGCCGGGGCTCACGGTGTTGATCGTGACGCCGGTGCCCGCGACGCTGTCGGCCAAGTTCTTGGCCGCGACGATCAAAGCCGCGTTCCGCACGGAGCCCGCGACGTTCCCCGTCACGAAGGCGTTCTGGCCGCTGATCCCCACGATGCGGCCGTGGCCCGCAGCCACCATCGCGGGGAGTGCCGCGCCGGCGACCCGGAGGAAGGCGATCGCCTTGCGCTCGACCGCCGCCAGCACCGCGTCCGGGGCAGCGGTCCGGGCGGGATCCATCGTCCGGGCCGCCGGAGCCGCGGCGACGACGACGGCGTCGAGCCGCCCGTGGCGAGCCAGCACCGTGCCGAGCGCAGCGCGCACGGATGCGTCGTCGCCGGCGTCGACGTGGACGCCATCCCCCGGGTTCCGGGACGCCGGTACAACGGTGGCGCCCTCGCCGCGCAGCCGATCGACGATCGCGCGCCCGATGAGGCCCGTCCCCCCGACCACCAGGACGACCCGGCCGTTCAGCTCCAAGTCCATGCCCGCAGCCTAGGTGGCCTGTCAGGGACTGTCGCTGATGGACGCCAGTGCCAGGCCCGCAGTCGCGAGCAGGCCGACGCCGGTCAGGACGAAGATGCCCGCCGTGCCGGTGACGGTGGACACCACGGTCAGCGCGGCAGGGACAGCGGACTGGCCGACCCGGTTGCCCACGAGGCGCAGCGCAAGGAAGGTAGAGGTGGTGCCGGGCGGGGCGGCGAGGGTGACGATGGTCATCGACAGTGGCTGGCCGATGCCGAGGCAGAAACCAGCCAGGGCCAACAGCAGCCCGAGGAGCACCGGCGGGAGGGGGAGGGCCATCATGGCCACCACCACCCCCGCCAAGATGCTGGAACCGACGACGAGCCGACGACGTCCCCAGCGGTGCACGAGGCGACCCAACCCGAGCCGTGACAGCATGGTTGCGCCTGCCCGCACGGTCAGCAGGACTCCGATGACCCACGCGTCGATGCCCCGCTCGACGCCGAGGGCGGGCAGGTACACCTGGATCAGGTCCACGGCCGCCAGCACGAGGGCGCTGAGCAGGATGCCCCCGGTCATGGTCCGCCGGGTGGCCGGGGAGAGCGGCGGCAAGGCCCGCACGCGCCCCTGAGCGCGCGGTGTCGGGGTGGGGGAGGATTCCTGTTCGATGCGCCGACGCAGGAGCGGGGTCACGACGAGCATCATCGCGCAGGCCAAGCCGTACGCGATGACGAGCAGCCTGCTGTCGGGGATGACCACGCCGCCACCGACCGTCGCCAGCAGGAGGGGTGCGACCGCCTGCCCCAATGAGCCGGCGAAGGTGTACAGCCCGAAGGCCGCGTCGAGCCCGTCGCGATCCGCCCCTGCCACGAGGCTCTGCTGCCCGATCACGGCCAGAAGGTGCCCGAACCCGATGAGCGCGTTCCACGCGACGAGCGACCACAAGGTGGTGGGCAACAGGAGCATGCCCACGGCGGCCGCCGCCATGGCGACCCCGCCGAGAACCAGCGTGGGGTACTCGCGCCCGCGGTCCGTCCAACGACCGACGGGAACCGCGGCCACCAGTGGGATGACCGCGAAGCTCGCCGCGATGAGCCCCACCAGCGCGGGGGCGAGGCCCAGTTCGATCGCGCGGTAGGCGGCCGCGGGCCTGATCAGATAGGCGGCCGTCTGGAGTGAGAATGCGTGTGCCAGCAGAGGCAGCCTGCGACCGAGGTGGGGGGTCACGGGCGGTGCTCGGGCTCCTCGCTGATCACCGAGTCGATGATCTCGTACCGGCTCGGGCGGTGGCGTAGCAGGAAGCCACCGACCAGCACGGCCGTGAGCGTCAGGTAGATGATGATCGTGAACGGCGTGGAGATGAGCGTGAGGTAGTTGCCGCCCGCGATGTCGAGGGCGCGGCGCATCTGCACCTCGGCCAGCGGCCCCAGGATCGCCCCGACGATCATGGGGGAGATCGGGTACCCGAAGCGGCGCATGAGGTAGCCGACTCCGCCGAGCACCATGAGCACGACGACGTCGAACGTCGACCCGCTCACTGCGTACGTACCCAGCAGCGCGAAGGACATGATGCCGGAGAACAGGTAGGGCTTGGGGATCTGCAGGATCTTCACCCACAGGCCGATCAGGGGCAGGTTCAGGACGAGAAGGATCAGGTTCGCCACCAGCAGGCTGGCGATCAGACCCCACACCAGGGCGGCTTGGGTGTCGAGCAACTGGGGTCCCGGCTGGATCCCGTACTGCTGGAAGGCCACGAGGATGACCGCCGCCGTGGCGGACGTGGGAATGCCCAGGGTGAGCAGCGGCACGAGGGTGCCGGCGGCGTTGGCATTGTTGGCGGCCTCCGGCCCCGCGACGCCCTCGATGGCGCCGTTGCCGAACTCCTTCGGGTTCTTCGACAACCGCCTCTCCAGTGTGTAGGAGAGGAACGTCGGGATCTCCGAGCCGCCAGCCGGGATGACGCCGAGGGGGAAACCGATACCGGTTCCGCGCAGCCACGGTGCCCAGGAGCGCCGAACATCCTCGCGCGACATCCACTTCTTCTTCTTGCCCACAGCCATCATGTCGAACGAATACGACGACTGGTGGGTGGCCACATACAGAACCTCACCGATGGCGAAGAGGGCCACGATCAGGACGACCGTGTCGATGCCGTCGAGCAGGTTGGGGTGGTTGAACGTCAGTCGCTGCTGGCCCGACTGGAAGTCGATCCCGATGAGCCCAACGGCCAAGCCGAGGGCCATCGAAACGAGGCCGCGGGCTGGGTTGGTGCCGACCAGCGCGCTGACGGTGAGGAAGGCCACGACCATCAGAGCGAAGTAGTCCTGGGCTCCGAGCATGACGGCGACCTGGACCATCCAGGGCGCGAAGAAGGCCAGCAGCAGGGTGGCGATGGTGCCCGCGACGAACGACCCGATGGCCGCTGTCGCCAGCGCCGCGGCGCCACGACCCTGCCGGGCCATCTTGTTGCCGTCCAGAGCGGTGATCACCGAACCGGACTCGCCGGGTGTCTTCAGCAGGATCGAGGTCGTCGAGCCCCCGTACATCGCGCCGTAGTAGATGCCCGCGAACATGATGAACGCGCCTTGGGGGTCCAGTCCGTATGTCATGGGCAGCAACAGGGCGATCGTCAGCGCCGGGCCGATGCCCGGGAGGACACCGATGAGCGTGCCCACGACGGTGCCGACGAGGGCGAACAACAGGTTCTCAGGGGTGAGGGCCAACTGCAGGCCGTGGAGGAGCCCCTCCCATCCCGGCATCAGAGGAACCCTTCCAGGAGGCCCGCGGGCAGTGAGATGGACAGCAGACGCGTGAACACGAGGTACACCACGAGCGAGAGCGCGAGTGCGACCAGAGCCGATTGCAGGTGCTTGCGCGCCCCCATCGCCCAGGCCACGATCCAAAACACGACGGTGCTGGTGATCACGTAGCCCAGGGGCTCCACCGCACCGATGAAGACCAAGCCTGCGGCGACCACCACCGCCATCGGAACCCACTGGGTGGTCCGGACGTCCACGTCGCCTTCGGCCGACTCGGGCTCACCCACGTGGCCCCGGGCCACCTGGATGGCGACTGCCGCCCCGAGGGCCAGCAGCAGGAGGCCGACGGCGATCGGCAGGAGGCCCGCGCCGATCCCGGACGCCGACCGCGAGGTCGGCTGTCCGAGACCGTCCAGGAGGACGACCACGCCCAGCAGGATCAGCACCGCCGTGATGGCCCACTCGCCCCACGGCGTGGCTGCCCTGCGCCGGGTCGTTGTCGTCTGGGTCACGCGTCTACTTCTTCGCCAGGCCCAAGTCGTTGAGGACGCCGGTCACCCGAGCGTTCTCCTCCTTCAGCCACGTGGCGAACTCGTCGCCGGCCAGATAGTTGTCGTCCCAGTCGTTCTTCTTGAGCAGGTCGGTCCACCCCTGCGAATCGTGCATCCCGTCCAGTGCGGCGAGGTACTGCGCCTTGAGCTCGGCGTCAATGCCGCCGGGGGCCATCATGGAGCGCCAGTTCTGGAACTCGAGCTTCGGGTCCACGTCCTTGGCCGTCTGGGCGAACGTCACACCCCCGATCGGCTCGACGGAGGAGACGAGCAGGCCCTTCATCTTGCCGGCCATGATCTGTGCCTTGAACTCGTTGAGACCTGCGATCCCCGCCTGAACCTTGTTGCCCAGAATCGCGGTGGTGGCTTCGCCGCCGCCGCTGTAGGGCACGTAATTCACGTCGGAGGGGTTCACGCCGTAGTGCTGTGCCAGGAGGCCGATGAAGATGTGGTCAGCGCTGCCGGCCGAACCGCCCGCGATGGCGACGGACTTGGGATCCGCCTTGATGGCGGCGAACAGATCGTCCACGGACTTGTAGGGCGACTCAGCCGGGGTGACGATCGCCTCGTACTCGCCGACGAGGCGGGCCAGCGGGGTCAGCTGGTCGAGTGTGACGGATGTGCCGTTGGAGATGACGCCCGACATCATGGCGAGGCCGGAAGTGACCCACAGGTCCTTCTTGCCCTGCTGCGGGGCGACCTGCGCCAGCGCGACAGTGCCGGAGGCGCCCGGGACGTTCTGTACCTCGACCGTCTTGGCGAGCTCAGCCTTCTTGAGAGCCTCCTGCACGGCGCGCGATGTCTGATCCCAGCCGCTGCCGGGAGCGGCCGGGGCGATGATCTCCAGGCGGTTCAGCGCCTTGGCCTGCGGAGCCGTCGAGCCGGATGAAGTGGGCGAGGTGGCGGGCGGGGCGCTGCTGCACCCGCCCAGTACGAGGGCGGCTGCGGCGACGAGGGCTGCGATGCGTGTGACCTTCATGGGCACCTCCTGATCGGGCCGGCTCCAGTGCCGACCGCGGCAATGTATACACAAAAGCTCGGGGAGCGGAAGGGTGAGGCGCAGGATCGAGAGCTGGTTGTGACCTGTGTATACACTGCCCGTCATGCTGGCGCATTCGGACACTGCTGCGGGGCGGGCCTACCTCCGCCTCCGCGACGAGATCCTGAACGGCGTGCTGCTGCCTGGGCAGATCCTGTTCGAGGTCGAGCAGGGCGTGCGCCTCGGGGTGTCCCGCACGCCCGTGCGTGAGGCCTTCCGACAGCTCGTCGCCGAGGGGTTGCTCGAAGCGTCCGGGGCGCGCGGCCTGGTGGTGACCGGCGTCTCGCCCGCCGATCTGGAGGCGATCTTCGAGTTCCGTTCCTGCTTGGAAGCCAAGGCCGCCGAACTGGCCGCCCGCGGGCCGGACGCGGACCGGTTCACCGCGTTCGCCGAGGAGTTCGAGGCCGCCCAACTCGTCCTCGAACGGGAAGGCGGAGACGAGGGCACGGTCAAGGATTATTACCTGCTGATCCGGCGCTTCGACGAGGCCGTGGATGTCGCGGCCCGCAACGCCTACCTCCGCGATGCCCTCGCCACGCTCCGTACCCATGCGGCGCGGGTGCGCGGCATGGCTCGAAACTCCCGCACGCGACTGGCGGCGTCCGCCCGCGAGCACGCGGCCATCGCGCGGGCGATCGCGGCCCACGACGGGCCCCTCGCCATCGCCGCCACGCACGTCCACCTGCACAACAGCCTGACCCACTTCCGAACAGCCCTTCCCGGCCCGCAGGCAGCCCTCGACAGCCACCAGGAGTCCCCGTGAAATCCCATCCCGTCCGCACCTTCCGCAGCGAGGAAACACTGGCCCGCGAGGAGGAGTTGGCCTGGCGCATCGCCGAGGTCGCCGCGGACCCGGTGGCTGTCCCGGCTGCCACGGAGGAGATGATCGTCAACCGGTTCATCGACAACGCGGCGGTGGCGGCGGCGTCCATCGGTCGGTCCGCGCCATCGGCCGCGCGCGAGCAGGCGCTCACCCATGCGCCGAGCGCGAACGGGTACGGCGCCACGGTCTTCGGGATGGATGCCGGGACGCGCACCAGTCCCGAGTGGGCGGCCTACGCCAACGGCGCCGCCGTTCGTGAGCTCGACTACCACGACACATTCCTCGCGGCGGACTACAGCCACCCGGGCGACAACATCCCACCGGTCGTGGCCGTGGCGCAGCACGTGGGCCGTGGCGGCGCGGCGCTGGTGCGCGCCATCGCGACCGGCTACGAGATCCAGATCGACCTCGTGCGTGCGATCAGCCTGCACCGACACAAGATCGACCACGTGGCTCACCTCGGACCCTCCGTCGCGGCAGCCCTGGGAACGTTGTTGGAGCTCCCGGTGGAGACCACCCACCAAGCCATCGGACAGGCACTGCACACGACGACCCAGACGCGCCAGTCCCGGAAGGGCCAGATTTCGTCCTGGAAGGCGTTCGCCCCCGGTTTTGCCGCCAAGCTGGCCGTGGAGGCGGTGGACCGCGCTCTCCGTGGTGAGAGCAGCCCCGCCCCCATCTACGAGGGCGAGGACGGGGTCATCGCGTGGCTGCTGGACGGGCCCGAGGGGCGGTATGAGGTGCCGCTGCCCGACCGCGGGGAGGAGAAGCGGGCCATCCTCGCCAGCTACACCAAGGAACACTCCGCCGAGTACCAGGCGCAGGCCTGGATCGACCTTGCCCGGAAGCTCCTGCGCGAGCATCCGGCGGTGGCCGATCCCGGCCGGGTCGACAAGGTCGTCGTGCACACGTCGCACCACACCCACCACGTGATCGGCTCCGGCGCCAACGACCCGCAGAAGTATGACCCGAACGCGTCGCGGGAGACCCTGGACCACTCGCTGCCCTACATCCTGGCCGTCGCGTTGCAGGACGGCCGCTGGCACCACGAGGACTCCTATGCCCCCGAGCGGGCCACCCGGCCGGACACCGTCGCGCTGTGGCGCAAGATCATCACGGTGGAGGACCCGGAGTGGACGCGCCGGTACCACCTTCAAGGCGACGCCCAGTCCTACGGTGGCCGCATCGTGGTGCACTTCGCTGATGGCACACAGGTCTCCGACGAGATCGCCGTCGCGGACGCCCATCCCCGCGGCGCGCGCCCCTTCGCCCGCGCCCAGTACGTCGAGAAGTTCCGCACGTTGGCCACGCCGACGATCGGCGAGGAGCAGGTCGAGCGGTTCCTCGACCTCGCCCTTCGCCTGCCCGAGCTCGGGGTGGATGAGGTGCGGCAGCTCACGTTCATCGCGCTGCCCGGCACCCTGCGCGACGCCCGCCCCGGGTTGTTTTGATGCTGTACGCCCAGACCCCGCCGGCCGAGAAGCGGCGCCGCCTGCGTGAGCGGCTCGCGGCCGGTGAGCTGCTCCGCCTGCCAGGCGCCTTCAATCCCTTGTCGGCGCGGCTCATTGAGCGGCACGGGTTCGAGGGGGTCTACGTCAGCGGAGGTGTCATCAGTGCGGATCTCGGGTTGCCCGACATCGGCCTGACGACCCTCTCCGAGGTGGCCGCACGCGCCCAGCAGGTTGCTCGGGTGACCGAGTTGCCGGCCCTCGTGGACGCGGACACCGGATTCGGTGAACCGATGAACGTCGCCCGCAGTGTGCAAGAGATCGAGGACGCCGGTCTGGCCGGACTCCACCTCGAGGACCAGGTGAACCCCAAGCGCTGCGGGCACCTCGACGGCAAGCAGGTGGTCGACGATCAGACGGCGGTGCGGCGCATTCGGGCGGCCGTGGACGCCCGAAGGGACCCGAACTTCCTCATCATGGCGCGGACGGACATCCGGGCAGTCGACGGACTGGCCGCCACGATCAGCCGCGCACAGCGACTCGTGGATGCCGGTGCCGACGCGATCTTCCCCGAGGCGCTCCGCACGTTGGACGAGTTCGATGCCGTGCGCAAGGCGGTGGACGTTCCGATCCTCGCCAATATGACGGAGTTCGGCAAGAGCGATCTGTTCACCGTCGACCGGCTGCGTGACGTGGGTGTGAACATCGTGATCTGGCCCGTCTCGCTGCTGCGTCTGGCGATGGGCGCGGCTGACCGGGCGCTGTCGCTCCTGAGCGAGGAGGGTGCCCTCACCGCCGCGCTCGGTGAGATGCAGCACCGGACCGAGCTGTATGACCTGGTCGACTATGAGGCGTACAGCCACTTCGACGGCTCGGTGTTCAACTTCACCCTCGACCGCTGAAGCCCCCCGAGAAACCACTTCGGCCCCCTCCGGGGAGCGGAGGGGGCCGAACGTGTACCGGTGAGGATCAGGCGTTCACGGTCTGGCGCTCGCGAGCCCGGGTGCCCTCGGTGGACGCCGTGCGGGACAAGAGGGCGTCGACCGAGTAGCGACCGGCGCCGGCGACACCGACGGCCAGGGCGGCGGCGGCGATGACGCCGACGAGCTCCCAGCCACCGTTGTCGATGAAGATCCCCGCGGGGATGTGGGCCAGGACGGCCGCGGCGCCCATGTGCAGGGCGACGACGAGGCCGGCGATGGCCGAGAAGGCGCCGGCGAGCAGCAGCACGCCGCCGACCAGCTCGATGACAGCCGCGACGGGGGCCGACAGCGCGGGGAAGGGGACACCCATCTGCCCGAAGGCCTGGGTGGTGCCGGCGATGGTCCACTCGAAGAACTTCTGGCCGCCGTGCGCGATGAGCACGGTGCCGAGCAGGACCCGGGCGATGAGCAGGGCGACGTCGCGGACAGCGGCGGGCGGGTTCAGGACGGTGTTCATGCTGGTCTCCTCGGAGATTGTCGGGGGCGCGGGATCCGGGGGAACTCCGCATTGGTTGACGAGACAACCTAAGCATGATTGAAAACTAAATCAAAGCTGGGTTGGTCTGGTTGCCACCGGGATCGCGTGGGGAGCCGGGCGTTCCGAGAACGACGAAGCCGCCCTGGGTCGGCATGTTCTGCCAATCCAGAGCGGCTTCGTGCTCTGTGCGCGAGAGAGGACTTGAACCTCCACGCCCTAATACGGGCACTAGCACCTCAAGCTAGCGCGTCTGCCAATTCCGCCACCCGCGCAAGGTGTCGGCCGGGTCTCCCCGACAGCCCGGTAACAATAGCGCGACCTGCCCCTCAAAGCCAAAACGAGCGACGATCGCGTCCCGGTCAGGCGGTGCGCGCCTCGTTCGGACCGCCGGACACGTCGTCCAGTGCCGACGCGATCTCCTCGGGCAGCTCCATCGACTCGGCGTCCAGGTAGGGCGCCAGCTGCGCGGCCGTCCGGGCTCCGAGCAGGGGAGCGGTGACCCCGGGAGCGTCCCGGACCCACAGCCAGGCGACCTGAAGCGGGGTGACGCCCAGGCCGTCCGCCGCCTTGGCGACTGCCTCGACCACGGCACGGGAGCGTGCCTCCAGGTAGGGCTCGACGTACCACTGGAAGTGCGGCGCAGCGCCCCGGGAGTCGCGTGGGATCCCCGAGCGGTACTTGCCGGTCAGGACGCCCCGTCCCATCGGCGACCACGGGAAGAAGCCCATCTCGAAGTGGCGCAGGGCAGGCAGCACCTCCACCTCGGCGCGCCGGGCGAGCAGGGAGTATTCGACCTGGTTGCTCACCAGCCGCGCCCGGCCGGGGAAGGCCTCCTGCCAGGTCGCTGCGGCGGCCGTCTGCCACCCGACGAAGTTCGACACGCCGGCGTAGCGGACGACACCGGTGGAGACGGCATGGTCGAGCGCGGCCAGGGTCTCCTCCAGCGGGGCGGCACCCCACGCGTGCACCTGCCAGACGTCGATGTGGTCGGTGCCGAGGCGGCGCAGGGAGTCGTGCAGGTCGTCCAGCAGGACGCGGCGGGACGTGTCGACGACGCGGACCCCGTCCCGGAACATGAAGCCGGCCTTGGTTGCCAGCACGACGTCGTCGCGCGACACGTCCGTGCGCAGCAGCTGCCCGAGCATGCGTTCGGCCTCTCCGCGGGTGTAGGCGGGCGCGCTGTCGACCAAGTCGCCGCCCGCGTCCACGAACGAGCGCAACAGGGCGCGGGCGTCGTCGATGCGCGTGTCGCGACCCCACGTCATCGTGCCCAGCCCGGCGCGTCCGACCGTCAGACCACTGGTGCCCACGCTTCGCCGTTGCATGGCGGCCACCCTAGCGACCGCCTAGACGGGCTGGATGATGTTGGCGGCGAGGAGGCCGGCGATGACCAGGCCGAGGACGACGCGGTAGATGACGAAGGCGGTGAAGTCGTTGGTGGCGACGAACTTGAGCAGCCACGCGATCGAGGCGTACGCGATGACGAAGGAGACGATGATGCCGATGATGGTCGCGACCCAGCCCACGCCGCCGGGGGCGGCGATGTCGGACGCCGCCGACACCCCCTGGTACAGGCCCGCCGAGACGAGCGTGGGGATGCCGAGGAAGAACGACATGCGCGTCGCGGTGACCCGGTCGATGCCGAGGAAGAGCGCACCGGTGATCGTCGCGCCCGAACGGCTCACCCCCGGCACCAGCGCCAGTGACTGGATGAGGCCGAGGATCGCGCCGTCCTTCCACGTGATCGAGTCCTCGCCGCGGTCCTGTTTTCCGACCCGGTCGCCGATGAACATCGGGATGCTCCACAGGATCAGGCCGCCGACGACGAACCACAGGGAGCGGAACGGACCCTCGACGAAGTTCTTCAACAGGAGCGCGAGCACCGCCGTCACCATGAAGCCGACGATGACGGCCCACCCCAGCTGGTGGTCGGGCCCACGCTTGTCCTTGTCGGCCAGCCCGGCGAACCAGGCGCCTGCGATCCGGACGATGTCGGACCAGAAGTAGACGATCGAGGCGACCATGGCCCCGACCTGGATGATCGCCGTGTAGGCGGTCACCGATGGGCCATCGATCGGCAGCCCCATCAGCTTCTCGACCACCGTGAGGTGCCCCGTGGAGCTGATCGGGAGGAACTCCGTCACGCCCTCGACGATGCCCAGAACCACCGATTGCCACCACTCGAGCATGCGCCCGCACCTTTCGTCCGTCGGGGCCCGTCCGTACACGCGGCCGGACCATGGGCCAGCGTAGCCCGCCGCTACGCTGGCGGTCATGAAGGCCTGGCCACGACCCGACGTCCCCTCGCTGACCCCGGATCCGCGCCGCCCGCGCATGGTCGACACCGCCTCGGGCGGACTCGTCGAGGTCGGGCCGTCGCACGCCTCGGACGGCGGCGCCGCTCGGCTCTACGTCTGTGGCATCACGCCCTACGACGCGACGCACCTGGGGCACGCCAACACCTACCTGACCTTCGACCTGCTCAAGCGCACGTGGCTCGACGCGGGTCTGGACGTCTTGTACACGCAGAACGTCACGGACGTGGACGACCCCCTGCTGGAGCGCGCCGAGGCGACGGGCGTGGACTGGGAGGAACTCGCCGCCGAGCAGGTGGACCTCTTTCGGACCGACATGGAGGCGCTCCGGATCATTCCGCCCACCCATTACATCGGCGCGGTCGAGTCGATCCCGCTCGTGCTCGACCTCATCCACCGCCTGAAGGCGTCCGGGTTGGTGTACCAGTTGGACGACCCCGAGCACCCCGACTGGTACTTCGCCAGCACGCAGGTTGAGGACTTCGGCCGCGTGTCGGGCGTGGACCGGGAGGCCGCGCTGCGCCTGTTCGGCGAGCGCGGGGGCGACCCCGAACGGCCCGGCAAGCGTGACCCGCTCGACTGCCTGGTCTGGCGCACGGAGCGTGAGGGTGAGCCCGCGTGGGACTCCGAGTTGGGCCACGGGCGGCCGGGCTGGCACATCGAGTGCACCGCGATCGCGCTGGCCTACCTGGGTGAGACCTTCGACGTCCAGGGCGGCGGCAGCGACCTCGCCTTCCCGCACCACGAGATGTGCGCCGCCGAGGGGCGTGCGGCCACCGGCGTCCGCTTCGCTCGCGCCTACGTGCACGGCGGGATGGTCGGCTACGACGGCGAGAAGATGAGCAAGTCGAAGGGCAACCTGGTGCTCGTGTCCCAGCTGCGGCGCCAGGGCGTGGACCCGATGGCGATCCGACTCGCGCTGCTGGCCCACCACTACCGCACCGACTGGGAGTACACCGACGCCGACCTCGCGCGGGCACAGGAGCGCCTCGCCTCATGGCGGGCCATCGCGAACAACCCGACCGCGTTCCCCGGGGGCCAGACCGTGCAGGCCATCCGGGACGCGTTGCGCGACGACCTCGACGCTCCCGCCGCCCTGGCGGCCGTGGATGCCTGGGTCGCGGCATCGGCCTCCATCGACTCGGACGACACCGGCGCGGTGGACGAGGTGTTGACGGCGGTGGACGCGCTCCTGGGTGTCCGGGTCTGACGAGTAGGCTCACCAGTCGTGAAGACGTTCGAGGAGCTGTTCGCCGAGCTGAGCGAGAAGGCGGTGACCCGGCCCGAGGGCTCGGGGACCGTCCGTGAGCTGGACGCCGGCGTCCACTTCATCGGCAAGAAGGTCATCGAGGAGGCCGCCGAGTCCTGGATGGCCGCCGAGTTCCAGTCCGACGCCGAGACGGCCGAGGAGATCAGCCAGCTGCTGTACCACGTGCAGGTGCTCATGATCGCCAAGGGCCTGACCCTCGACGACGTCTACCGCTATCTGTGAGAGGCCCTGAGGTGAACGACCGTCCCCTGCTCCGCATCGCTGTTCCCAACAAGGGATCCCTGGCCGAGGCGACGCACGCCATGCTGACCGAGGCGGGCTACAAGCAGCGCTCCGACTCCAAGGACCTCGTCCTGCTGGACGAGGCCAACGGCGTCGAGTTCTACTACCTGCGTCCGCGCGACATCGCCGTGTACGTGGGGGAGCGCACGCTCGACCTGGGCTTCACCGGGCGCGACATGCTGCTCGACTCGGGCGCCACGGCCAACGAGGTGCTCGCCCTGGGCTTCGGCGGGACGAAGTTCCGCTTCGCGGCGCCGGTCGGCGGGTCCTGGACCCCGGCCGACCTCGACGGGAAGCGCATCGCGACGTCCTACCCGGGGCTGCTGGGTTCCTGGCTGGCCGAGCGCGGTATCAAGGCGCGCCTCATCAAGCTGGACGGAGCCGTGGAGTCCGCGGTCAGGTTGGGCGTCGCGGACGCCGTGGCTGACGTCGTGGAGACGGGCTCGACCCTGAAGCGCGCCGGCCTGGAGATGTTCGGCGAGCCGATCCTGATCTCGGAGGCGATCCTGATCCAGCCCAACGGCGTGGAGCGCCACGCGGGTCTCGACCTGCTCCTGCGCCGCATCGCCGGCGTGATGACGGCCCGCAACTACAAGATGGTCGACTACAACGTCTCGGCCGCGAACCTCGAGCGCGCCAGTGCCATCACGCCGGGCATCGACAGCCCGACCGTGTCGCACCTGGCCCGCGAGGGTTGGCTGGCGGTCCGCGCCATGATCCCGGCCAAGGATGCGCCGATGATCATGGACGAGCTGTGGAACGTCGGCGCCGAGGGCATCCTCGTCACCGACATCGCGGCTTGTAGGCTCTGACTTCATGGATTGGGAGTTCGAGGCTCACCCGCGCATGATCCGTCGGCAGGCGTCGATCTGGACCATCGTGCTGGGCGGTGGGGCGGTGTTCGGCTGGTTCATGCTGCCGGCCGAGATCCGCGCCCTGTTCACCGTTCCCCAGGTCGCCACACTCGCCTTCTTCGTGGCCTTCATGCTGGCCATCGTGTGGACCGTGGCGCTGGGGTACGTCAAGGCCGGTCCGCAGGGGCTCAGGTTCCGCAACGGGCTCCGGACCCATGAGGTTTCGTGGTCGCAGGTCGAGTCGATCCGCTACCGGCCCGCGGATCACTGGGCGTTCGTCGACTTCAACGACGACACCGACCGGCCCTTGCTGGGCATCCAGCGGTCGGACGGGCCCCTCGCCGAGAAGCAGGTCGACGACCTGCGCGCCGTGGCGGCCAAGTACCTTCCGTCCGCCCGCTGACGCGTCCCGCGGACGCGGACGTCAGTTGATGCCGCGCTTGCGGAGCAGTTCCGCGATCTCGTCGAACTCGGCGTCGTCGCCCGCTGCCTGACCCTGCCGAGCCGGGGCCGGACGCGAGGGCGCGGTGGTCGAAGCCGGACGCGCTGCGACTGCGGGACGGCTCGACCCTGAGACCTTCTCCTTGTCGCGTGCGGCCCTGGCGGCTGCGCGGCGATCCTTGGAGGATTCCGACGGGATGAGGCGGCTCCCCAGCATCAGCACCGCGGAGAGCCCGGCCAGGGCGACGCCGACCCAGACCATGGGGGTCACCTGGAGCGCGCGGGCCCAAGCGAGGAGCGTCTCCCACGCGCCCTCGGCCGCGGGGCCGAGGCCCAGGAAGTAGATCCCGAGCGGCAGCAGTGACAGCCCGATCCACCAGAAGACCGTCTTGACCTGCGCGCGCGACCAGATCAGCGCGGTGATGACGACGAAGACAAGGGTCAGTACACCTGCGACGACGAGGTGGAGCACGTTCGGGTCCATGCGACCAGAGTACGGGCAGCGCGGCGGGAGGGTTTGGGGGCTTGCCCCGGTTGTGGGACGATGGATCCCATGAGGACCCTCGGACAACCCAACGCTGCCTTCGCGGGCGACCACGGCCAGCCGGACCCCGACCTGCGGGCGATCCTCGCCGAGGCGTACGCCGGAGGCACCCACTACCACCGGGCGATCGCCGCGCTCTGCACCGCCCGCCTGCTCCTCCCGATCGTGGCCGCGGGCGACGAGGGCGAGCCGGGTTCGGGACCCGACCCGGATCGCCACGCGGAGATGGCCGCCGTCCTGGTCCGGTCGGACGCCGGCGCCACGGCGGTCCCCGTGTTCACCGGGATCGACTCCCTGCAGGCCTGGAAGCCCGACGCCCGCCCCGTGCCCTGCACGCTCGACGACGTCGCCGCCACGGCGATCGAGACCAAGTCTGCCGCGGTCCTGATCGACCTGCCCGGTCCCCACCCGCTCGTCATCGAGGCGGGTGTCATCGAGGAACTGGCCAAGGGGCACCGCCTCGTCGAACTGCCCGATGGCGGCTTCGGCTGGATGTTCCTCGACACGGGAGCCGATGCAGCGGAGGGGCATGGCCACGAGCACGTGCACGACGAGAGGTAGGGGCCCACGCCGCACCAACGCGAACGGTCCCGCCCGGGAGAACCCGGGCGGGACCGTTCTGTGCCGGTCGATCAGGGAGTGGCCTTGTGGAACGTGTCGTTCACGAGCCCGCCTGCACCTTGGGCGGTCTTGTAGCTGATCTGCCCGCCCTCCATCCAGATCTTCTCCATCTGGTCGATGGTCGCGGGCTGCGGGGCCAGCTTGGGGTCGAAGGCGTACGGCGGGGTCGCCTTGAGGACGGCGACGTCCTGCTTGGTCGCCTTGGCGAGGATGGCGAGGTTCTCGTCCGCGGTCGCTCCGTCACCCTGAAGGTCGGCGGCGCCCTTCGCGATGGCGTCAAAGAACTTCTGGGCCGCGGGGGTCTTGGCGAACTCGGGGCCGAACATCAGTCCCGAAGAGCTGATGCCCTTGGCGGGGACGCCGATGAGGGTGCCGACCTTGTCGGTGAGGATCCGGCTCGACACGGGCGCGGACGCGAGCGCGGCGTCGACGGCGCCCGTGGACAGGGCGTTGGGCATGTCGGGGGTGGAGAGGTTGACGATCTCCACGTCCTTCAGTGTCAGGCCCTCGCCCGCGAGGATCGAGGCCACCAAGAAGCCGCCGGTGGCTCCCGGACCGCCGGCGGCGGCGATCTTCTTGCCCTTCAGGTCGGCGACCTTCGTGACCGTCCCCGAGTCGTACGCCCGCTGACCGGCGATCAGCATGGTGGGGGACTTCTCGGGATCGCCGGTATTGATGCCCATCGAGCCCACGACCTGGAACTCCAGGCCCTCGTTTCGGGCGTTGAACATGCCCGCGGAGAAGCCGGCGGCCAGAGCGTCCAGCTTGCCGGAGGCGAGCAGGGGGACGGCGTCCTGACCGGACTTGACGGCCTCGAGCTCGACCTTCAGGCCTGCGTCGGCGAAGTAGCCCTTCTCCTGGGCCACGTACAACGGGGAGAAGAGGGTGGAGGGCAGGTGGGCGACCCTGACCGTGGTCGTCCCGGCCTGTTGCGAGGCCGCAGTGCCGGAGGCCGCGGGCGGTTCACTTCCGGTGCTGCAGCCGGCCAGGGCGAGGCCCAGGGCGACGGCGATTGCTGCGATGCGCTTCACGAGTGCTCCTTTGGATTCTGTGGTGGTGAGGGGAACAAGGGGAATCAGGACGCCCGGCGTCCGCGGCGCCAGGGCAGGGCCCTGCGCTCGACGATGGCGAACAGGGCCGTCAGACCGGCGCCCAGCAGGGAGACCATGACGAGGCCGACGTACATCTTGTCGGGCATGAACAGCGTCCAGCTGTTCCAGATCAGGTACCCCAACCCCGTGTTGGAGGCGAGCATCTCCACCGCGGTGATGACGATCACGCCGGTGCCGACGGCAACGCGGAACCCGGCGAAGATGTAGGGGAGCGCACCCGGCAGGATCACGAAGCGGAAACGGTCCAGCCCCCGCGCGCCATAAGCGCGTGCCGCCTCCAGCAACTTGGCGTCGATCGAGTGGACGCCCGCCACCGTGTTGATCTGCATGATGAAGAAGACGCTGATGACGACCGACAGGATCCGGGGCGTCTCGGTCAGGCCGAAGATGAACAGCAGGATCGGCAGGATGGCCACCTTCGGTAGCGCGTAGAGTGCCGAGAACGTCGGGCCGAGAGCCGCGTTGAGGGCCCGGGACGTGCCCATCAGCAGGCCGACGCCAACACCGAGCACCACCCCGATGGCGCCGCCGATGGACAGGCGCGCCAGCGTTGCGAGCGTGTGCTCGGCCAACGAACCGTCCGCGGCCATCGTGGCCCCCTGCGCGCCCACCTCCGACGGCGAGGAGAACACGCGCACATCGATCCAGCCCAGCCGGGAGGCGAGTTCCCACAGCAGGAGTAGGGCCAGCGGCGTACCGATCGAGAGGACGAGGTCGCGGGCCCGGAGGCGGCGGGCTGTGGTGCGCTCGGCGCGTGCCGCGGCCTCGGTGCGGGTGACGCGGTCGCTCATGCCACCTCCTCGCTGGCGCGGACGTCGTCCTTCAACAGGCCCCAGATGCGGTGGCGCAACTCCACGAAGGCGGCGTCGCGCTCGATCCCGACCGTCCGCGGCCGCGGGAACGGGATCGCGATGTCCTCGGTGATGCGGCCGGGTCGCTTCGACATCACGACAACGCGGTCGCCGAGCAGGATCGCCTCCTCGATGTCGTGGGTCACCATGAGGACGGTCTTGCGCTCGGACTGCCACAGCGACAGCAGCTCCTCCTGCATGAGCTGGCGGGTCTGGGCGTCGAGGGCACCGAGCGGTTCGTCCATGAGGAGGACGGACGACCCTGTCGCGAAGGCGCGCGCGATCGCCACGCGCTGGCGCATGCCGCCGGACAGTTGGTGCGGGTGGTGGCCGGCGAAGGCGGTCAGGCCGACCCGGGCGATCCAGTCGCGGACGCGCTCGCGGCGTTCGCGGCCCCCCACCCCGGACATGCGCAGGCCGAAGCCCACGTTCTCTTCCACCGTCATCCACGGGAACACCCCGTGCTCCTGGAAGACGAACGCCTCCGGGATGCGCTGGCCCGCGGTTCGTCCGATCACCTCGCCGGAGGTGGAGGACTCCAGGCCGCCCATGATGCGGAGCAGCGTGGACTTGCCGCAGCCCGAAGGCCCGACGATGCAGGTGAAGGAGCCGGGCTCCAACGTGAGCGAAACCCCGTCGAGCGCCCAGACGGGATCCGACCCCGAGAAGAACACCTTCGAGACGTCACGCGCCTCCAGATTGGTGACGTCCGCCATGCACCCTCCGTTGAACCACAGCCGTTGGCCTGCCACGATAGGCGCTGTGTCGCCTGCCATGAGCATGGGACCGGGGTAGCGGGTTTTCTGCCAGGTTCATGGGACCACTTGGATTGCCAGTCATGGGACCACCCGGCGTGTCTTGCCGGTGGGTCCTGGGTCGGCTCGTTGGATCGCCGTGTCGGTGTCGCCGTCATGGAGGTCTACGGGCGTGGGATTCAGGGAGGTCAGTGTGGTTGAGGTCAGGGAAGTACTCCGCGGCTGGCTCGAGGGCGCCGGGCTGCGGACAGTCGCCGAGCGGGCGGGGGTGGACCGCAAGACGGCCCGCCGCTATGTGGCCGCCGCGCAGGAGGCCGGTCTGCAGCGGGACGCGGGGTTCACGGCGGTCGATGACGACCTGGTCGCTCAGGTGGTGTCGGCGGTGCGTCCGGCCCGCCCGAACGGGCACGGGACGGCGTGGGAGGCCCTGGAAGCCCGCCAGGAGCAGATCGCGGTGTGGTTGGCCGGTGACGGCAAGGACGCCAAGCCGTTGTCGGTGGTGAAGGTCCACGAACTGTTGGCGCGGCAGGGGTGTGTGGTGCCGTATCGGACGTTGCACCGGTTCGCCGCCGAACGGTGCGGGTTCCGCGTGAAGGACACCACCGTGCGGGTCGCCGACGGCGAGCCCGGCGTCGAGCTGCAGGTCGACTTCGGACACCTGGGCTACCTGACCGGCGAAGACGGTCGCCGGCGGAAGGTCCACGCCCTGATCTTCACCGCCTGCTACTCGCGGCACCTGTTCGTCTGGTTGACGTACTCGCAGACGTTGGTGGCGGTCATCGCCGGCTGTGAAGCGGCGTGGGCGTTCTTCCAGGGTGTGTTCAAGGTGCTGATCCCCGACAACATGAAGGCCATCGTCACCGACCCCGATCCGGTGAACCCGCGCCTGTCCCAAGGCTGGCTCGATTACGCCCAACACGCCGGGTTCGGCACCGACCCGGCCCGCGTCAGATCACCGAAGGACAAACCGAAGGTCGAGCGGGCGGTGCAGTACGTCCGCGGCAACTTCTGGGCCGGTGAGGTGTTCACCAGCCTGGAGGAAGCCCAACAACGCGCCACGGTGTGGTGCGCCGAGCGGGCCGGGATGCGGATCCACGGCACCCTGCAGGCCCGCCCGGCGGAGGTGTTCGACGAGCACGAGGCCGGGGTGCTGTTGCCCGTCCCGCCGGCGTATGACGTGCCCGTGTTCAAGACCGTGAAGGTGCACCGCGACTTCCACGTCGAGGTCGCCCGCGCCCTCTACTCGGTGCCCGGCGCCTACCTCGGCCACCAGCTGGACGTGCGCGCCGACCGGGAACTGGTCAAGCTGTACCACCGGGGCCGGCTGGTCAAGACCCACCCCCGCCAAGCGCCGGGGGGCCGATCCACCGACCGCGACGACCTGCCCGCAGAGAGGTCCGGCTACGCGTTACGGGACCTGACCCGCCTGATCAGCACGTGCGCGGTCCACGGGTCGAGTATCGGGATCTACGCCGAGCGGCTCCTGGACGACCCGCTGCCGTGGACGCGGATGCGCGCGGTGTACCGGCTCCTTGGGCTGGTCCGCCGCTACGGCAACGGGCCGGTCGAAGCCGCCTGCTCCCGCGCCCTGGACCTCGACGTGGTGTCGGTCACCAAGATCGCCTCCATGCTGGAGCGGGCCACCGAGGACACCCTGCCGCTGCTACCGACTGGCACCATCCCCGGCGGCCGGTTCGCCCGCCAACCCGCCGAGTTCGCCACCCGGCCGACGGCCTTCGCCAGTGACCGGACCAGCCCCGCTGCCATCCAGGGGACCACCCCTGCCAGTCACCGGACCCCCACCGCCGGCGGTCCGGTCGCCACGTTGACCCTGGTCCGCGACGACGGACCCGACACCCTCTTCGAGGAGGAGCACCGATGACCACCATGACCAGACCCCCGGCGCCGGTCGACCCGGTCGGCGTCGACCTGACCCGCACCCTGCGCGCCCTGAAGCTGGGCGGCATGGCCGACACCCTGCCCGAACGGCTCCACCTGGCCCGCCAGCAACAGCTGGGCCACGCCGCGTTCCTCGAACTCGTCCTGTCCGACGAGGTCACCCGCCGCGAGGGCCGCTCCGCGACCCTCCGCGCCGCCAAGGCCGGCCTGGACCCCACGATGCGGCTGGACACCTTCGACGACCAACCCGACCTCACCTACGACCGGCACCTGTGGTCCGACCTGACCACCCTGCGGTTCGCCGAAGCCGGCACCGGCGTCCTCATCCTCGGCCCCGTCGGCGTCGGCAAAACCCACCTCGCCACCGCGCTCGGGCACATCGCCATCCGTCGCCGCCTGACCGTCGGCTTCCACCGCGCCGACAAACTGTTCACCCGGTTGCGGGCGGCCCGGCTCGACAACACCCTCGAGGCCGAGCTCCGACGCCTGACCAGCATCGACCTGCTCATCGTGGACGACTTCGCGCTGCGGGCCCTCGACGCCACCCAAACCAACGACTTCTACGAGATCGTCGTCGAACGTCACCGCCGCGCCGCCACGATCTGGGTGTCGAACCGAGAACCCGCCGAATGGCTCGGCCTGACCACCGACGCCCTCCTCGCCCAATCCGCCATCGATCGACTCACCTCAGGCGCGCACACCCTCGTCGTCGAAGGCCCCTCCTACCGCCAACGCGGGCGCGTCACCGTTGACCCCAGAAACGAGGTCCGCCATGCTCGATAACACTTCCAAGTGGTCCCATGCTCGTGGCAACACGGTGGTCCCATCACGCTGGCAAGCGACA